>JBCBDM010000227.1:0-4957 GCA_038529705.1 Bacteroidota bacterium
CTTCCCTGGGGGGTAAAATCCCAAAAGGAGCACTCCTGGTAGGACCTCCGGGGAAGTATATTTCGTCGGGTTTTTTAAGAAATCCACGATCTCCTGAACTTCTTCTTTTGCCCCTTCCAGGCCGGCAACATCTTTAAAAGATGTCTTTACATCGGTCTTTTCGTCGAAAAGCTTCGCCTTGGACTTACCAATATTGAATATTTGTCCGCCAGCACCACCTCCGGCTCCGGATGACATTCGTCTCATGATGAAGATCCATATACCAATAATCACTACAAACGGGAGGAGGGTAAGTAATACGTCCCCGAAGAAATTCTCGTCCTGGTCAAATCCATATCCCGTATTAAGATCATTCTCTGCGCGTAATGCTTGAAATTTGTTCTCAAAATTCTGTAGATCCCCTATTTCAAACTCATAGTTTGGGTCATTGGGTCCCGGTTTTAGGAGATTGCTTCCTTTTTTTCTGTTGTGTATCTCCTTGGCCTTTGCTTCAGGGGTAAGATATACTTTTACCGTTCTCAAGTTGGTGACCACTTCGATTCTTTCCACATCACCATCGACCAGATACTGCTCGAAGTCGATCTGACTTATCTTATTGGGTTGTGTCCAACTACTTCCCCCAAAGAATTGAAATCCAACGATCAAGAGGATGACACCAATGTAGATCCAATAGGCATTGAATTTAGGTTTCTTTATTTCAGGTTTTTTATCTTCGTTCGCCATAGGGCTCTTTTTTTAATACGTTGTTTCTATTTTCACAGTCTTAGCATCGCCCCAGAGTCCTTCAATATCGTAGAATTCTCTTATGTGTTTCTGAAATACATGCACCACCACATGCACAAAGTCCATCAATACCCACTCGGCATTGTCACTTCCTTCAACATGCCAGGGCTTTTCCTTAAGACTTTTACTAACAATTTTGTGGATGGAATTGACTATCGCATTTACTTGCGTATTTGAAGTACCGTTACAGATAATGAAATAATCACAAACCGTGTTCTCTATCTCCCGTAGATCCAGAATTTGTATATCCTGTCCTTTTACCTCTTCAATCCCTTTAATTATGTGTGTTACAAGTTGATCTGTACTTACTTCTTTTTTTGTCATTCAGTATTGTTATTTAGGGCAAAGTTATTACTTTTTTGTTTCTTGTTGCCGTTTTATTTGGCAACATTAACACAATCTTAATTCAATTGAAAATAATCAAACTTGATGCCATTGATTCTACCAACGATCACTTAAAAGCTCTGAGCAAGAAAGTGATACTGGATGATGCTACCATTGTAACCGCCAAAAACCAAACCAAAGGGAAAGGACAGAGACAAGCTTTCTGGCATATAGAAGTTGGTAAAAGCCTGGCATTCAGCGTTTTTAAAAAGTTTAAGGGGTGGCCCGCGGTTCGAGCTTTTGAGATAAATTGTGCGGTAGCACTGGGGTTATTGAATGGATTGGAGCGGCTCGGTGTGGAAAACATTTGTGTTAAATGGCCTAACGACATTCTGTCAGACCGAAAGAAACTGTGCGGTATTTTAATTGAAAATCAGTTAAAAAGTGATGTTGTTGTCAGTTCCATCATTGGGATAGGGCTCAATGTAAATAATGAGACCTTTCCCGAACTGCCTCAGGCATCATCCTTGTATCTTACGCAAGGAAGGAAGTTCGATCTGGATGAAGTTCTCATGGTCTTGACAAAAACGGTGCTTTCTGAAATAGAAAAGTTGGAAGTCCGTAAGCCCGAATCACTTTATTCGGCTTATGAAAGTCGTCTTTTTCGCCTTCATCAAGTGGCTGCATTTGAGAATGCCAACGGGGAAATATTCAACGGCATTCTAAGAGGTGTATCTCCAGAAGGTGAATTGCTTTTAGAGCAGGAGGACGAAGGGGTCCATTCCTACGGAATAAAGGAAATTAAATTTATATATTAGATCTGGGCCATATTAGAGGATAAGGTCTCTAAAAATTTCGTGATAGGACCTTTTACCATCATCGCCATCATAGGATTAAACTCTCCGGAGAATACGAGCTCTGCTTCCGAAGTACTATCGGAAATTGCATCTATCTTACCTTCCAATTGAAAGGGGATCTTATCGCTAATCGCGCCGAGAACTACTTTGTTGGGGGCTACCACTTCTTTTACTTCCAATGCAATCTCCGGCATACCTTTTAGGGCAAAGACAAAAGCATCCTCTCTGATGATCTCAAATTTACTGGTGTTTTCGGGCATTAGTTGTTCGAAGTTCTTTACGTCGCTCAGGAAATCGCACAATGATTGAGCGTCCTTCTGAACCGTAACTTTTTTACTTTTTATTTCCATGTGTATAAGTTAGAATCGATTTGGGTAGTAGCAATCACCGTGCCTATTTCCATTCAGCTGGATTTTCACGCCATATAGACAGGGTTTGCGCTTCTTCAGAAGTGATATAACTGGATCTTTCCGCTTGCTCTAACAGATTCTCGTAGTTACTTAAGGTGTGAAGATCAATTCCTGCTTCGGCAAAATTCTTTTCGGCTAAATCGAAACCATAGGAGAAGATAGCTACCATTCCTTTTACCTGGGCATTTGCTGCATTTAAGGCATCAACCGCCAATAAACTGCTCTTACCCGTACTAATGAGGTCTTCCACAACTACCACCGTTTGGCTGGCCTCCAGGTGACCTTCAATCTGATTTTGACGCCCGTGTTTTTTTGCTTCTGGGCGAATATAAATGAAGGGCAAATTCATATAGTCTGCCACCAGAGCACCTATGCCTATGGCACCGGTAGCTACGCCGGCGATAACATCTGGCTTTCCGTATAGGCTTTCTATTTGATTGGCCAGGTTCTCTCGCAGAAAATTGCGGATAACCGGATACGAAAGGGTAATTCGGTTGTCACAATAGATAGGAGATTTCCATCCGGACGCCCATGTGAAAGGGTTTTGTGGTTGTAATTTTATTGCATTAATTTGCAGGAGCAATTCAGCCGTTTTTTGAGCTGTTTCTTTGTTTAAAACCATGCTGCAAATGTATAAAGTTTTTGTGAATGACATCCCAATAATTCTCTCTACTGAAAAAAATATTGGGAAGCAGTATACAGCCATTCCTTTAAAGCTGGCGCGGTTCAAGAAGCTCATTCGAAAGATCAACGAAGGGGAGTTGCTCTATGTGAACCTCTATCATAAGAACGAAGAAAAATTAGAACGCTTTTTACGCAAGAAATTACCCTGGGTTGAAGCAGCCGGCGGCTTGGTGTATAACGAAAAAAGAGAAATTCTTTTTATCCATCGCAATGACCGCTGGGATCTTCCCAAAGGGCATTTGGACAAGGGAGAGAGCCATGAAACAGCGGCCATTCGGGAAGTCGAGGAGGAGACCGGCGTAAAGGAACTAGTGGTAAAGCGATTCATAAAGAAGACGTATCACGTTTTTAAAAGGAACGGAAAGTTCAAACTAAAGGCCACCTATTGGTTTGAAATGTATACCGAATACGACGGAGAGCTCAAACCTCAAAAAGGAGAAGGGATTAAAAAGGCCAAATGGAAGAATTTTGAAAAATCCCAGAAAGCCCTCCTCAATTCTTATGAAAATATCAAGCTTCTCTTTCCGAAGGAATATTTAACCACCCACCCTAACGATAGGATATCGTAAATGAGCCTTTTCATAGTGGGAAGATCGTTTGTGGATCCAATCCAACTGTGCAAACCAATTCCTGGCGAAGTTCTCATCATTGCTTTTTTTCGCTTCAAATTCGGCTTTAAGATCGGGATTATCGTTAAGAAGTGCTTCGGCCTTATCTTCCCATACATAGGGCGAAAACCCTTCCTTTTGCTGAAGTATAGGGTCGAAATAATTCCAGTTGAAGAACGAATCCGGAGCAGACGGTTCCAGGGTTTCTATTAAATATCGCAAGCCTTTCTGACGAGTGGCCACTATATAGTCTCCTCGCTTTACGGTTACCTGCTCTTCTGTCATTTCTACCTGAGTGTTATAGTGTTGGTAGTGCCCCTCATAAGGATTTCTTCGGGAATCGTAACTTTTAATTCTATACACCTGGGCGGTTATGAGGGTGTCCTGTTTTACCTTTTTGTAGTCGATCTTATTCTCGTCCAGACGTTGGATGATATTCCAATATCCTGCCGGGATAATATATTGGGCCGGTATGTCGACGGAGGAGGTAGGTTTGAAGTAATTGTAATAGCTGATCTCGCGAGTAAAGGGTTGGGTCGTATCGTATTTTAGGCGATCGGCATGAGTGACCTTGCTGGGAATCATGGAAGCTTCATATCCTTTGAACTGAAGCTTTGTTATTTGGCTACTGTCTACCTCCCAGCTCAGGGGATAGGTATCACCCACCTTATGATTGGAATAACTGTTCTTTCTTAGTTCTTGGATCACTTCGGCATCTTTTTCGGCGATATTTATGAAAGACTTCATTAACTCATAGGTGCCGTCAACACGGTCCTTGTACGGTTTTAACATGTGGGTCTCTACCATCATTCCCAAGGTGTTGAATAGTGCTGCATACCCTGTTGAATATCGAGGGGAATCCAGAAATTGAGAGAAGCCCTTTTCCGGAGTGCTGTTAAAGACATTGACATAAGGGGTGATGTCCCATTTCTTTGCTTCCAACGAATCTTCCAATTGCGGCATAAAGGAATCGTGCAAGTAGGTCCCCATGGGCCCTCCCAGCTTGTTGTGCTGGGTAAATAAATGGGTTAACGTATATTGATAATCGGCACCATTACTCACATGATTGTCAATGAAAAGATCAGGGTCCACAATGTGAAAGATCTTGGCAAAGGCACTGGCATTTTTGGTATCACTCTTAATAAAATCCCGGTTTAGGTCATAGTTTCTGGCGTTTCCTCTAAACCCGTATTCAAGGGGGCCGTTTTGGTTGGTGCGCGTACCGGAATTTCTGTGTAACGCTCCTCCTACATTGTATATAGGTATCACTGCGATGATCGTTTTTTCCGGG
>JBCBDM010000228.1:0-4807 GCA_038529705.1 Bacteroidota bacterium
CCGCCTTCAATGGTCCAAATGTCTGGTGTGAGTTCAAACTTCTTGATCTTCTCCCACTTTCCAAAGCGTTCGTTATACTTATCCACTTCTTTTTGAATGCGTTTGATCAACTTTTCACTTTGGTAGTCGATTCCCGGGTCTTTGCTCAATCCTTTTTCTTTCTTGTCAGACCAATCGGCTATCCATTCCCAATTCGGTTGAATTAAAGCTCCCGGCATCTTTTCACCATCTCCCACCACTAATATCTGCTCGATGAAATTGGATTGCTTCATTGCGTTTTCTATCAATTGGGGAGCTACATATTTTCCACCACTTGTTTTAAACATGGATTTCTTTCGATCTGTGATCTTGAGGAAACCATCTGCATCTACTTCACCAATATCTCCGGTGTGAAAATATCCGTTCTTTAAAACTTCAGCAGATTGTTCAGGATCTTTATAATATCCTTGCATTACCTGAGGGCCTTTGATAAGGATCTCACCGTCTTCGGCTATTTTTACTTCCGTGTCTGGCAATGCTTTTCCAACCGTTCCAATTCTAAATCCGTTATTGCGCATATCGTTTACCGAAACTACAGGTGATGTTTCCGTAAGACCGTATCCTTCCATTACAGGGCATCCCGCTGCGTTAAATACTCTGGCCAATCTGGGTTGTAAAGCGGCACTACCTGAGGCAATAGCTTTCAAGTTACCCCCTAGGGCCTCCTGCCATTTGCTGAAGATGAGCTTTCGGGCAATCTTTAGCTTGAATTCGTACCAGGCACCATTTTGTCTGTAGGGTTCCCATTTAAGACCGAGATCTACCGCCCAAAAGAATAATTTCTTCTTGATTCCGGTAAGGTCGGCCCCCTTGGCAATTATCTTGTCGTATACCTTCTCCAGAAGACGAGGAACCGCTGTCATCACATCCGGATGTATTTCTTTTAAGTTGTCACTGATCGTATCTAAGCTTTCCGCAAAGTGAATGCTCATCCCCATATATTGGTACATATAGAGTAACATACGCTCGTAGATATGGCATACTGGGAGGAAGCTCAAAGATTTTGATTTTCCTGCCTCGATAGGCAGCCTACCTTCACTGTGCTTGGCGTTACTGGCAATGTTCTTATGCGATAGCATGACTCCCTTGGGTTTTCCAGTAGTACCGGAAGTGTATATAAGAGTTGCTAAATCATCTTCATGGACAGCATCTTTTCTTGCTTCCACTTCGGCTTGAAGGTCCATATGTTCATTACCCAGATCCAATACTTTACTCCAGTTGTCGCAGTTATCAATAGTATCAAAGGAATACACTGCCTGAAGACTAGGTACTTGATCTTGTATTTTTCTTATTTTTCCCAGTACTTCCGTACAGGAGACAAAACAGTATTTGGACTCACTATGATTTAAGACATAGGCATAATCATCTTCACTTATGGTAGGATAGATAGGTACATCTTGAGCTCCGGTTTGCAGAATTCCGATGTCACAAATATTCCATTCCGTTCGATTGGTCATGGAGATAATCGCTACTTTGTCGTTGGGTTGAAGACCTAGTTTAATAAGTCCTCTTGAGATGGCATTTGCCTTATCAATGTATTCCTGGGTTGAGGTTTTTATCCATTCTCCATTCACCTTGCTCACTAGAGCACCTTCCTGGGGATATTTTTCTAATTGGTAATAGGGGAAGTCAAAAAGTCGTTTTACTTCGGTCATATTTCAAGTTATTTCAGCATTGCAAAATAGGGAAAAATATTCAGTTTTGTTAAGGATCACAAAAAATGGAGCCACGCTTAAGGCTCCATTTTTTTATATTCTTAATTTTTTGACGGAATAACTTACTGTTTCACAATGCGCAATGTTTGTGAAGCCCCTAAAGAAGTTAATTTCAATAAATATATTCCGCTGGATAAATTACTATAATCTATGGATTGGGAACCATTATTATTCAGGATTCTGTTAATTATCTGTCCCTGAACGGTATACATTTCAATGGTGTAATTTTCCAGAGGAGTTGTAATATGTAACATATCGTTTACTGGATTCGGATATACGGTAAATTGAGCGTTGTCAACTTCTTCAATACTCAACTGACCTTCGCCAACGATATTGATCTTTAAGTCATCGAAATAAAACCCATCGGCGGTTTGAGCTCCATCTGAAGCGAACTGAAAGCGTACCAGGATATTTTCGTCCAGATAATCACTTAGATCTATCTGTTCCAGGACCCAGTCATTTTGAATACCATCGTACAAGGGCTCCCCGGTAGGTTGTCCTCCATTGGAACTTCCTTCATTAGTAAATAAACCACATTGAGGAATCCAGCTGCTTCCTCCGTCAACAGAAACTTCAAATTGCGTGTAATCCCAGTTGTTCTCAATATCCCATTTGGCGTAAAAGGTGGCATTGGCACCCATTGCGCCTGTAAGATCTATAGGGTCGCTTACGGCAATGGTCTTGTTCGCGTTATTCTGATAGTTACCTCCTGGGGAGTCGGTAATGGAACTTGATGGAGAAACAAAGGTAGTTCCCGTGGTTCCCCAGCCATTGTTATCAAAATTATCCGACGTACTATCCCCCGGATCGGTAAAGATCGCTTCCAGTTCTCCAAATTTTTTAGTCACCGGAACTACCGTTTCGAATGTGCCGTTGTCCAGGACCAATTCGTACACCAAATCATCTCCAGCCTCTGTTCCGCCGGCAATGGTATAGGCAATTGAGCTATTGTCCTGCTCCAGTATATCCATAGCAGTAAAGGTAACAGCGGTTCCAACAGACGTAATATTTGAGGAGATTGGGTTTACACTTACCGTAAAAGTTCCTGTTCCCGAAACTCCGAGTCTTTGGATATTGAAGGTTGCCTCGGCAGAGGCTACATTGCCAATATATAGAGGTGAAGCATCTTTAAGGCTGGCATAATTGTTTACCATTTTTGCCGAAGTAATATTGAGGTACATCATGGTTTTACAGATGCTCTCTATTTCATTGGATGGTGGCCAAAAAGAAGGTCCTATCTCCGGAGTGAAGGCATAGATCTTGTCATGTGTATTTACAGTACCGTACATAAAGTCATCACTGTATCCGGAGGCGGGGTAGAGGTCTGATGCTTGCATATTACTGAAACCATTTTGAGAAACAAGCTCTCCCGAAATTCCAGTGAACAAGTCGTGTTCCGTGGTCGTTTCCGTGTCAGTATATCCAAAAGGAAATAAGAGCAGGTTTCCGGATGTATGATTATTGAACGCCATGATAAAGTCATGTTGCTCCACAAACCATTTAATGGCCTGGGTCTCTACTTCGGAAAACGGAGAAGGGCCATGGTAAATATTACTTCCGGTGTCATTGGAAGAACCCTGTCCTCCCCAAATACCCATAGTAGGATCTCCATTAATGTAATAGTCGTAATTACGATTTAAGTCGGTTCCGTATCCATTCTTTCTATTCTTTCGCCAAAAGCCACCACCATTAGGATCTGTTTTTTGGTTGTAAAGGTAACCATCGGGATTTAGCACCGGAACAAAATAGAGTTCGGTGTTATCGAGTATACTTTGTATCTCCGGGTCGGTATCATAATTTTCTAGCAGGTACCACATGTAGAAGACCAATTGAGAAAGTCCGGCAGGTTCTCTGGCATGATGAAGAGCCGTGTATAATATCTGGGGTTCTCCTTCGGAAGAAGAGCCGGGGTTGTCACTAATTTTAACCCACTTAATGCCGTTGCCACCAATCGGTGGAGTGGTGGTAGCGTCGGGTTGTCCTTCGGTAAGGAATGTGCTAATATTTTCCTTTGCTGTAATAAGATTAGGATATTGGGCTGCCATAGCATCAAGCTCATCCAATAGTTCCTGGTAGGTAAGATATCCTCCCATGCTCCCCAGATTGAAATTCGCCGGAGTTTCATATACAGTACCTCCTCCACAACTTGGATTGAATTGCCGAGTGGGTTCATTCTTAAGGTTTTCTAACAGAAAATGCGCTTTGGCGTCGGGAATGAGCACTTCTACCTGGAAGCCATTTGCCCTGGCACGATCCAATTCTGAAATAGAGAATTCGGATATAATAAAGTGGCCTACTTTGTGTATTCCATGTTCGGCAGGAATATCCAATTCGGCCAACCTATCCAGGTCCGAACTTTCCGAGTACGAAATCTTTGCGCGTTGATAAATTTCCTGAGTTTCTTGAGCACTCAAAATGAGTGTAGAAGACAATAGAAGGAATGAAAGGATAAATTTCATAGCGTTTATTTTTCAGTTAAAGATACACTTCGAGAACGGATACCCCAAGTTCTTAAGGTATGCGCCTATCTATTTTTATGAATTAAGACTCTTTAATAGAAGTCGTAAATGGCATCTTTTCTCCTATTCCAGGTTCCTTCGCCAACCATTACTCTTTCACGATCCGTATCGTTTGCGAGGTGGTAGCCGCCGTGAGACGCAATAGATAGATTCCGCTGGATAAATCACTATAATCCAGCGTTTGCGAGCCCGAATTATTTTCTTTTTTGTTCACTAATTGTCCCTGGATCGTATACATCTCAATAGTATAATTATCCAAAGGGGTGGTGATATTCAAGAGATCTTCAACAGGGTTAGGATATACAGCGAAATGCGAGCTCTTTATATCGTTAGCACTTAATGTGCCGTCTTCAACCACGTTGACTTCCAGATCGTCGAAATAAAATCCGTCCGCTCGCACACCATTATCCGATACCAACTGGAAGCGCACTAAAATATTCTCACCCAGGTAATCGCTCAGGTTGATCTGCTCTAAAACCCAATCGTTTTGGACTCCATCGTACAAAGGCTCTCCAGTGGGTTGTGCGCCCGTAT
>JBCBDM010000229.1:0-4785 GCA_038529705.1 Bacteroidota bacterium
TAATAGGGATCTAAAAGTGCCAGGTCCCTGGCCTGGGTAGCACTATTATCAGGTGATCAGGGTCCAACCCGTCGATATGTTTCCGCAAACGCATCATGTAGAAAATGTTGTACTTTTGAAGAAAAGAGCTAAATAGTTTATGACGAATAGGTTTTTTATTTCAATTTTAGTTTTATTCCTGTATTCGGGGTGCACCAGGGATGACATCTGTGCAGAAGATACGCCTACTACGCCCCTGCTTCAAGTAGAGTTTAAAGACATAACAGACCGAACCGAAAATAAACCGGTAACTTCTTTCCGGCTGGTCCTAAATGGAACCGATACGCTGGCCTCTGTGAATACCACGGATACCCTGGTATCCGTTCCATTGAATACATTAGCCAATACTACGCTATACGAATTTCTTATTAGTAGTGACAACGAAGATAATGGCGATAATCTCACCTTCACCTATAGTACGCAAGAGCAGTATGTGAATCGAGCCTGCGCCTTCAGAATAATCTATAATGAATTTCAAACCGCTCTGGAACCTGAAGTAGGTAACGGGAACTGGATTCGGGATTTTACTGTACAACAAACAACCATTGAGGATGAAACTGAAGCACATCTTACTATTTTCCATTAGTCTGCTTCTGTTGCCTTTATCAATGGCAGCACAGGAAGAGAACCCTACAGCAAACGATACTATTCCAAAACGCATTGAAAAATACGGAATTCGCGTGGGTGCCGATCTATCGAAATTGGCCCGGACCGCCTTTGAAGATGGGTACAGCGGATTTGAAGTGGTCGGTGATCTTCGTTTCTCCAAAAAGTACTACGCAGCAGCCGAGATAGGGAATGAAACTCGCGACTGGGATGAAGAGAACCTTACAGCAACCACCAAAGGAAGTTATATAAAGTTAGGAGCCAATTACAACGCTTATAACAATTGGCTGGGAATGGAAAATGAGATCTTTGTCGGGTTAAGATATGGTTTTGCGACTTTTTCTCAGGAACTAACAGGATATAGTATTTTCACTACAGATCCTACGTTTCCAACAGAGTTTGTCACAGATAGCCAGGAATTTACAGGATTAACCGCTAGTTGGGCAGAACTTCAAGTGGGAGTTAAAACCGAAGTATGGGACAACCTATATCTCGGGATCCACCTCCAGTTAAAACGATTGATCACAGAGGACGAACCGGATAATTTTGCCAACCTGATCATCCCCGGGTATAACAGAACCTACGACTTTAGTAAGTTTGGTGTGGGGTATGGATACACTATTTCTTACCTTATTCCTATCATCAAGAGGTAGATTGCTTTTTCGCCTTCTTACTGCCTTCGTACATATCGTATCTTAGAAGCTTGGCTTCCAACTTACCGTTATAGAGTTTGATTCGCTTTGAAGGTCGAAGACCTACACTTTTAAAAGCTTCCATATTGGATGAGATCATCCATGCCTGAGTCCCAGGATACCCGTGTTTTAACGTGGTCCCGATATTTCCATAGAACTCCTGAACATTTTCCAGAGAAAGGCGTTCGTCATAGGGGGGATTGAAGACCATAAAAAGATACTTGTCTCCTTCCTTCTTGGTTTCAAAGAAATCTTGTGTCCTTATCTCGATAAAATCTTGAAGGTTAGCGCTTTTTACATTGGCTTTAGCCTTCCGGATTACCGCCGCATCTTTGTCATAGCCATATACCTTATAGTGAAAATCGGTTATCTTTTTTAAGGCCGAAGCCTCGATGAGCTCATACAGATCCACATCGAAATCCGGCCAGGTTTCAAATCCGAATTCATCTCGATTCAAGTTGGGCGGAATGTTACAAGCGATCATAGCTGCTTCGGTAAGAATGGTTCCGCTTCCACACATGGGGTCTAACAGATCACACTGACCCTTCCATCCTGCCAACATGATCATCCCTGCGGCCAGCACCTCATTGATGGGTGCAAAGGTGTTCTCAACTTTATATCCACGCTTGTGAAGGGACTGTCCAGAGCTATCGAGAGAAATAGTACATATATTTCTATCGATATGTACATTGACCCGTAAGGTAGGATGCTCCAAATCTACATCCGGCCGCTCCCCTTCTCTATCTCGAAACCTGTCGACAATGGCATCCTTCGTTTTTAGAGCGATATATTTAGAATGTGTGAATTGTTTGGAGAATACTGTGGCATCGACCGCAAGAGACCCGTCGGCTTCCATATAGTCTTCCCAGGGGATGGCGTACACTTTTTTATATAGGTCTTCTTCGGTAAAGACATTGAAAGCACTAATGGGTTTTAAAATTTTGATGGCCGTACGGCAGCATAAATTGGCTTTGTACATAAATCCGGTATCTCCCTCGAACGAAACATTGCGAACTCCTTTTTCAACAAAGGAGGCGCCCAAATTTCGTAATTCATCAGCCAGCAGATCTTCCAGTCCATATAGGGTCTTGGCTAACATTTTAAAATTTTTTCCCATAGTCTTTCCCATTCAATGCTGCAAAAATAACCTATTTTAGCAGCGCAAAACAATTCCTGCATAAAAAGTAAAAATGACGCGTCTGTTAGATTTTAAAAATAGTTACTACCTAACCAAGGTTTGGCCAAAGCGCAGTAGCAAAGATTGCGCATCGGAAACGTATGGCCTCAAGTATTTGGACGAATTAATCCTTATGTCTTAACTAATGGACTATGCAGCACTATTTCTGGCGGTTATAGTTGGGTATGCTATTGCCTTTTTCTTTCGAAAGAAAGACTTTAAGCAAATGTCGATCATCCTGGCCTTTAGTGGCGCCTTTTTATTATCTGTAACCTTATTTGAACTCCTTCCGAAGGTATTTGAACACCCTTCCAAGGAAATTGGCGTATATATTATGTCAGGGATTCTACTCCAAATAATGCTAGACTTCTTTTCCAAAGGAGCGGAGCACGGACATGTTCATGTTCATTCAAAAAATAAGGCCTTTCCTTGGCTACTTTTTATTAGTTTATCCATACATGCCCTATTGGAAGGTTTTCCTGTCACGGATAATCACAATATGCTCGTTGGGGTCATTGTACACAAAATTCCTATTGCTATTGTTCTTGCACTCGTCTTTAACAGGGCAGAATATCCTAAATTAATTTCGTTTGTATTTCTTATTCTCTTTGCCCTAATGACCCCCATTGGCAATGTACTGGCAGCGGAAGTTGCAGTGCTAAAGAATTATGAAACGGAGATCAACGCAGTAGCTATTGGGGTGTTCCTTCATGTGTCCACGACCATCTTATTTGAAAGTAACAAGGATCATAAATTCAATCTTGCCAAGCTGGTAACCATTGTTTTAGGAGTTATTCTGGCCTATTTAATGTAGCTGGCCTTTGCATAATTCATTTCATTGAATCACGTCTAAAAAGATAAAAAAGAAGTGAAAAACACTTCCCGCCAGGACGAATAGATGCCAAATAGCATGATTATAGGGGATTCTATTGACTACGTAAAAAATAATCCCAAGGGTATAAGCCGCTCCACCAAGAGCCAACAGCGCAATTCCTAGCGTGGAATGAACCTGGGTTACGCTGCTTATATCAATGACAATAAGCCAACCCATAACCAAATAAAGTAAAAGTGATAGGGTCTCAAAACGGCCTGTAAAAAATAATTTCATGAGGGTGCCCAGGGCAGCGAGCCCCCAAACCAACCAAAAAATCAACCAACCTTTTCCATCCAAAAGGGAAATAAGTGCCACCGGAGTGTAGGTCCCTGCGATAAGGAAGTAGATACTAATGTGATCTAGCTTTCTAAGCCAAGGTTTCCATTCGGGCTTTCGTATCGCATGATATAGAGTGGATGCTGTGTAAAGTGCAATCAAGGAAATACCATATATCAATATACTTAGGGTGCTATAAGTGGTTTTATGGGAGTCGAAGATTAACAAGACCACTAAACCGGCTACCCCAAGAAGTGCCCCCAATCCGTGAGATAGACTGTTCCAGAATTCCTCTTGTCTAGAATACATAGCGAACTTGTTTATTACAAATTTAGGGTTTCTGTACAGGAAAGCATATGATATTCTTCTGAAGATTTTGGGCAACTCCCGTATAGTGAGCTTTGCTCTGCTGTACGGGACCGCGCTATCGCCTGTATCTCTCCTTTGGAGAGGATACTTGGCTCTATCGCTGTTGCAGCTCGGGATTATTAAAACATTATAAGCCAGGGATCATTTAAATATAGTTTCTTCAAAAGGCGGCCCAAGAGTAACAAACAGCAACAACCCTGAAGTTTGTGTACAAGTAGTGTTGGGTTTATGGCATAAAAAAGGTCCCTCAATCTAATGAAGGCGACTCCATAGAGTGAAACGGCAAAAGCAATGCCTGTTGTAACTTCATACATCTACAACAGGCATTGCTTTGCCACCACGGGTTTGTGGTATTGAGTTTGTTTCATAAAAAAAGACCCAACCAAAAAATGATTGAGTCTTTATAAGAAGGCGGTTTGGGAGGTAAGAAACGCCTCGAACCTTTGGTTCTCGCCACCACGGGTTTGTGGTATTGAGTTTGTTCCATAAAAAAAGTCCTGACTCTTGTTAGAATCAGGACTTAAAGAAGGCGGCGACCTACTTTTCCACAAACGTAGTATCATCGGCGCAAACGGGCTTAACTTCTCTGTTCGGAAAGGTAAGAGGTGAGCCCCGTCGCTATAACCACCTTAATTTTAAGTTGGCAGTAGCAGTGTTCAGTAGGCAGTATAACTGCTAACTGGTACTGGATACTGTCAACTGCTCAGCTTTGCTGAGCCAATATCTTAACATAAAGGAAAAAGAAATACCGG
>JBCBDM010000230.1:0-4780 GCA_038529705.1 Bacteroidota bacterium
GACTCTGCCTCATTTTCCAGGTCAAAAAAGAATACCTTAAAATGAAAACCAACAATTTGATAGAGCGCATTTGCTGCCGTATCCATATCGGGGATTATTTAGCTTCCAAAATGGTAAGACCTTCGTGTACCATTTCCATAGTTTCAATGGCTACCTCGTTTGCATCGGCCTTAAGGTCTGTTGATTGCACCTTGCTGGGCCATGCATTTTCGAGTATCCATGTAATGACCGGTTCGTGCGATTCGTTCAATAATTTTATAGTTACCGAACGTCTAAATTTTGATCCGGTTTCATTCCCTTCTTGAAAGAAATACGTTTTCTGCCATTCTGCATAGAAATCGAAGTCCCCCTCAAAAGTGCCGCGTTTTAAAGTGATATTGCTATATTTCGTGAGTCCGGGTTGCTTGGTCTTGTTATATTTTTTACTGCTTCCTTCCCGGTATTCGATCACTTCTGTTTCGAAATCCAATCCACTGACCTCGGTGAATCCCATTCGAAAATCGTTTCCCCATTCCACCCTAAAGTGAAACTTTGGTAGTGGGTAATCTCCTATTGCTGCCATATTGTTTTATTTATGATATTAATTGTATTTACACTTTTTACTTTCCGCTCTCGGCAGCCTCGGCAGCCTTGATCGCTTCTTCCAGACCTTTCTTTTTGGATAGGATCGCATCACTGTTGGTTTTGGAGGTAATCCATTTATCTTTCAGATTTGCTGTTTCCTCCAATGCTTTTTCAAGCGCTTCTCCAAGTCCTTTATAGTACCCTCCCTCACTAATGGGAAATTCTGGAATGGATTTAGCGGCTTTATCATCGCAGGGATATAGATCGCCGTTAGAGCCGTTGCTTTTGTCCGGATCGGAGCTGTTATCATCCGGATCACAGTGTTCATCGTCTTCCGGGGTTTCTCCGTTAAAAACTATTTTAATCCCCTGAAGTTTGGTTTTTAGACCAGCGGCCTTACAAATTGCTGCATACAGTAGTTTGGCGCATTTCAAGGTCTCGATAAGCTTGCTTAGAATCGCATCCTGCATTTCGCAAACCAATATGATCTTTTCCTCATAGGTTTCTATACATTTTAGTACATCCGCCTTTTCGTCGTCCCCTATATTCTTAAGACATTCAACTTCCTTCTTGAATTCGGCTATTTTGTCCTTTAGCCCTTCGGCATTATTGGTATAGGAATAGAAACAATCAAAGATTCCCTTGACCAAACAAAGTAGTTTTTTCAAAGCTTCATTGGTACAAAAAGC
The DNA here is from genome assembly GCA_038529705.1 of Bacteroidota bacterium. Classification (GTDB taxonomy): domain Bacteria; phylum Bacteroidota; class Bacteroidia; order Flavobacteriales; family Flavobacteriaceae; genus Aureisphaera. Next base: position 1,254 of record JBCBDM010000230.1, read on the forward strand.
TTTATCGCAAACAATTTTTACCTGTGCTATTAGGAAATCCAATTCGGTAACAATGGTCTTGGCCTTTTCATCCGTATTTTGGATTAGCTCATTCCAGCTTTTGATCTTAATTTCCCAGCCCAATGAATTTTCATATGCTTCCTTTTCTTTTACCGTTTCCGCTGCAGCTTCGTTATACTCGTTACAGACCTCTTCAAGTTGCTCTTTCCATTTGTCCAGACAGTCTTGACCTTCCGGATCGCCGCCTGGCCTTTCTTTACAGCAGGCGTCGTTTATCATGAATTTTGACATAATTATTTTTTTACTTTGTTAACAGCGTTCACTAATATTGATCGGCAGATTGCTTTCCCTTGGGTTTGGATCCTCCTTTATCATTACCATCGTCACTTGATTCACAACAGACTTCAAAATCGGCGCACAGATCTATACAACCGTCACCGCACTCTCCTTCACAAATAAAATCTATAACGGATTGCAAGCCTTGACCAGTAGTTGAATATGTGGCCGTATCACAGGCTATTTGTGCCAGTTCCTCTACAACAACATTGAGTTCTTCCCTCGATTTGGTGACATCTTCACCGGTGGACTTTATGTTGGTCTCAACGCACGCTTTAAAAATCTTCATGGCGTCCATAAGCTTGGCCACAAAATCCTTTAAGCTTCCTGTATTGGTAAAGGTTTGAATACCGGCAATAGTAACTGCCGATTCAAATGCATTTTGCCCTTTTTCATCCAGCGTTTTGGTTTTGGCAAGAATCTCCTTCAATAGCATTTCTATATTGCCCACCTTTACGTTTTTGGTAGAGGATCCCGATTTGGGAAGAATCTTGTTCTTAACGCAATTAGACATTGCACAGGCCGCATTATTTGCCTCTTCCAGTTTAACCCGTAGGTCGTTCAGTAACTTGGACGATTCTTTGATGAGCTTTTCTATTTCATCATCTTTTTTTATGTATTCATCAACACTTTTCTGAATGATCTCGGTCTTTTTGTAGTTTTCAATCGTTATGCAACTCATCATATCCTGATAAACTCCATGGGATTCCTCAGCTTTGGATAAACAGCAAATTTTATAGGCTCTTGCGGTTTTTTTTGATTCCTCTAAGGTGTCGCCCGCACTTTTTAAGCTGTCCGCGGCATTCTTATCGTTTTTGATCACCTTTAAGCTCTCACAGACCACGGTATCGGGACTTCGTGAGTTTCCATTATCGTTTCCGTTCATACTTGCCATATCTAACTTTTTTAAATGTTCTTTATCTATAAATTATTTGTTATTCCGAAAGCATCTTATGGCTAAACCTTAAAATGATAAATTCTGCAGGCCTTACAACCGCCATCCCGATCTCCACGATCATTCTACCCTCCCATATATCCAATTCGTTCATGGTTTCGTTTAGCCCAACCTTAACGTAAAAGGCCTCTTCTGGTGTTGTTCCCATAAGCGCACCGGCTTTCCACTGCTGCACTAGAAAGTTATCGATCATGGACTTCACCCTGGCCCAGGTGTTTTTGTCATTGGGTTCAAAAACAAATTGAATAGAGGCCTTTTTGACGGATTCCTCGACCATATTGAAAAACCGCCTTACAGATACATATCGCCATTCATTGCTGTTACCGGCCAAGGTCCTGGCTCCCCATACAATGGAAGGCCCCCGACCTACAAAAGATCGTATTACATTCACCGATTTACCAAAATTGACATCTACATTTAATCCGTCCTGTTGCCGGTCCGTAATTTTTATGACGGGCTTGCTTACATAATCCATATTCACATTTGCCGGGGCCTTCCAAACGCCACGTGAGGCATCTACGTTAGCATAAATTCCAACTATTCCGGGCGAAGGGGGCATTTCTAACGGGAAGTTTCGCAGGGCGTTTTGAGCTAAAAAGTAAAGTGCATTGTTCTTGCCTTTTAGTTGCTGTAGGGTGCCGGCCAGAGTTCCGTCCCCACCCTCATGGGTTATGGTAACATTGGCATCACCGGGACCTTCCCCGCCATAGTAGTAGTCTAAAATAGTGTCTACATTTGGAAAATAGGTCGCCCCGTATTTAAGTGTGTTCTCTTTGGCCGGAGTAAGATTGCGCATGGTATCTATATTGGCCAAAAGATCGGTCGGTGTTGGATTTGGTAGGGTAGGGTCTTGCCAAATATCCATTACCGTAAACCGGTCTTTAAGACGCTCACACAGGTCCATTGATTCCCCAAACAGGGTGTAAAAATCATTTGGGTCCGTAAGCCCTTGGGCATCTGGATATACATAGAGGGTGATCTCGTCCACTTTTTCAGTGGCATCCAATCCAGCCTTAAGATCAACAAAGTTGATTACGCCCGGTGCGGGTAAATAGCCCCCTACGGAAACTACCCAACAGGGCCCTCCACCATTTGCGAAGAACATTTCCAAACTATAATTCATTAGATACCTCGATCTTTCTCCGATAGAGGCCTGTGCCAAGGTGGGTGCATTGGGTTGTTCTTTGATGACTACCGAAAGTGCTTCCTCCGGGGAAGGATTTCCAAAAAAGCGGCGATAGTCGTGCATTGAAGTAATTCGTTTGGGTTCGTTCAACAACGATTTTCCCCTTTCATCTTCGGCCTTGTCCGTATACCCGATAAACGCAGGAATTGCAGTTTCTACTTGGGCAATTGAAGGTGGGAGTTTAGGAATTTCTTCAATATAAACTCCGGGTGTTTTGTAATTCATAATATCCTTTTTATATATAGTTTACTATTCAATTGTTTAACAATCTGTTCGATTGATTAATAAAGATCTCCGAGTACATTTTTTGGTTTTCAACTCGTATTGAGGGTATCTTTGGATGCGGAAGCACCAGGGACGCACCATTTAAAAAGGGAACCAAGGTCTCCGTGAGCCCTTTGGGTTTTTTTGAGATCAGCATCTCCGGGGAATGATCTAAATGGGCGGCAGTTGCAGCAATATCCGCAGCACTAAAATCTCCTTCCTTATTATATCTCCAATACGTTCTTCTATTCTTGAACCTAATTTCAAATATGGGGTGGGAAACTTTTTCATTTGCAGCATTTATTCGAGTTTTTAAAAACCCTCCCGCATCCAAGAGACTAAATGGTGAAGCGACCTCATCCATTCGAATATCAATGACCGCAAAGGCATACTTATCATAGATGTCGTCATTCAGGTTTACAGCGTAAACAACTTCAGGGCCGCCATTTTTCTGAACTTTCAAATTATAAAATCCGGAATCGATCGGAACCGGATCATCAATCGTTTCGTCTACAAATTCGAAGTTTACAGGAACATTTTGTAGTGGATCAACACCTGTTATATTTATAGTCTTTATAACTGTGGTAGTTGAATCTTCCAAAACAAAGTTCACTTCGGTAATACCGTCCGTGGGATTGATCGGAAAAATAAAATGATGCGGAAGTAATACCTTGTCCGCATCCGTTACAAATCGCTTATCATCTATATCTTCCCAATGTGTGGCATCCGAACCATCTGTAAATTGCAATGCCTCCCGAACAGTTCCTCCAAAATCGTTAATAGCTC
>JBCBDM010000231.1:0-4666 GCA_038529705.1 Bacteroidota bacterium
ATCCGCATACCATTCGCTCATTCCGGAAGGAGTAGATATATATTGAGATAATAAAGAAGGAGATACGTGTATCGGGAACTCCATTTCGTACTTTAGTTTGTCATCCATTGGTCTTCAGTTAGCTTTTGACCAATATAGATATTAATTCTAAACTTCAAAAAGAAACCTCCTAGAATTTTTGTTGATTTTCGAGAATATATAGACTTCCCAGGAAGTGTGTCTGGTAAAAACAAAATCAGGGATTCCCTACTCCAATAGTAAGACCGGATAACCTATTGAAATGAGTACTACCGATCCAGCATATCAAATACTTTGTTTAATGATTGAAACGAATGAGAAACAAGGAAAGGTCGCTCATTTGAAACCCTGCAATCGCTACCCTTTAGATCAGGGTTTAAAAAAATTAATAAAAAGTTAAACAAAACTGCGGATTTCTCGAAATTTCTTCTCACCTTTATAGGACTCGCTGAAAAAGTGTTTTCTATATGATTAAAAATTTTATCAAGAAAATAGGGGTGTTAAACATCGTAATGCTCCTTTTGGTACTATCGATAATTATGACTGCGGAATACCTTTTTGTAAAGGGCGAAAAATTGGATGCCATCTTTCTAGGACTTTGGGCTCCAACGATCTTAGGGTTTATGCTCTATTTTAAAGAACGGAAATAATGGAACTAATTATTGGATATTCTATAGTTACCGCCATATTGTTTGTCATATGGATTATCTCCGTTGTGAGCATGTACAACAAGAATTTCAAGAATGACGACTAGCCCACACTAAGACGACCACCCTAAAGTTTTTAAATCTTTGTAAGACCCTTAATAATCTGTTTGGTTTGATCTGGATCTATCATTATAATAGGTTCCGAATACAACAAAGGCATTCGTTCACCAAACTGCTCCCGTAGCTTTTGATTGATAGTCCCAAATAGCAAGGACTTTGAAATTCCTTTAAGAGCGAAACGCCTCGAAGTATGTAAATTGCCGTTCTCGTCACTCTCCTTATATAGAATATCGGCGGTAATCATCACATTGGCAATCAAATCTTCTGCCAACAGATAATCTCCAATTTCGTCCAAAAGCTCTCTGTTCTGTGAAATCATTTGAAGGGTCATCATAGTAATTGAATTTGATACTATAAAGGTAAGGAAGCAATTCGTGTACTTTCATAAAAAATAGTTAAACTATTATATTTTAATAGTAATACTATTATATTTGTGTATGAAATATTTGCAAGTACAAATAACCATTAGCCCGGAACTGTATACTCGAAATCCCGATGCTACTGCTTTAGGTAGGAACATTGTAAGTGAAAGCATCCGGTTGATAGACGAATTGGGGTTCGAATCTTTTACCTTCAAGAAACTAGGTGCTACCATTGGTTCTAATGAAAGTTCGATATATCGATATTTTGAAAGCAAGCACTCTTTGCTAGTATACCTTGTAAGTTGGTATTGGAGTTGGGTTGAATACAAACTAGTATTTTCGACAACGAACGTGTCACCCGCGGAACTAAAGCTGTCAAAGGCCATTGAGATTCTAACCGAAGATGTAACAGAAGACAACAAATTCTCATACATCAACGAAGTATTGCTCAACAGAATCATCATTGCCGAATCCTCAAAAGCCTATCACACCAAGGACGTTGATAAAGAAAATGAAAAAGGGTATTACCGAACCTATAAGCGTGTGGTTCAACGCGTAAGCGATTTCGTTTTGGAGGTAAATCCCGATTTTGAGTTTCCACAGATGTTGGTTTCTACCGTCATTGAAGGAGCACATCACCAGCGTTTTTTTTCCAAACACTTACCCTCCCTTACCAATGTAAAAGAAGGGAAAAACAACATCGTCCGATTTTATAATGAACTTGTCTTAAGAACCATACAATGAGAACTTTTGCCCTAAACATTTCCTCCTTTATCAAATGGCCCGTTATTTCGATAGTGTTCTTCGCGCTAATCGCACAACCTATGGTTAATAACCTAAACGTCATGTTTAAACAACCTATAGTGCTCATTGAAACCGATTCTGACCAAGGCCAGGAAGTGGAATTTGAGCAAGATGACACCAAAGATGAAAGAATTCAGTTTCATTCAGACCCGGCATACCCGGATGATGATCTTACCCTAATGGACTCGAACTTCATTGCCCATACTTCTATTATGAGCCAGTTTGATTTGGACACTCCTATCCCTCCCCCCGACTCCCTATAGGAACTTCAGTTTATGTCTTTCACCTTGGCAATACCGCCATTGCTAAAGACTTTTATCAATAGAATCCATATTCATTGGTTCAAAATATGAACACCTAAACTTTACCTAATGAACGAAATCATGTCACCGTGGAAGCGTCTCATCGGCTTGCTTCAACTTGATAAAAAAGATATCAGACAAATCTTTTATTATGCCATATTCGGCGGACTAGTGGCCCTTACCCTACCCTTGGGTATACAGGCTATAGTCAACCTCATTCAGGGGGCTCAAGTATCCACCTCCTGGATTGTATTGGTCATTTTAGTGACCCTGGGAGTCGCTTTCCAGGGAATCCTGCAACTGATGCAGGTAAGAATACTTGAAAACGTACAGCAAAAGATCTTTACCAGGTCTTCTTTTGAGTTTGCCTATCGTTTTCCAAAAATAAAAATGAAAGAATTACGGAATTATTATCCGCCGGAACTGGCCAACCGATTTTTCGATACGCTAACCGTGCAGAAGGGACTGTCCAAAATCCTGATCGATTTCCCGGCCGCAGCACTTCAGATCATATTTGGTTTGATTTTGCTTTCTTTTTATCATCCCTTCTTCATCCTTTATGGGATTCTATTGGTATTGCTCATTTATGTTGTTTTTAAATATACCGCCCGCAAGGGATTGGAGACCAGTTTGGCCGAGTCTAAGAATAAATATAAAGTGGCTCATTGGATACAGGAAGTTGCGCGCTCCTTAATTAGTTTCAAACTCTCGGGTTCCACTGCCCTCGCTATGAAACGAAACGATGACCTCACAACAGAATATCTCGATGCCCGGGAAAGCCATTTTAAGGTACTGGTGCAACAGTTTATCCAATTAATAGGGTTTAAAGTATTGGTCACGGCAGGACTCCTTGTTATCGGAGGATTGCTCGTATTAAATCAGCAAATGAATATTGGGCAATTTGTAGCAGCGGAGATCATCATTCTACTGGTGCTTAGCTCTGTTGAAAAGCTCATCAACGGGCTTGAATCTGTATACGACGTGCTAACTTCGCTAGAAAAAATAGGCCAGATAGTGGACAAAGATCTGGAAGCTCAAGAAGGTGAAGACCCCTTTAGACAAAAGGATCGAGCCATTCATGTGGAGGTAGATTCGGTTAAGTTCAGTACTCCTGAAGGCCAGGAAATCTTGAAGAATATCGATTTCAATATAGATCAAACAGACCGGATACTTTTAGACGGAGCCTCTGGTTCGGGTAAAACTACCTTACTAAAAATACTATCGGGATTTAATGCTCCATCGGGTGGTTCTCTTTACATAAACGATATTTCCATCGAAGGCATATGGCCCAATAAATATCGGGCAGGTATAGGGCAAGTACTGCCCTCTCAATCGCCCTTTGAAGGAACTCTTTTGGAGAACATCACATTTGGGCGTGATGACATTTCTCAAGAAGAGTTGCACCAAACCCTTAAAGAAGTAGGTCTACTGTCCTTCATAAAAGAACTACCTAATGGAATCCATAGCATGTTATATCCGGAAGGGCAACAAATACCATTTACCATATCCAAAAGGATTGTTCTGGCCAGAGCTATTATTGGTCAACCAAAATTACTCCTGCTAAAGGACCCCCTGGAACATTTCGAAATGGAAGAACTCACCTCTATTGTGGAATTTCTCACTGCCCCGGAACGCCCTTGGGCGCTCATTGTATCTAGTAGAAATGACATTTGGAAAAAATATTGTAATCGAACGCTTTTCCTTTCCAACGGAATAGTAACCACTAAAAACGACAACAATGCTTAATATTTCTCATAATCAATTGAATAAGAAGGTTTCGCTTGAGGGATATAATGCTTTTAAAAAGGCATTTACTTCTCGGCATAACACATATTTCAATCGCTTTCTTGGTGCCTTTTCTATTATTGCGATCATCATTCTTTTTCTACCCTGGACTCAAAATGTGAGTGGTAACGGTTATATTACAACGCTTACTCCGGACCAGCGTCCGCAAACCATACAGTCTCCCATTCCCGGACGTATCGAAAAATGGTATGTCAAGGAAGGTGATCTTGTGCAAAAGGGAGACACTATTCTGTTCATATCCGAAATAAAGAATGAATATCAGGATCCGAGACTCGTGGAGCGAACTTTAGAACAGCGAGATGCAAAGAGCCGGTCTGTGATATCATATCAAGAAAAGATCAAGGCCCTGGAGAACCAGGTTTCGGCCTTGGCCAATGAGCGAAGATTAAAACTATCCCAGGCAGAGAATAAACTGCAGCAAGCCAATTTCAAAGTAACAAGCGATAGTATCGACCTAGAGGCGGCTAAAACCAATCTAAATATTGCCCAGCGCCAATATGACCGAACGTTAACTTTGCAAACGGAAGGTTTAAAGGCTGTCACGGATGTAGAAGCCAAACGTTTAAAACTTCAAGAAACTCAAGCCAAGTTGATCTCCCAGGAAAAC
>JBCBDM010000232.1:0-4651 GCA_038529705.1 Bacteroidota bacterium
GTCTTAAAAGGATTTGGGCGGCATTTTTAAGTCCTTCAGCGCTTGGTAAGTTCTCACCCATGGAATATGATGTACTTTCAACGAAGGGAACGTAGGGTGCATCCGTTTCATCGCGCCAAGTAATTCCATAACGAATCATTTCGGACCTGGTCCGTTCCTCATTTGCATTTAAAATGGCCAATGCATTAGGTTCTATCCTTTCACCAAACTCATTAATAAAGTTGTCAAACTCCTGATTTAAATCTCTTACTACACGTGTTGTAGTTTCCAAAATTTCTTGACCTTTTGTAAGTCTAAATTGATCTTCGGCCGACAAAGCTCTCCTTGGAGGAAGTGGATTCCAAGGAGCTTCATAAGATGGGACATGAGGTCTCCCGAAGTTCCTTAGTCCTGTGGACAACCTACGAATTACCGAGTCCATAATTCCCCTGCCCTCCCGGGCCACTAAGCTCTTGAGTGCATATCTTGTATGCTCTTCATTTTCTGATAAGCGTAAGGTTTCGCCTCCGGGCATATTGATAACTATTGGGAATTCTCCTATTTCAGGTCGATCACCAACAGAAGGCCCATTAACAGGTTCAAGTTCCTGGTTTGAATTGTCTTCACTCTCATTTTGATTTGATTCTAGATTAAATGCAGATTTCCAAATATCCCTTAATCTGGAATAGTTCACATATACAACAAAGAAATCCTGTGGGTCATGGTTTATAGGAAAGGTGGGATCTCCATATAGCTCCTCTGAGATAGCCGCGTCCGTATAGGGTCCATAAATTTCGACACGGGCGGGACTTCCTTCTAAAGTATTCATTGTAACGTTTTCACCAATAATTCTTCGCTGTATTTGCTTTTCACCACTTCCTTGCTGAATCGTATGCGTCAACTCATGCGCCAATAGATGTTTCCCATCGGTACTTGACGTATCGTATTTGCCCTGATTAAAATAGATGTCATTTCCGTGGGTAAAGGCTTTGGCATGTAAGACTTTGTTCATGGCCACCGCAGTATCGTCGGTATGTATCCTTACTTCATCAAAGTCATGAACGAAAGCCTCATTCATTTCTTCTTTGAGATGCTCTGGTAAGGCCCTACCTTTCCCAGCATTTTCATGTAATTCCCTTGAAATATTCAAAGATGCCTTGCTATTGGTTTCGCCTGGGCTTGTTGAAGTGCTATTTTTAGTCAATGCAGGACTTTGTGATTTCTTTTGTACCTGTGTCTGGCTTTGAGAAACAATTGCCGCATTTTGTGTCGCTACCGAACCTACCGTAAGCACAACATCATCTGGATCTACGTACGCCAATCCATCGGCATTTTTAAAGATGATTCTATCCCTGTAAGTTCCCTGCTGGCTGATATTCTCTTGCCCCAGTCTCATCCAATAATACTTGCTTAAAACCTTGTAAGTCTTTAGATTGATGGCTTTAACCAGCTTCATTTCCTTTCTCAATTCACCTACATACTCGGTTCCGACTACCTGTATTTTTGGGCTAAAGGACTCTATGTCAATTTCCCTTAACCTTCCTGCGCTGTTATAGATATAGAGGTTTCTATCCGTTCCTACAATTGCGCTATCGTCCACCGCTTTTACCTCGCCGGGTTCCAACTCTGCCATTTCTTTGTTAAACTCTTCTTGCTGGTTTTTTTCTAAGGCCAGCATCAAGTCATTGAGCGGTTGTTGAATTATTGACTTTTGGTAATATCTATAAGCATTATCTCCATCCCAAAGCGCAACTTTCCATACTCCATCGTCTTTTTTAAACCAACCAGTGTTCGATTCCGGATGTCCTATTTTACTCACCCATTCTTGGTAAGTGTCTATTTCTACTGTTAACCTACCGACGATGAATTCTAGATCTTCCGGATTTATATTGTCAACGACGACCTTGTCATAATCTGGAGCTTCTCCCGTATAGGAATCGGTTAATATTTTATGGATATCGTTATTACTTAATCCACCGGAAACAGTATTGTATCCGCTCCAAGAAGACTTCTTGACTAACTTCATTATAGGTGTAGCACCCATTCGCATCCACCAGGATACCGAATTCATTCCCTCTATCTTGTCGTATACTTTTCTTCTTTCTTCAGCTTCGTTGGACTCTTTAATCATTACGGCCCCTTCCATTAAAATTCTTGCCACCTCAATTCCTGCCAAGATGCCTGCTCCCACCCTTGTTCGCACCGGCGCCCTTACTCCTCGGGAGAGCTGCCCATGTTGTGCCGCTTCCATAAGTGCGTTTAACTGTTTTTGCCGTGCCATATTAATTAACTTAAAGGTAGATTCTGCTCTAAAATCGGCCTTAAGTCTTCGATAAGTCGCTATTTTTCCAATTCTCTCCGTTGCTTTTTTAATGGTTCTGTCAGTCCACCTTTGACGGATTTCCTCCCAGGTGGTTTTCATTACCTTATGGACCTCGGCCTTGCCCAAAATATTTCGGGCTTCTTTTAGGAATGCCCTTTGCTTAGCCTTGGTTTCGAGTAACTTCTGATAATTCCCGGTATCCAGGGCACGGAACATTTCGGCTAGGTTCAAGAAGACCTTGTCGTAAGCATTAAGACCATTGACAGTGACTTTATAGGAGTTTTGTAGTTTTTCAATTTCTGAAACTTTTACGGCATTTTTTAAGTTGGCAAGCTCAGCTTTAATCCCAGGGGTCTTGGTGGTACTTCTAATGCCCTCTTTCTGTGAGGCCGAGAGTAATTTACCCCAATACCTATCCAACACTTTGTTGAGGTTGTTTTCACTTGTTTTGGAGTCCGATTTAACGGTATCCAAGCTTGATCGAATTTTTTTGATCTCTTCTGATTTGTCCGATTGAAGCATGGTTTGTAAAAGTGTACTGCTTTCATGTACCTCAAGTAATTTATGTCGTGTAGCGTATGATTCCAATAATCTGGTTTCATGCTTTCTTCCTATTTCTACCACACTCTGTATCCTGCCCGTATCCATGGTCATTGTGCTCAATGTCCCTCCTTGGCCTCTTATTACTTCGGATTGGGAGCCGCTTCCTCCGGTCGTTACTTTTGCTGTCTCAATACCAACCGAGTTGAGTGTTTTTATGATCGAAGATGGGTTCTTTGAGAATGAATCGCTTGTTTGCGTAAAAAACCTAATATCACCTTTGCTAGCTTCGAATGATAACCTCAAAAATCTCAACATTCCCGCAGTGTGATCTCCAGGGCCTACTTTTCCACCATGATGTGAGATTTCCATTAATTTTAGATTGCGCCCACCGCCGCCCATAATGCGTCTAAACGCGTTGGGCCCAATATTATTTACCATTTCACCCAACGTTTTGCCCGACTGATCTGAGGTAAATATCTGAGTAGTCCCTGTGACCAGATCTCTGATAACGGTCACTGGGACACTTTCATTTTTATTAAATTTCTTAGGGTCCGCTGGATTGTGCGCGGCAACTGATCTATAATCCGTGACCTCCATGCTCCCGATGATCCTTTTTTGTTCGTGAACGTTCTGCCCGGAAATGTCCAATCGAATAATTTTTTGATCCGGTCTTAGCTGAATATTCATTTTTCGCCAATCTTTTCTACCCTTACTGTTCTCAATCTGTTGTTTAGCAATTTCAATGGTGATTTTATCAAGTTCTGGTAGTGCCAGGAAATCCTTAACTGCCTTCCAATGGTCATTATCCGTATGTGATATTTGTAGTAATTGGGGTGGCTTAGCAAGTTTACCAACAAAGATTTGCCGAAGCGCCTGCATCAATTTGCCCGTCATCATGATGTTTTGAGTCCCGGTATCCAGCATAACGCTACCGCCGCCCTGTCCATGGGAAGTGACCAATATCGATCTTGCCTTTCCAACTGGGAAAATATAGGTTTGTACGGAGGGCAGTAATGGGGGTATGGGATGTACCTGAAAGCCCTTTAGTTTAATTCCAGATAAGTAATTCGCCCCTTGCACCCTAACATTTAAAGGAAGGGCAGTGACGCTGATTCCATTAGAGTACGTGTTGGTGAGGGTATCAAAATCTGCATCATCCAGGCTTATCTGGAATTTCTGAAGCTCTGACTTATGATCGTCAAAATCATCACCGTTTTTCTGTATGCTGGGTTTACTTGCCCCCTGCTGCACCGTATGTGTCAACTCATGGGCCAATAAATGCTTTCCTGAGGTGGTTTCAGGATTATACTTGCCCTCATTAAAGTAAATATCATTACCATGTGTAAAGGCCAGGGCATTTAGTCCTTTGTTCATTTCTACCGCCTGGCTGTCCGTATGAATATTGACGCCACTAAAATCTGCACCAAAGCCAGATTCCATCTGGCTCCTAGTGGTTTCATCCATTGGGCTGCCTTTACCAGATTTAGCACTTAATTTATCTTGCAGTCCGGTACTACCCGATTCGGAATTGGCTGCATCTTCTTTTTTCTGAATATATTTTTCCGAACCGGTAAATGCTGTAAAGAAACCGGTATACTTTGTTATGGGGCGGGTCCTTTCGATCACCTCACTTTTGGTACCGCTATTGCCATCAATGCTTTTAACTGTATCCCCATTCACTTCAGTAATGATACAGTGATGCCTATAGGGCTCATGAATATAACCAACATCCCCTTTTTGGGGTGATTTTGTCTGTTGAAGCGTGTTGAATTGTGAAACCCCTACGCCCATTTTCCAATCCCCTAC
>JBCBDM010000233.1:0-2693 GCA_038529705.1 Bacteroidota bacterium
TAAATTTCATAAGGGTTACCTTGTACAAAGTAAAAGCTCTAATTTTCTAAAGAAGCTTCTTCTGCTATGCGCTTCATTGACATATAGGCGGTTCTTAACAGCGCAAGACCAAAAAAGGCAAACACGAATAAAATGGGATAGATCAACATTTTATTACTAAAGAACCCTTCCTCAGTGAACAAACTTGGTTTATTCACGTTTACAAGAACATCGCTAGAATATACCTTATCTCTTTCCAGGCCTTCCAATTGCTTTTGCAGGGCCATTTTGTTCTTGAAAATCTCGGAAATATTAAAATTCTTGTCTACGACAAACAATTGGGCGTTCGCCGCAGGATTGTTCTCACTCACCTTATACGTTTCTACCACATGATTTATCTGCTCGATGGTCTCCTTGGTAGAGGCAATACGGGCTTCTAGGCTATTAGCTCCATTGGTTTTGATGGCCTGTAAAAATTCAAGTCCATTAATATGCTTTAGCAATACATGGATGGTGTTGGGAGAGGCACTACTGGAAAGAGAGACGTCCAGATAGTGGAATTTATATTCACTTCGGAAGGTTTCAGACAGGGCTGCAAATTCTCCCTCTTCTTCAAATTCGAAATCGAGGTTTTTAACAATTCCTTCCAATCTACGGTCATTACTATCGTATTCTGCAAGGATCTCCTTGATATTAATGATGGGCGTTAATTCCAAACTTCCCACTCTTGCTAACTCTTTATCTACTTCGGCATCTCCAGTCTTGGCCAAAATACCTCCGGCGATCTCATTATTGACATTGGTGACCACGCTGTAGACATCATTCACAGCATCGAAATTGATCCTTACCAACAAACGAGCTTTTTGAGAGGGTTTAGCATTGGACTGCACGTAGTAGCCATATCCTGCACCCGCCAAAGCTAATACGAGGATAACAATCCAATATTTACGGGCAAAGCCTAAGGCTTTAAACAAGGAGACAACGCCTCGTTTTACGAGTTTGTTGAACTGTTTAAAGAAAAATAACAAATCTATTTCTTCCTGATTATTCTGTGCCATCCTTACTTATTTATGGTTCTCTATTAGTTGTTTTAAACTTTCCTTCCAATCGACCAACGGATAGTTAAAAGTGTTGGAAAATTTCGCTTTACTTAAAATGCTATAGGCCGGTCTCTCGGCAAAAGTACGGTAATGCTCCGTTTTTTCAAGGGATACGGTTTCCAATTGTCCCGAGTACTCAAAGATAGCCCTTGCAAAGTCGTACCAGGTTCCCGAACCCTTGTTACTAAAGTGGTACAATCCATAGGCCGTACTATTCTGCTGTATTATCGATAGGACTGCCCCTGCCAGGTCGTTCGCATTGGTAGGGGTTCCCAGTTGTTCCGTGGTTATATTTAGGTCCCTTCCTTCCGCGGCAAAACGAAGCATGGAGTTTAGAAAATTATGACCGTATTGTGAGTAAAGCCATGACGTTCTCACGATAAAATATTTTTCACAAATGGCCTTTACGTATTCTTCTCCTTTAAGCTTGGAAGCACCATAAACACTAATCGCATTCACTAGGTCCTCTTCCACATAAGGTTCCATTTTCTTTCCGTCGAACACATAATCTGTAGATATGTGTATCAAGGTAGTTCCGTTTTCTCTACAGACCTCTGCAAGGTGTTTTACCCCTTTGGCATTGGTTAAAAAAGCAGCGTCTTTTTCACTTTCGGCCTTTTCTACATTGGTATAGGCAGCTGTATTAATACAATAATCAAAGTTATGCTGTTGAAAAACCGAGTTTACGGATTCAGGTTTATCCAGATCCAAAATGGCGCGATCCGCAAAATAAAACCATAGCTCCTCGTGGCTTTCTGCTGCATCATGGATGCATTTACCCAATTGTCCGTTGGCTCCTGTAACTAATACGCTCTTCATTGAGTTGCTTCCTCAAAGGTGGGAAGTTCCAAATCTTTTTCCGAAACTTTGAATTCTTCCTTCGGAAGATGCCAGTCTATCGCTAAGGTTGCGTCGTTGTAGATGATGCCTCCTTCCGATTCCTTATGGTAGAAATTATCGCATTTATAACAAAAAACCGCTTTATCCGAAAGTGTTATGAAACCATGTGCAAACCCCCTGGGAACGTATAATTGGAGGTGCTCTACGTCATCCAAGAGTACAGAAAATGATTTCCCAAAGGTTTCGGAGTCCTTTCGCAGGTCTACCACCACATCGAGTACTTTTCCAATGGCGGCTCGAACCAATTTGGCCTGCGCCATTTCTCCTGTTTGAAAATGAAGTCCTCTTATGACACCTCGTGAAGAACAGGACTGGTTATCCTGAACAAAGGCCCTGGTAACCCCGGTAGCTTCTTTGAACTGGTGGTCATTAAATGTTTCTAAAAAATACCCTCGATCATCATGAAATACGCGAGGCTTAACAATAAAACAATCTTTGAGCGGGGTTCGTTGTATTTCCAAAATTAATCGAGTTGCATTAAGTGTTTGCCATAGCCGCTCTTCAGTAACGGCTCTGCTAATTTTATGAGTTGTTGTTTGTCAATGTATCCCATTTCATAGGCAGCTTCTTCAATAGCTCCAATTTTAAGGCCTTGACGTTCTTCGATCACCTCTACAAATTGTGCCGCTTGCATTAGGGATGAGAACGTTCCTGTATCCAACCAAGCCGTTCCTTTATCTAGAATACTAACGTTTAGTTTTCCCTTCTGAAGGT
>JBCBDM010000233.1:2703-4577 GCA_038529705.1 Bacteroidota bacterium
CAAGTTCCCCACGAGCACTGGGCTCAATATTTGCTGCAATCTCAACTACCGAGTTATCGTAAAAATAAATACCTGGCACGGCATAATTGGATTTAGGTTCTGAAGGTTTCTCCTCAATGGATAATGCCTTACCTTCTTTATCGAATTCAACGACACCATATCGCTCAGGATCGTGAACATGGTAGGCGTAAATGATCCCTCCATCCGGGTTGCTATTGGACTGAAGTAGCTTTTTAAGGCCACTTCCGTAGAAAATGTTGTCCCCCAATATAAGAGCTACTTTATCATCTCCGATAAAATCTTTCCCGATAATAAAGGCTTCTGCCAGTCCGTTGGGGTGTTCCTGAACCGCATATTCGAACACACAACCATACTTTTTTCCATCCCCCAGCAATTTTTCAAACAAGGGTAGATCCTGAGGTGTCGAAATGATAAGTATCTCTCTTATCCCACTATATATAAGTGTTGACAAAGGATAATAGATCATTGGTTTATCGTAAACAGGCATTAACTGTTTACTAACGGCCAGGGTAAGTGGGTGTAGTCTGGTACCAGATCCTCCTGCTAAAATAATTCCCTTCATAATTTACAATCTATCGGTATTGTTAAGATACCATTCTATGGTTTTTTGTATGCCACTTTCAAAGTTTTCATCAGCCTTCCATCCCAACTCGCCCTCAATCTTACTGGCATCAATAGCATATCTAAAATCATGGCCCGGACGATCCGTAACAAAACTGATCTGATCCTTATACGAACCTGCTACAGGCTTAAGATCATCCAGCAATTCACAAATGGTGTGTGCTATATACAAATTCTTGCGTTCGTTCCTTCCTCCAATGTTGTAGGTTTCTCCCAAAACGCCTTTGTCCAGTGCTAGTTTAATTCCCACACAGTGATCTCTAACATACAACCAGTCTCTAATATTTTGACCGTCTCCATAGATGGGAATGGGCGCTCCCGAAATGGCCTTTCTAATGATCGTAGGGATTAATTTTTCTTTGTGCTGATTAGGGCCATAGTTGTTCGAACAATTTGTGGTGACCACAGGCATTCCATAGGTGTGGAAATAGCTTCTTACGATAAAGTCTGAAGACGCCTTAGACGCGCTGTACGGGCTGTTTGGAGCGTATGAGGTCTCTTCTGTAAAGAGGCCTGTTTCTCCAAGGGTTCCGTAGACCTCGTCTGTCGAAACGTGTAAAAATCGCGCGTCAGAGAAAGCATCCTTCAAAACGTTGGGTCCATCCATCCAGGTTTTGTAAGCTGCCTGAAGTAGATTAAACGTTCCCACAATATTTGTTTCTATGAAAGCCCCAGGTCCCGAAATAGAATTATCCACATGCGATTCGGCAGCAAAATGAACAACTTTGTTGAACTGGTGTTTTTCAAACAATTCATTGACCAAAGTAGCATCGCAAATATCCCCTTTGATGAAATGGTAGTTCGAATGATCTGTAAATGCTTCCAAATTTCTTAAATCCCCTGCGTATGTAAGCTTATCCAGCACAAAAACTTCATCCTGGAATTTGCTTAGAACGTATTCCACGTAATTAGACCCAATAAATCCTGCTCCCCCTGTAATTAAGACTTTGTTGTTTTTCAAAATATTTTTTTAGTCTAGCCTAAAGCCAAATTAACACTCTTTTTCTTATCCTTTTTGTAGGTGTTTAATCACTTTCAAACATCTACGATCTGTTTTGCTAAAATCTGTTCCAATATTCTTTCCGTAATCAAATAAGTGGGCTTAACTCCCGTAGTCCCCAATCCTCCCGAGGCCAGTGTACTTCCTGTCTCCAACGGATTATCACTTGCATAATACGCATATCGTACTTCGACTTTCGGATGAATACTTCCACGTATTTTCGACGCCGACT
>JBCBDM010000234.1:0-4471 GCA_038529705.1 Bacteroidota bacterium
ACGACGGCGTTTGGTGTAATGAGGTCGCCACCGGTGGTATAGTCGCCAAGGTCGTTGCCGTTGGTGTCGAATTGCCGGACAGAGTTCGTGCCATTGTCACCTATTAGAATTCTCCCATCCGGATGAATGGCAATTCCCTCAGGATTGGTAAGTCCGTCAATTCGACACCAACGGCAACGACCTTGGCGACTATACCACCGGTGGCGACCTCATTACACCAAACGCCGTCGTATTGAGAGATGCTAGTTTTTTTGGCCTTCCCGACGAAGCCATTACTAAGGTCTTCGTCACTCCTACCGTGGGAAGCACTTTCCATCTGGATCCCATCATCGCCGAGGATATGAGCCGTCTTACCATATTCAGTATTTCGGGTCGCTTGGTGGAAACCATCGATCCCAAGCAAAGATCCTGGAATGCAACACATCTCAATGAAGGTATTTACTTTATGGTTGCCACCACGAACTCTGGAAAAAAAGGAACTCAAAAAATAGTGGTACAGAAGAATTAACTGTGACCCCTATATTTGTTTTGTTTCATGGAACTCACTGTCCCGTATAGTGAGTTCTTTTTTCATTTTGTAAAAAAATGTAAACCGTCTCGTCTAAGAAATGAGTAATTTTAGGCATGGAAGAACAACTCGATGTACTCATTGTTGGTGGAGGCCCCATTGGGATTGCTTGCGCTCTTGAGTGCAAAAAAAATGGACTGTCCTATGTGGTCCTTGAAAAAGGTGCTTTATGCAACTCTCTGTATCATTACCCACTCAATATGACCTTTTTTTCTACTTCGGAAAAACTGGAAATAGACGGCATTCCATTTATTAGCAATAAGCCTAAACCCAATCGGAGTGAAGCGTTGGAATATTACCGGCGGGTGGCTACGTCCAACGATCTTAACATCCTACTTTTTGAGAAGGTAGAAGGAATTGAAAAAGGGAAAGAACGGTTCAACGTTACTTCAGAGAAGAGGATTTTCGAGACTAAAAACATCATCGTATGCACGGGATTCTATGATATTCCAAAATTATTGGAGGTGCCAGGAGAAGAACTTCCCAAGGTAACCCACTACTTCAAAGAAGCCCATCCTTATGTCATGCAAAAGACCATTGTCGTGGGTGCTAGCAATAGCGCTGTAGACGCTGCCCTGGAAATCTGGCGTAAGGGTGGTGATGTTACGATGGTAGTAAGAGGCCCCGAAATTGGAGATCGAGTAAAGTATTGGGTTAGGCCCGATATTGTGAATAGAATTGAAGAAGGAAGTATTAAGGCTCTTTTTAATGCTGAAATTACTGAAATTCAACCCCACAAGGTGAGTATTCGTACGCCGGAAGGAACGCAAAGTTTACAAAATGATTTTGTCGTAGCCCTAACAGGGTACCGTCCTAATTTCGAATTTTTAGAATCCCTGGGGGTTGCACTTGCTAAGGAGAACAAAGTCCCGGTATATAACGAATCTACCATGGAAAGCAATGTTAAGGGATTATATTTGGCCGGCGTGATCTGTGGAGGAATGGAAACTCATAAATGGTTTATCGAAAACTCAAGAGTACATGCCAAGACCATAGTTTCTGCCATAATCCAAGCTTAGTATCCGGCATATCTAAAATTGAGCAGCTTTTGGGTATAGATATAGAGTTGGGGAAAATGCTTTTTAAAGTCCTTCGGGGATTCTATGAAATACTCTGCTAAGACGGCCATAAACTCATACTGATTCGTGAAGGCATACGCCCTGAAATACTGGGTCTCATCCAGTTTATCCTTTACTTCCTGATGTGTTAGACGTCTTAAGATGTTTTGAAACTGCTTAGCAAAACGAGTACTGTCAGGGTCCCGGCTTTTTCTTGCCTCTAATTGCATGGCATGCATGAACTCATGAATCCCAAGATTGCGATTGTCGTTAGTGATCTGATAACCAATCTCAAAGTCTTTCCAAGACAGTACCAGGGCCTTTTCTCGGGGATTGAATTCACCCTTATGGTGTGCATCGTTCATCGTACTGTAGAATTCTTCCGGGTATACTAGAATGTAATCTATCAATCCGTATTCATAGTTTCGTCGCCCAAAGCTCAGCATACACCCTACTGCTGCGATCAAAACTTTAATCCTCTCAGTAATCTCCAAACCCTCTCTGCCTACGAATTTCTTTTCAGAAATAAATACGGCCATTCTATGGTGAAACTGACGCTTCTCCTTTCGGCTAAGCCTGGGATAAAAGGCAAATTCCTTCTCCAATATGGAAATATGTTCTGCCTTCAATTTTCGATACACCCAGTAGTGACGATACAAGGGCTTGTCATATCGGCCGGCATACCAAATTTCAAAAATCCGAAAAAATGCAAAAGCAAAGCCCAACAATACAATAGCATAGGCATAGGGTGCTAACCAGGTAACATTTTCATCGGCTTGTAAAAAAAACATCATACGGATTTGGACTATGAAAGATAGCCATTATTTACCAAAATTGCTGATTTTCAGTATAGAAACGAAGGACGCTCCGCCTTTATTACCTCCTGGATAAAATCCTTAGAATATACCAGAAAAGGAGCATTACAGATGCAAACAACCCTAATGAAGCCGCTACATACTGGTCTTCGCTGTATTTATGTACCATATTAGACGTTTGGTACAATATGGAACCGGAAGCCAGCACCACCATCCCAACGCTAAACCATAGCCCTAAATTAAAGCCGAACAAGATTCCCGCTACAATTAAGCCCAGGGCAACAAAAAAGCCAACGGTAAGAATGGATTTAAGAAAAGAAAAGTCCTTTTTAGTCAATAAGACAATAGCCGAAAGGCCGGAAAATAGAGCCAAGGTCATGATAGCCGCCTGATTTAGGATGGTAAAATCACCTCCAGCCACGTACATGGCCATGTAGATGAGTGGGACAAAAATGAAGGCCTCGGCCACCACGTACAGTAACAGTGCCAGGTATTGTTTATTTCTATTATGCGATTTCAACGCCATGTTCTCCGCCCAGGTGGTCACCAACATAAACCCTCCCAACATGATCAACCACAACTTCCCTTCCGTTAGAGAAAGCGCCAGTTCCATGACGGCCGGAATTTGAAAGAAGATGGTCTCTACCAGGATGAATAACAATACCGCCAATGCCAAATGTGTATAGGTCTTTCGGTAAAAGGCTGCCCTTGCCGGGCTTGTTAAATTACTGACCAACTCTAATTGATTCGGCTGTGTCGATTGAAATTCGTCCATGGTGTAGCTTTTATTAGTTGTTATAAGAATTAAATCTACAACTATTTTTTTGAACTCTCTCCTTTGAAGTGTTGGGAGTTGTTCTTAAAAAGTACATTGAAGGTGGTCAAACTACCATAGCAGCGGGTGATGTACTGTTGAAGGTCTATCTTGTCTTGTTCATCCAGCACCTTGGAGGAATTGATCTTTTGTTCCATTACGCGCAGCCGGTCTCTCAGCATCACTATTTTATGAAAGAAGGTGTTAATTGGAATTTCTTTATTCGACAAATTCGGATCCTTGGGTTGAAGGATCAAGGTCCCTCCTTTATATTTATCGGCAATAGGTACAATCTCACTGGCATCACTCCATTTTTTAAGAATGGAACGAAGGCTGCGTTCCACTTCATAGAAACTCACCGTGTCCAGATCGTCATCTGAAGCTTCTATCACTTCAAACTCGGCATCAACATCTATGGTTTCCAATCCTTTATCTATAAAAGTAACCCAGTACATTTTTGAATCTACATTGGTGACTACACCTTTTCCGTATTCCGGATGATCGATACGCGATCCTATTCCTAATATTCTTTTCATAGCTTTTTTCTGAAGGATTTCTAAGACATAAAAATAATAAGATTCCTCTTACAACAAAAGGTTTCCGGCTCCATTCATTTATTTTAGCTACTAAATTATGTATCTTCGCATTCGAATTAAAAAGAACAGCTCATGAGCTTGTCCAAGCAGGTTATGGAAGCAATGAAAGTTGCGATGAAAACGAAGGATGCCACCGCGTTGCAGGCCTTGCGTTCAGTGAAGTCCGCTATTCTATTGGCTCAATCGGAGAGTGGTGCCAAGGAAGAACTAAGTGAAGCCGAAGAACTCAAACTGTTGCAAAAGTTAGTAAAGCAACGTAAGGATAGCGCCGCCATTTTTACGGAGCAAGGAAGAGCAGATCTAGCCGATCCGGAAATCGCAGAGGCGAAGGTGATCGAACAGTTTCTACCGGAGCAGATGAGCGAAGAGGACATTGCTAAGACTGTGGATGCCATCATAGCTAAAACAGGCGCTTCGTCCATGAAAGATATGGGTAAAGTCATGGGAATGGCTAATAACCAACTAGCCGGAAAGGCAGATGGAAAAACCATTTCAACTATCGTAAAAGAAAGATTAAGCTAACATATAACATTCAATTTCCTTTTATAAAGGGGTTTATGGATGCATTTAGGCCGCGTAGTTCAACTGGATAGAATATCAGATTTCGGCTCTGAGGGTTG
>JBCBDM010000235.1:0-4445 GCA_038529705.1 Bacteroidota bacterium
CTCTTGTCCATTGGCGAAAACGGTAATAGGAAGTGCCAAAGAAGTACAACTACTACCGTCTACAATATTATCGAGGTAACCATTGTTTTGAGATGCACTTATCAGTCTTCCGGTGAGTATGGAATCCAGGGTAATGGTCTCCTCTTCATTGGTCTCATCAATAAATTCTTCCGCTTCTTCCTGACAAGAAATCACAGCCAGTGTTCGGAGAGCAAAAAAGAAAAAAGCGCTATATCTTATTACTTTCATGAATTTTTGGGCGTACCCTTCTATACAGTATAACAAACAAACTTACATTTACCCTACTAATTACGATTATTTATTTTCAGGATTGAATATAATTTGTAATTTTCGAATTACGAAAGACCGTGTCAAATATAGGAAGAATGTCCAGATATAAGCGGTATCTCATTGCGGTTCTGAAAACCTAAATAAATATGACAAACCCGAATACCGTTTGTAAAGAAGAAACCTTTAACCAGGTCTACCAGGACTATGGTAAGCCCATTTGGAGTTTTCTTTACTTTAAGTGCGGGGATGGCGCCAGGGCCGATGATCTGGTTCAAGAGGCTTTTATCAAACTTTGGCAGAACTGCAAGAAAGTGCCAGTAGAAAAGGCCAAATCCTTTTTGTACACGGTATCCAACAATATGTTCTTGAACGAAGTGGCACATAAAAAAGTGGTGCTACAACATGCCCAATCGCAGGTGCGCAAAGTAGACGGACAGTCCCCGGAATACCTATTGGAAGAAAAACAATATCGTGAAAAGCTCGAAAACGCCATCGCCCATTTAACAGAGGCCCAGCGAACAGCCTTTCTTCTGAATCGAATTGAAGGTAAAAAGTACAGGGAGATCGCTGAGATTCTCGGCATCTCCGTAAAGGCTGTGGAAAAACGGATGAGCCTGGCATTAGCCGAACTAAGAAAACAAATTGAAGAAATATAATACATAAGGTAGGGTAAAACCCGGCATAACTGTTTCAATAATGAGCAAGGAAAAAGAATCTATGGATAAAGAACGCTTGTTGCACAAATATATGGACGGCACCGCCTCTCAGAAAGAGATAGAACTTCTGGAGTTGGATCCCGTCTATGCTGCCTACATTAAAATTGCCTCAACTTCGGCAGAGATGGAGACTCCTCCGTTCAACGCGGAAAGAAACCTGGAGAAGATAGCAGATAAGCTTCATGAGGCTCCCAAGGTAAGACGACTGAACCCCGTACGAATGGTTTTCAGGGTGGCTGCCGCTGCCGCTATATTGATCGTAGGATTTTGGTTTATCCGAAACAGCGAAACTACCATCACTACCCAGATCGCCCAAAAGAAAGAAATACAATTACCAGACACTTCCGAAGTTTTTTTGAATGCCGGTTCCGAAATATCCTATAACGAAAATAAATGGGATCAAAACCGTTCACTAACATTGGAAGGCGAAGCCTATTTTAAGGTGAGTAAAGGAAAGACCTTTAGCGTTGAAACATCACAGGGAACCGTTCAGGTGTTGGGAACTCAGTTCAATGTTTTTAGCAGAGACAGTCTATTTAACATTCAGTGTTTCGAAGGGCTGGTAAGCGTTACCTACAATAACACTACAGTGAAAGTTCCGGCCGGTAATCTGGTTCGGATTGCGAATGAGAAACGAATCGAAAAAAGTAAGATAGTGACCTCCTCCCCTAATTGGATTGCCAACGAAAGTACATTTGAAAATGTATCCTTATCTTTAGTACTAAATGAGTTACAAAGACAATATCCAATTAAAATAAACACACAAAATATTGTAAATAAGAAGTTTACGGGAAGTTTTACCCATAAGGATCTCAACGTGGCATTGCGTTCCATTTGTGATCCTTTGCAAGTTGCTTTTACAATAGAGGGTGAAGAAGTTACGCTATATGCAAAGACCAACAACTAAGCTTGTTTCTTTACTATTTTTTATACTTTTTCTATTTGCCAACCAACAAGTTTCTGGTCAAAATACGGAAGAACGATCCCTTGCCTCCATACTAAAAGAACTGGAGGAGCAATGGGATATCCGATTTTCTTATGTCCCTTCAGAAATAGAAAATGTCACGCTCCCTACTCTGCCAGATGACATCTCTTTGGAACAAGCCCTTATAGCGCTTGCAGCGCGAACAGAATTTGAATACGTTGCCATAAGCGATCGTTATATATCTGTTTCCCGAAAACTAATTCCCGATAAAACGCTCTGTGGAAGGGTTCTGGACACCCAAACGGGCCTGCCGCTGGAAGGCACCTCCATTGTTGTAGGAGCAGATGTCTTTGGAACTTCCACCAACAGGGATGGCGTGTTCTCGATCCCTTCGCAATTCTCTAATGAGCGCATAGAGATCCAGTTTTTGGGATATACCACCCTCACATTGAACGCATCCGAACTATCTCCACAGTGTGAGAATCTTTTGTTATCCCCTTCGTATTCGGAATTGAATGAAGTGCTACTTCGTCATTTTTTAGTTCAGGGACTGGACCGAAATATTGACGGCTCTACAACAATCAATACCAATAACTTTGGGTTATTGCCAGGACAAATAGAAAACGACGTACTCCAAATGGCCCAGGTCTTGCCTGGAGTTGAAAGTGTCAACGAAACTATTTCCACCATCAATACCCGAGGAGGTAGCAACGACGAAAACCTTATTCTATGGGAGGGCAACAGAATGTATCAAACCGGACATTTTTTTGGCTTGATCTCTGCCTTTAACCCCAATCTTACGCAGCGGGTGTCTATTTACAAGAACGGAACACCCGCCAACTACGGAGAAAGCGTTTCCGGCGTGATCGATATTTCCTCCAGCGACAGCATCCCTTCCCGATTTAACGGCGGTGCGGGAATCAATCTTATCCATGCCAATGTATTTGTTGAAATGCCTATTACTGAAAATTTCGGGCTACAAATTTCGGGAAGAGGTTCCAGCAATGACCTTTTTAATACACCTATATACAATACCTACGCTCAGAGGATATTTCAGGATAGCAAGATCACCAATATTATGAATACGCAGCAGTCCACCGAAGTGGACGCCAGTGAGGATTTCAGCTTTTACGACCTAGGACTCAAAAGTATCTGGACCCCTTCCGAAAAAGACAAGATTCGTCTTAATTTTCTAACAATCAACAATGACCTTGATTTCACCGAAACCCTTGTAGATCTATCCCAGTCTAAAACCAGTAAACTGGAACAACGAAGTCTGGTGGGAGGTATCTCCTGGGATAGAAAGTGGTCTTCTAATTTCATGTCCAAAGCCAAACTTTACAGCTCCTATTATCTGCTCGAAGCTTTGAACATAAATATCTTCACCAATCAGGAACTCATTCAGGAAAATGAGGTATTGGAATTGGGCGGACAACTGGACACCCAACTCCTTATCAGCGATCGTTTACAACTCCATTCCGGTTATCACTTTTCTGAAATTGGAATTGCCAACACTCAGGATGTGAATTTGCCCAGATTCAGAGATTTCGAAAAAGATGTAGTACGCACCCATATTGTCCATGCCGGATTGCATTGGGAATCTGCCGATGGAAACACCGCCCTGAATGCAGGGGCTCGTTTCAATTACTTCGATAAATTTAATGAATCATTGATCGAACCAAGACTACAGGCTTCTCAAAAACTGGGCGCAGGCTTTACTTTGGAAGCTGCTGGAGAGTTTAAGAGTCAGACAACCACTCAACGTATCGATTTTGAGAGTGACTTTTTAGGGGTAGAAAAAAGAAGGTGGGTGCTTGCAAACAATCAAGATATTCCCATAAAAAAAGGAAAACAAGGGTCTTTAGGACTGGTTTTCGACAAGGCCAACTGGTTTATCAATGTAGAAGGGTTCTATAAAAGGGTGGAAGGCATAACCAGTAAAAGTCAGGGGTTTCAAAATCAGTTTCAATTCCTGGACGCTACCGGAGATTATGACGTCATGGGGTTAGAATTTATACTGAATAAGAAGATAAGGGACTTCAGTGGCTGGGTTACCTATTCCTACAGTGAAAACGATTATGAGTTTGACACGTTCACACCTTCCGTATTCCCAAATAATATCGACATAAGGCATACGGCCAAATTAGGAGCTTCTTACCAGATAAAAGAGTTGAAACTCGCTACGGGACTTCATTGGCGTAGCGGGAAACCCTTTACGAAACCTGTGGCTGGTGAAGCTTTTATTATCGGTAACAATGGCCTCCCGCGAATCCAATTTGGGGAACCCAATATTCACAGACTCCCGGATTTCATACGCTGGGACCTTTCTGCAGAATACTTCTGGGATATTTCTCCAGGTCTGGATGCCAGGATCAATCTGTCCTTACTCAACGTTCTGGACAAAAAGAACACCTTGAACATTCGGTATGCCATCGAGGTGGATGGAGAGGACATTTTGGTCAACCGAATCGAGGAATTATCTTTGGGTTTCTCTCCTAATCTTTCCTTTCAAC
>JBCBDM010000236.1:0-4440 GCA_038529705.1 Bacteroidota bacterium
CAGCTTCCATAATTGCATCAGCGGCAAAGGCGGGTGGAACAAAAATAATAGTGGTATCGGCCCCTACTTTCTCAACAGCTTCTGCTACAGTATTGAAAACAGGTTTGTCCAAGTGGGTTTGCCCACCTTTACCCGGAGTGACCCCACCTACCACATTGGTCCCATAGTCGATCATCTGTCCTGCGTGGAAAGTTCCTTCGCTTCCAGTGAATCCCTGTACAATTATTTTGGAATTTTTATCTACTAAAACGCTCATCGTTTTTTATTGATTTTTAAAGTGAAATATCTGATTATTTTTCGCCTTTTTACATCGCATTAACAGGCGAGGGCAAAGGTAAACTTTTATGAAGTTTTACAAAAGGATTTACACTTTAACCTTGTGATAAGATTCGGTAGTGTCGTCTTTGTCGGTTACTGGCTGACTCACCTGATATCCTCTGAAGAGCTTTGCATCTTTTACCTCCCAAATAGCGATAAAATGAGCTATTCCTAATTCTTCATCAGGGTTTTCCATGGTGCGAACGTAGTACTTATACCTAATGGTGACATGGTTATCGTCTTCTAGCAAATGACTCACCTCTATTCTAAAATCGGCGTAAGTTCTTCTTATTTCGGTGAAAAAATCGACGATCTCATCAAAATGCATGATGGTAAGTCCGTCTGTGCTATTCCATATAAGTACGACATCCTGGTGAATAAAGCGATCTAAAACGGTATGATCTTTAAGAATATCTGATTGATAAAAGTTTCTTACAACTTCCTTTGCGTTGTGGTTACTCATGTAATTTGTCTAATTTTTCTATAATGTCCGGGATCAACTTGATCGAGGCTAGTTCTTTATACTTTTTTCTAAAGTCGTCCGCCGGGGTTCCAAAATAAGATTTGTGTCCCGCCAGAGACTTACTAACACCACTCTGTGCAGAGATCACAGCCTTTTGGCCAATAATAACATCACTTGTAATCCCTACTTGACCCCAAATGGTCACTTGATCTTCTACTACAACACAACCTGCGATCCCAACCTGGGAGGCAATAAGACAACGTTTTCCGATGACGGTGTCATGTCCTATATGCACCTGATTGTCCAACTTCGATCCGGCTCCTATAATAGTAGAACCACTTACACCTCTATCGATAGTACAGAGGGCCCCGATATCCACATTATCCTCGATGATCACGTTGCCCCCGCTTTTCAATTTGTCGAAGCCTTCAGGGCGATTTTTATAATAAAAAGCATCTGCACCTAAAACGGTTCCGGCATGGATGGTAACTCCATCTCCAATGATGGCATCATCATAGATGGTTACATTGGGGTGAATTAGGCACTCTGCTCCTATTTTTACATTGTTTCCAATAAAAACATTGGGTTGAATAATGGTATGAAGCCCAATTTCTGAAGAATCGGCTATGACGGCCGTTGCGGCAACAAAAGGATTGAAATGATCTGTGAGCCTGTTAAAGTCTCGGAAAGGATCATCACTAATGAGTAAGGCCTTTCCCCTTGGACAATCTACTTTTTTGTTGATTAAAATTATGGTGGCGGCAGAGGTTAAAGCCTTTTCATAATATTTGGGATGGTCCACGAAGACAATATCTCCTGGACCTACCACATGGATTTCGTTCATCCCCAGAACTGGAAAATTGTCATCACCTACATATGTGCAGTCTAAGATGTCCGCAATTTTACGTAATGTCTGGGGTTGGTTGAATTTCATAAAAATGAATAAGATTTCAAATATAAAAAAACCCATCTCAATTTCCATTGCGACGGGATTTTATTTTGAAGAAGTAAAGGTATAATAAGGCTTTATTCCTTCACTCGCTCTTGATATTGCCCTTTCTCGGTATCGATCTTGATCTTATCTCCTTCATTAATAAACAAAGGCACATTGATACGCGCCCCTGTTTCCACAGTGGCGGGCTTGGTCGCATTCGTTGCAGTGTTTCCTTTCACTCCAGGTTCTGTGGCCGTCACCTCCAAAATCACACTGGCAGGCATTTCTACGGAAAGCGGCATATTGTCTTCCGTATTAATGATAACTGTTACCACCTCTCCTTCTTTCATAAGATCCGGACGGTCCAGG
Organism: Bacteroidota bacterium; assembly: GCA_038529705.1. Taxonomy (GTDB): domain Bacteria; phylum Bacteroidota; class Bacteroidia; order Flavobacteriales; family Flavobacteriaceae; genus Aureisphaera. Next base: position 2,085 of record JBCBDM010000236.1, read on the forward strand.
GCATCTTTTTGCAACTGAATCTGAGAGTAGTCTTCGGTGTTCATAAAATGATAGGTAGACTCTCCTTCATTGTATAAATACTGGAATTTATGAGTCTCAACCCGAACATCATCGATCTTATGCCCAGCAGAAAACGTGTTGTCTATCACTTTTCCGGTAGTAACACTTTTAAGTTTAGTTCTTACGAATGCCGGCCCCTTACCTGGCTTTACGTGTAAAAACTCAATGATTTTATAGATATCATTGCTATATTTTATACAAAGTCCTTTTCGTATATCTGAAGTATTTGCCATCTGTTTTATCCGCTATTGCGGGAATGATTAATTGTTAAACCTTATTTTTAATTCTGAAAGTATCCTTTCATGATACCACGTTTGGAGTTCTTAATGAACTGTAAGATCTCATCCCGTTCTGAAGTAGCTTCTAATTCGGCTTCAATTACCTGAACAGCCTGCGAATTGTTGTAGCTTTTTTGATACAGAATTCTGTAAATATTCTGAATTTCCTGGATCTTTTTAGGATCGAAACCTCTTCGGCGTAAACCAATGGAATTAATTCCTACATAAGATAAAGGTTCTCGTGCAGCCTTCACATACGGTGGGACGTCTTTTCTTACGAGAGATCCACCGGTAACAAAGGCGTGGTTCCCAATCATACAGAATTGATGCACCGCAGTCATACCTGCTAGCACCACATGATCTCCTACAGTAATGTGTCCTGCCAAAGTGCTGTTATTGGAAAAGATACAATTATCACCCACTATACAATCATGTGCAATATGGCAGTACGCCATAATGAGGCAGTTATTGCCAATAACCGTCTTTCCTCGATCTACGGTCCCTCTGTTCACCGTGACATATTCCCGGATGGTTGTATTATCTCCTATTTCTGCGGTAGTTTCCTCATCCTGAAATTTTAAATCTTGTGGAATAGCAGATATTACCGCCCCCGGAAATATATTGCAGTTCTTTCCTATTCGAGCACCTTCCATGATGGTTACGTTCGATCCAATCCAGGTGCCTTCACCAATGACTACATTGTTGTGTATGGTTGTGAAGGGCTCAATGACCACATTCTTGGCAATCTTTGCGCCGGGATGCACATATGCTAACGGTTGATTCATTAGTTGTCTTTTGTTTTTACTATTTGTGCCATTAACTCAGCCTCTGTAACCAACTTATCGTTGGCATAGGCGTTTCCTTGCATATGCACGATTCCCCTGCGTATTGGGGTGATTAACTCTAATTTAAATACCAAGGTGTCTCCCGGGTTTACTTGTTGCTTGAACTTAACATTGTTGATCTTCATGAAAAATGTTAAGTAATTCTCAGGGTCGGGCACCGTACTCAATGCCAATATACCTCCAGTTTGTGCCATAGCTTCTACGATAAGTACCCCAGGCATGACAGGAGCACCGGGAAAATGTCCTACAAAGTAGGGCTCGTTCATGGTAACATTCTTCAACCCCACAACATGACTATCTGAAAGCTCCAGAATCTTGTCCACCAATAAGAAAGGTGGGCGATGCGGTAACATGGCCATGATCTCATTGACATCTTTCACCGGTTGTTTGGTGATATCGAATTTTGGAATCTTATTGCGCTTTTCGATCTTAATGATCTTGGAAAGTTTCTTTGCGAACTGGGTGTTCACATAATGCCCGGGTTTGTTCGCAATTACTTTCCCGCGAATACGAGTTCCTACTAAAGCCAGATCTCCAACCACATCCAAAAGTTTATGGCGTGCAGCTTCATTTGGGTGGTGTAACGTTAGATTGTCTAAAATGCCATTCGGTTTTACCGATATCTTATCCTTTTTAAAAGCGTGCCTTAGCTTTTCCATGGTTTCTTCGGAAAGCTCCTTATCCACATAAACGATCGCATTATTTAAATCGCCTCCCTTAATAAGGCCATGTTCGAGCAACATTTCGATCTCATGAAGAAAACTGAAAGTTCTGGCGTCCGAAATCTCATCCTTAAAGTCGGAAAGATGTTTCAGAGACGCATTTTGCGTACCAAGCACCTTGGTCCCAAAATCCACCATGGTTGTCACTTGATACTCCTCTGATGGTATGATCGTAATCTCACTTCCGGTTTCTTCGTCTGTGTAAGAGATCACCTCATTTACTACAAACTCATCTCGAACTGCTTCCTGCTCAACAATTCCGGCCTCTTCGATGGCATCTACGAAGAACTTGGAGGAGCCATCCATAATAGGAGGTTCGGACGCATTAAGCTCGATCATGCAATTATCCACTTCCATACCCACCAGAGCGGCAAGTACGTGTTCGGATGTTTGGATTTTCACACCTCGCTTTTCCAGATTGGTTCCTCGTTGTGTGTTCACTACATAATTG
>JBCBDM010000237.1:0-4424 GCA_038529705.1 Bacteroidota bacterium
CACAAACCCATAAGCAACTTTTCCATCAAGGACCCTTTGATCAGGGCACCAACAATGTAGGAGAATTCCTGGCACTGGTGCATGGCCTTGCGTATTTGAAGCAGATAGGGAGTGATCGGATCATCTACAGCGATTCACGCATTGCCATGGGGTGGGTCCGAAAAAAGAAATGCAACACCAAGCTCAAGCCTACTCAGAAGAATCGAAAGATCTTTGAACTGATTCTTCGGGCCGAGACCTGGCTAAAGAACAATACCTTCACCACTGAGATGGTGAAGTGGGAAACCAAAGCATGGGGTGAGATCCCTGCCGACTTCGGAAGAAAATAATTTTTGTGGCCCCTTGTAATGTTTTGCTTTCAAGTTCCACTAAAGAAAGCAAATTGCAACACATGAAGAAAGTAGTCTGGTTCATACCGTTTTTAATCTTTTCGATTTCTCTAAATGCGCAAAGCCCCTGGGAACTAAAAAAAGATAAGGAAGGGATTAAAATTTATACGAGGATGGTCCCCAATTCCAAATTTAAAGAACTCAAGGCAACCACCACTATTGATACCTCTATCGAGGCAGTGCTCGCCGAACTCTTGGAAGCCCCTGCCTATTATGAGGGTTGCGAAGCCGGAAAGAGTTTTTACGTAAAAGCAATTGATGACAACCAGCATGTGTTCTACGCCTACAGAGACCTCCCTTGGCCGGTAAAAGACCGAGATATCGTAACGTTGTTGACGGTAGAAAGAACTTCGGATAAAAAAATAAAACTGCACCTAAAAGGGCTTCCTACAGAGTTACCTGAAAAAGATAAGACCATACGGGTTAAGGATGTTACCGGCTTCTGGTTATTAGAAGAAACTAATGGGCAAACCCAAGTTACACAACAGTTGTACCTGGACCCAGAGGGCTCTATTCCTCCTCTCGTTACCAATTCACTACTGGTAAAAGGGCCATTCAAAACCTTCACAGAATTAAGGGCATCCGCCGCAGAATAACAAATTAGAAAAACTATGAAGTTGAAAAAAATTGATTTAATATTTTTTTAGTTAGGATTCCTTACTATATTTGTATTGGCAATATTGCCTTCACTTAAATTAACAACAATGAAAAAATCAGTCTTTTATCACGCAGGATGTCCAGTCTGTATTAGCGCAGAACATGATATCGTAGAATTAATAGGTTCAGAAAATATTGAAATTGTGCATCTCGGAGAACGAGTTACTGAGATTGCCTCAGCCGAAAAATTAGGAGTGCAATCGGTTCCGGCCCTTATCACTCCAACAGGCAATGTATTGCATCTTAATTTTGGAGCGACCCTCTCAGATCTTAAAGTCTAATTTTTTAATCTAAGTAGTTAGGACTACTAATTATATAAATATGAAAACATCAAAAATTTTTATCGTCATAATGGCCGCGCTTTTCAGTCTTGTAAGCGGCAAGTCTATCGCACAGAGCGAAGATTTTTCTATTAAAAGGGTTACGGTAACGCATCATTCCAAATTAGCCATTTCTGTTTGGGAAATTGAAGTAAAGGGTCAAGCCGGTCGAACTACTCCCACTCCCGCTGGTCAGCTCGACGGGGCACCCGTTCTTGGTTATGTATTTCCTACAACACTGAGTCCAACGGACGTAGGATTTAACAAAACTGAAGGCATCCTAGCCTTAGCACTTACATCTCATCCGGATTTTGACGACACCCCTTTATGGGATGAAAATGCGGATAGGAATTTCGCAAATGACGGCATTATATGGCATCCGCATTGGGTGATTTTGCATGAGGATTCGAGAGTAGCAGGAGGACTCTCGGTAAAACAATTCGATACAAAGGACACTTCCATCGTACTACCACCAACGAACCCAGGAATGCCAATGTTCATGGACTCTCCGGGATTTCCGGTAGTTGCAAACGGAAATTTTATCCGAGTATCGGTTCCGGATTACCGAATTAATAATCAAACAGGTTTCTCCTATGATGGAGTTACTGCATTCATGCAAGTGAACACTTCAGATGCTTCCAGACCCCTGCTGGGTGTATATGAAGTTTACCATGTTGCCAGTGGCGATCTCTCACTTCCATTTACTGTTAAAAAATAGTGTATGAAGATTTCTGTTTGGGACACTTATGTAACCAGGGAAGACGGGAAAATCATGCATTTTGATATTCTTGTCCCGTCCAAAATGAAGGATACTTTCATGCTAAAGGCCTACGGAGAACAATATCTCTCGAGTAAAGATTTTAGCACAACAGGATTCTCCATGGCACAATGTAATTTCTGTCATCATGAGATCTCGAATGACAAGATAGAAGCCATTATTCTTGAAAGGGGATTCTCAATTATTGAAATGGAAAATTGTAATTGAGAATTGGTATACTTAATTAGGAATACTAACTTTGCCCGTCACCTTGGATGGTGACGGGCAAATAAAAAAGATGAACAAAGGAGCATTCGATCCAAAAAGACAAAACACTGAGCTAGCTGCTAAGATCACCGCTGGTTTGGAACGGATTTCGGAAGTTTATAAGGTGTTGCTTTGGAACTATGCAAAGGAACTTCAGCTAAGCCCCATACAAATTCAGATTCTTCTCTTCGTAAAGTATCACGATGAAAGGCTCACTACAGTAAGCCATTTGGCAAAGGAGTTCAATATTACAAAGGCAACCGTGAGCGATGCCGTAAGGGTCATGTTGAAAAAAGAGCTGCTAACAAAAGAACGGTCCGCTTTGGACAACAGAAGTTTTTCTTTGCGTGTTGCTGCCGAAGGAAACAAGGTCGTCTTAGCAACACAGGAATTTGCAAGCCCGATAGAACATCAGTTAAACAAGTTCAGTGAGCAGGATAAAGTAACTTTTTATCGAATGTTACAACGAATGATCTTTGGTTTGAACAAATCCGGATTCCTTTCTGTGCAAAGAACCTGTTTTGCATGTAAATTTCACGAGAAGCGTGAAGGCCAAAGTTTTTGTAATTTCCTAAATTCTCATTTAAAGACAGAAGATATTCGTTTAGACTGTCCCGAGTTTGAAGAAATGGCTTAAATCAAGTACGAAATATATATGTGTGAAAAGCGACAAAAATCGTATCTTTGCACCTTCTTAAGCCAAGGCTGTGAGAAGCAGGATAAAACTTCATTTTTAAACTCAGAATATGAGCAAACTGGTTATCGTTGGATCGGTTAATTTAGATAGTATAGAGACTCCATTCGGAAGTGCGGAAAGAATCCCTGGCGGATCCGCTCCGTTTATAGGACTGGCAGCCTCTCAATTTCAAGTAGATTCTTGTATTGTTTCCGTGGTTGGGAATGACTTTCCAAAGGAATTCTTAACCATGTTGCAGTCTCAAAACATCTTTGTAGATTCTATCGATATAAAGGAAGATGGCAAGACGTTCTTCTGGGCTGGAAAGTATCATAATGATATGAACTCCAGAGATACCCTCGCGACCGAATTGAATGTGATGGCCGATTTTAACCCTATCGTCCCTTCAGCATATAAAGATGCGGAAGTGGTCATGCTGGGGAATTTGCACCCCATGGTTCAGCTTGGTGTTATTGAACAAATGAATAATCCGCAGTTAATTGTCCTGGACACCATGAACTTCTGGATGGATAACGCCCTGGCCGAATTAATGCAGGTAATTGCCAAGGTGGATGTAATAACGATAAACGATGAAGAAGCCCGACAACTAACAGGAGAATATTCGTTGGTAGTGGCAGCTCAAAAGATCATGGAGATGGGACCCAAATACGTGGTCATAAAGAAGGGAGAACACGGAGCGTTGCTTTTCCATCAAAAAGAGGTGTTCTATGCACCTGCTTTACCACTGGAAGAAGTGTTTGATCCAACGGGAGCGGGTGATACTTTTGCTGGAGGATTTACAGGTTATTTAGCGAAGACCGGTGATTATAGTTTTGAAAATATGAAAACTGCCATTATCAACGGCTCTGCGCTGGCCTCATTTTGTGTAGAGAAATTTGGTACCGACCGATTGGTGGGCTTGTCCAAGGGCGAAATGCATCAGCGCCTACAACAATTTAAGAATTTAACTCAGTTCGATATAGAATTAACCTAAAGTGACGCCCTGAAAATTCGGGGCGTTTTATTTTTGAAGTATTATGAGCGACGCTTTAAAACACGAATGTGGAATTGCTTTAATTAGACTGCTAAAGCCCCTTGAGTACTACAAGGAAAAGTATGGAACGGCTTTTTACGGGGTGAACAAAATGTACCTCATGATGGAAAAGCAGCACAATCGTGGGCAGGATGGAGCTGGGTTCGCCAGCATCAAATTGGATGTGGATCCGGGAGAAAGATATATAAGCAGGATCCGTTCGAATGCCTCTCAGCCCATACAGGATATATTTGCCCAAATCAATCAGCGTATCAATACCGAGTTTGAATATCTTCCTGAGATTGCTGGCTACGTTGCTGCCCAG
>JBCBDM010000238.1:0-4008 GCA_038529705.1 Bacteroidota bacterium
CGAAGTTAGGAAACCATGTCGCCACAAAAGGCGAGAAGCTACTTTGTTCTGCTATTGGGATGGTCTTCATCTTCTTCGATAAGATCTTCGGCACCATGGCAGAACAAAGTAGCTTCTCGCCTTTTGTGGCGACATGGTTTCCTAACTTCGTTTTTGGTATTTTGGCAGTATATTTACTGAAGAATGCAAAAAGATAAACTCTTTCATTATTCTCACTTACATTTTTTAGTTTTCATCGCTGGTTTTACGGCCATCCTTGGAAAACTGATCTCTATAGAGGCGCTGCCTTTGGTTTGGTATAGAATGGGGATGGCATCCTTACTTATTTTTTTGTTTGTCAAGATTCGGAAGATATCGGTGAGATATTCCGCAAAGGCCCTGCTTAGTTTTGGATTGGTAGGGTTGGTGATCGCCCTGCATTGGATCTCTTTCTTTTGGGCTATCAAAGTCTCTAATGTTTCGGTCACGCTGGCCGTGATTTCCAGTGGCGCCTTCTTTGTTTCCTTTCTGGAACCCATTTTCTTTAAACGAAGGATTTATGGGTACGAGGTACTCCTCGGAATAATGGCTATTATAGGGCTGTATGTTATCTTCAGTCTTGAAACACAATATATAACAGGAATCCTCCTGGCGCTGGCTTCGGCTTTTTTTGGAGGGCTTTTCGCTGTGCTCAATGGTAAACTTACCCGAAAATATGATCCTGTGGGGATTACCTTTTATGAAATGCTGGCAGGAACCATATGTGTAACCATCTTCCTGTTCGTGGCAGGCGAATTTCATGCGGGGGTGTTTACATTGGAAACCAGTGATTGGCTCTATTTGTTTGTTTTAGCTTCAGTTTGTACGGCCTATGCCTTTATTGCAGGGGTGCATATTATGAAATGGATTAGCCCTTATACGGTCATGCTTACCTATAATATGGAACCCGTATATGGAATCTTATTGGCGTTGGTCATTTTCAAGGATTCTGAAAAGATGAGCCCGGGATTCTACTACGGAGCACTAATCATCCTGCTAACGGTGGTAGCTAACGCCCTTGTTAAGATATATATTGAAAGAAAAAATAAACGAATATCGCCGGACTAAGCACAAAGTTTTATCTTTGCACAATCGACCAAAAACAAAAGTATATCCTACCGTATGGAATATCTTGAATTTGAATTACCTATAAAAGAATTACAGGAACAATATGAGAAGGCCTGCCAGATTGGTGAGGAGAGCGATGTTGATGTGACAAATACCTGTAAGCAGATCGAGAAAAAACTCAACGAAACTAAGAAGGAGATCTATAAGAACTTGACTCCGTGGCAACGTGTTCAGTTGTCCCGTCATCCTAATCGTCCCTACACCTTGGATTATATCAATGCCATTTGTGGGGATTCTTTTTTGGAATTACATGGAGATCGGAATTTTAAAGACGACAAGGCCATGATCGGAGGCTTGGGTAAGATTGGAGACCAAAGCTATATGTTCATTGGACAGCAAAAGGGATACAATACCAAAACTCGTCAGTATAGAAATTTCGGAATGGCGAATCCTGAAGGCTATAGAAAGGCCCTTCGCCTTATGAAATCGGCAGAGAAATTTGGAGTGCCTGTAGTTACCTTAATAGACACGCCGGGTGCCTATCCCGGATTGGAAGCCGAAGAAAGAGGTCAGGGAGAGGCCATAGCTCGTAATATCTTAGAAATGACTCGTCTTAAAGTGCCCATTATTGTAGTGATCATTGGTGAAGGAGCCAGTGGAGGAGCTCTGGGAATTGGAGTAGGAGATAAGGTGCTTATGCTCGAAAACACCTGGTACTCGGTGATCTCTCCGGAAAGCTGCTCCTCTATATTATGGAGAAGTTGGGAATTTAAGGAGCAAGCGGCAGAGGCCTTAAAGCTCACCGCTACCGATATGAAAAAGTTAAAGCTCATCGATCAAATTGTAAAAGAACCGCTCGGAGGAGCTCACAGTGATCGGGAAAAAACATTCCTGGAAGTTGCCAAGTCCATTTCCAAAGTTTATGATGAACTCAAAGACTTATCACCAAAAGAATTGGTGGGGCAGCGAATGGAAAAATATTCTGAAATGGGAGTTTTCAAAAGCTAGTTTCAGCAATAACAAGTCTTTACAAAATCCGAAGTAAATGCTTCGGATTTTTTTTACCTTTATTAACAATATTTTCGAGTTGTTAACAGTTCAATTGTTGATGACCGGTGGACAGTCGGAGTTCCAATTTTTCTGAAGTCCTTAACAATTTATTTACATTCGTCCCATGGAATCTATAAAACCTCAAACCTCATACAACCCCCGCACTTCCCAGGTGATTTCGTTGGAAAAAGGGAAAATACCTCCGCAAGCTACTGATTTAGAGGAGGTTGTGTTAGGAGCGATGATGATTGATAAGAAAGGGGTAGATGAGGTCATAGATATCCTTCACCCCGATGTTTTCTACAAAGAGGCGCATAAACACATTTTTGAAGCCATATTCAATTTGTTCGAAAATAGTGAACCGGTTGACTTATTAACCGTTTCGGCCCGATTAAAGAAGGAAAAGAAGCTGGAACTCGTCGGAGGGGAGTTTTACCTCATTCAATTAACTCAAAAGGTGTCATCTTCGGCTCACATTGAGTTTCATGCTAGGATTATCCTTCAGAAGTTCATTCAGCGGAGTTTGATAAAGGTATCCAGTGAGATCATAGAGGAGTCTTATGACGAAGGAACCGATGTTTTTGATCTTTTGGACAGTGCCGAGGCCAAACTCTATGAGATCACTCAGGGAAATATTAAGCGTTCCTCCGAGACAGCCCAGAGCTTGGTTATCCAGGCCAAAAAGAAAATCGAAGAAATTGCCAATAGGGAAGGTCTGTCCGGAATACCTTCCGGATTTACCGAATTAGATAAACTTACCTCGGGCTGGCAACCTAGTGATTTGATCATTATTGCCGCGCGTCCGGGTATGGGTAAAACCGCATTGACCTTATCTATGGCCAGGAATATGGCGGTGGAATATAATGTTCCCGTAGCCTTCTTCTCTCTGGAGATGTCTTCTGTACAATTAATTACCCGTTTGATCTCTTCAGAAACGGGCTTGTCCTCGGAAAAACTGAGAACAGGTAATCTGGAGAAGCACGAATGGGAGCAATTAAACGTAAAGGTAAAAGGTCTTGAAAAGGCGCCTCTGTTTATAGACGACACCCCGTCACTTTCAATTTTTGATCTTCGTGCCAAGGCTCGTCGATTGGCCTCCCAGCATGGAATCAAGATGATCATGATCGATTATTTGCAGTTAATGACTGCCGGGGGTAGTCAGAAAGGGGGAAACCGAGAACAAGAGATCTCGACCATCTCTCGTAACCTTAAAGCACTCGCCAAGGAATTGAATGTCCCGGTCATTGCCTTATCGCAACTATCGCGTGCCGTGGAAACCCGTGGTGGTAGTAAGAGGCCGTTGCTTTCAGACCTGCGTGAATCCGGAGCCATCGAGCAGGATGCGGATATTGTATCCTTTATTTATCGTCCGGAGTATTATAAGATCGACGAATGGGACGATGAAGAACGAACGCCAACAGCCGGGCAAGGCGAATTTATCGTGGCCAAGCACCGTAACGGTGGATTGGATGAGATTCGTTTGAAATTCGTTGGACACCTGGGACGTTTCGAAAATCTCGAAACTTTCGATTTTACCGGAGAATTTCACTCGCGCATGAACGATGCCGCCAATGACGATACCTTTAAGACAGATCATCTGCCCTCTGCCGACGAAGCCTTTGGTAGCGCTATGAACGACGATGGGGATGATGGGATTCCTTTTTAAAATTTAGAATTGTTATGGAAATTTGATATTGCGAAGTTCAATTGAAATTTGTTGTGAATCGAGATTCGGGTACATCTGAAATTTTAAGATGTACTTTTCACAAGTGGTTTGAAAAGATTGAACAAAATTCTACTAAGCAAATGGCGGTGATCGAGCACAAAGATGGTACAGTAAGAATGATTGATGTTGAGAAATATAATATCAAG
>JBCBDM010000238.1:4018-4330 GCA_038529705.1 Bacteroidota bacterium
TGCTGAAAAAATTCCTAGGAAAAGGCGTCTTTTTCTTTGTTTCGTTTCTTTTGGACGAGCAAAAGAAATGAAAGATTACTTCTCAGAGTTTTATCCTTAAAGAACTTATAAAGTCAAAGAGTGGAATGACATTTGTTGTTATATTAGCACTATGATGAAAAGAATCCTATTCATTTTTGCCTTTCTATTTTCCTTTCAGGCCTTTGCTTCCTATATACTCATTCCTATGGATGCGGAGAGTCAGGCCGAGCACTTAAAAGCTTATGGAATTACCTATTGGACCCTGGAACGACAGTTAAAAGCAAAGTGGTT
>JBCBDM010000239.1:0-4326 GCA_038529705.1 Bacteroidota bacterium
GAAGTTGTCAGAAATTGAGAAAATAACAGGATTCCGGAAATCCAAGATCAAGGTAGACCTCCATCGTGGCAGAAAGAACATGGAGTTCTATCTTCAAAAACAATTAGGAATTGAAGTAAAAGATTTATTATGAAAGAAGAGGAAGTAAAGAAACTAATGCAAAAAAGTGTGATGTCAACTTCGGAAGATTTCACGGATCGATTAATGCATCGAATCGAAACAGAGGATGTAGCAGAAACGAAGGTGACCTGGTCCTTGGGCAGGGTCTGGGTGGCAGTGTTGATTCTTATGACAGGAATAGGATATATGTGTTATCGCTTGATAAGTAATGCTTCGTTGTACCCTACTGTGGATCTTCGTGACTATAAAATTCCCATGCTACTAGTGCCCGTGCTGGCATTTTTGTTCACCCTAAGGAAATTGTTGCTTTGGAGGGAAATGGAGTATGGCCTGAAGCGTGGAGTATGAAGTTGGAAGCAGGGAGTTTAGCCAATAGGGAACCATCTTGTGCTACCTCATTCTCCCATCATTTTATATAGTTATTGGTTTTGATCTTTGATAAATACCCACGAAGAGAGTTTCAAGACTATAACCATCCGGAAATGTACTTACACAACTTGCCGCTTTACTATTTCCGATACAAAAAATAATGCTTTACGGTTTCGATGTATAACTGCTTGGCTTCATTCTCACTGATATCCGGAATTTGAAACAAGGCATTGGTCTTAAAAGCATTGATCAGGGGATTGCTACTGCTAGGAGACGATTGGTCGTTGGTAGCGCGTTTGTAATAGGCGTATAGTTTCAGCAATACATCGGCAGGAAAGGGGTCTGTATGCGCATTAATGCTGTTTACGGCATTCTCAAAGGCGATATCGAGTTCTTCCTGGTTCATGCATATCATTTAGTGGCGAGTACGGAAATTCCGCCTTTCACCTTTTCATTGAGCTTTACATTCACTTTTGCATCCAAAGGAAGGAAGACATCCACTCTGGATCCGAACTTAATAAAACCACTCTCGCCAGTCTGATCTACCTGCTGTCCTTCTTCGGCGTAATTGATAATGCGTTTTGCGAGGGCTCCGGCGATCTGTCGGTGTAAAACATCTCCAAATTCTTCAGATCTCACCACTACCGTAGTACGTTCGTTCTCCTCACTGGCTTTAGGATGCCAGGCAACCAGGTATTTTCCGGGATGGTATTTGCTAAAGGCTACTTTTCCGCCCACAGGATACCGAGTTACATGTACATTCAAAGGAGACATAAAAACAGAGATCTGCAATCGTTTTTCGTTGAAATACTCTTTTTCGAATACCTCTTCAATTACCACTACCTTCCCGTCCACTGGAGACAGCACCTGAGAGTCATTGGGAGCATAAAGACGTTTTGGATTTCGGAAGAATTGTAGAATGAGTACTAAAAAGATCATCAATCCTACCAACAGCAGGATGCGAAGCCATTCCAGGCTAATAAAATGATTTACGGTTAGGCTCAACACCACCACAATGATAAAAGTGAAGAGAATGATCTTATGTCCTTCTTTATGAAACATAGTTTACAATTTCTAATAGTACATATACAAAGGGACTGGTATAAATGATACTGTCCAGGCGGTCGTACATCCCACCGTGTCCCGGCATTAAAGTTCCACTATCCTTAACGCCTGCCTGACGCTTGAATTTAGATTGGATCAAGTCGCCGCAAGTTCCTAAAAAAGAAACGGTTACCGCCATAGCCATCCATACGCCCAGCGTTAAGGTTTGTGTATAGTTAAAGATAATAAATCCAGCCAAGAGTGAGCCCGCAAATCCGCCTAGAAATCCTTCTATGGTTTTCTTGGGAGAAACCCGCTCCAGGAGTTTACGTTTTCCGAAATTCTTCCCCACTAGGTAGGCACAACTATCGTTGGACCAGATCAATACGAACATTCCAATAACAATGGTAGCTCCATCCTTGCGCAGGGGAATAAGAGTGAGAAATACAAAGCCACTGATGAGGTAAAATAGGAGGGCTATATATTTTTTATTTTCAAAAAGGGGGATCTTCCGCTCGGATAGCATTTCCTTCAGTAAGAAAAGATTCACAAAGATCCCGATAATGGCATAGAGGTAGACCGCATTTTGATCGAAAACCTCATAGCTTAGAAAGTACATCAATACCGCCAGGATGGGATAGGAGATATAACTTTTTAGATGGACAATTTTTTGGTATTCGTAAATGGTAAAAAGGCCTAGGAGAAAGAAGAGGGCAATAAACCACTCTCGCGAGGCAAACATAGCAAAAATGATGATCGAGATGTAGAGCAGTCCCGAAATGCTTCGCACAATAAGTTCCTTCATAAACTATAGGTCTTCCAGTAGCAGCAAATATAGGTTTTTTGTGCTACTTCCATAACTCATAAAGTCTTTTTCCTTGTGGGTCTCAAAGTCCTGAATGGTAGTAATATTGCTTGGAATTTGATCCCTGCTTTGATTTTTAATAATGCGCAGTCCTTCGCTAATGTTCTCCACCAACTGACTGGTGGTGGCAAAGATGACGAAGTTAGGTGGCAGTTCGTGCAATTTCTTTTCCTTGATCTGGTTAGAGGACAATAATATAGAGCCATTGTTGGCTACCAGGGACTCACAAGTGGATAGGAAGAAGGAAGACTGTGTATTTCGGGTAAAATTTAGATTGTATCCATCGAATTTGGAAGTGAGTTGCTCATTGATGCAAAACACGTCTTTTTCATACCAGTCGTTTTCAATTAGAATATTGTCAAAAGTTTCTGAAACCTCTTCCCAATTCTCACAATAGAGAAACTTACCACCGTTTTTATTGAAGTTATAGGTAAATTTTTCGTCTATTGGGAGCTTCTCTTCAGGGAAATACTTGCTATGGTCAGAACTTTTTGACTTGCTTACTGACTTGCCATTCGATTTCAAAAGTCTTTTAAATAGACCCATTGAGAATATGAGGAGATTAACGCGTTATTTCCCAAATATATAAAATCTATGTAGAAGTTCTGTTACTAAAATTCTAAAGATTCTAACCAAATCCTTAAAAAAGTCCGGATTTATGAAGCGGCTATTTCCGGTTCCTCACTTTGGGGACTATCCTTCTCGAAAGGACGTTTTCCGAAAATTCGTTCCAAACTCTCTTTAAAGATAACTTCCTTCTCTAATAGCTCATTGGCAAGCTCTGTAAGCTTGTCTTTGTGCTTCAGTAAAAGGTCTATAGCTCTCTGGTATTGAACCTCAATGATATTGGAGATCTCCTTGTCGATCATTTCAGCAGTTTTCTCACTGTAAGGCTTACTGAAATTATAATCGGTTTGTCCTGAAGAATCGTAATAGGTTAGATTTCCAATCTTATCGTTCAATCCATAAATGGTGACCATAGCTCTCGCTTGTTTGGTCACCTTTTCCAAATCGCTCAGAGCACCGGTAGAGATCTTATCGAAGATCACTTTTTCGGCTGCACGGCCTCCCATGGTGGCGCACATTTCATCCAGCATCTGCTCCGGGCGTACGATCAACCGCTCCTCAGGAAGGTACCAGGCTGCTCCCAAAGATTGTCCTCTGGGTACAATGGTTACCTTGACCAATGGCGCTGCATGCTCCAGCATCCAGCTCACCGTGGCATGACCCGCTTCATGGAAAGCAATGGCTTTCTTCTCTTCCGGCGTGATGATCTTATTCTTTTTTTCAAGTCCGCCAACAATTCTGTCAACAGCATCGAGAAAATCCTGTTTTCCAACAGCTTTCTTTTCGTTTCTGGCAGCGATCAAGGCTGCTTCATTACAAACATTGGCGATATCCGCCCCTGAGAAACCAGGCGTTTGTTTGGCCAGGAAATCGGTGTCCAGGCTATTGTCTTTTTTCAATGGACGTAAGTGTACTTCGAAGATCTCCTTGCGTTCGCGCACATCCGGGAGATCCACATAGATCTGGCGATCGAAACGGCCAGCACGCATTAAGGCTTTATCCAATACGTCGGCACGGTTAGTGGCCGCTAAGACAATTACATTGGTGTTTGTGCCAAAACCATCCATTTCGGTCAATAGTTGGTTCAGGGTATTTTCACGTTCATCATTGGAACCTGAAAAATTGTTCTTTCCACGAGCACGTCCAATGGCATCGATCTCATCAATAAAGATAATAGAAGGAGACTTTTCTTTTGCCTGCTTGAAGAGGTCTCTAACACGGGACGCTCCCACCCCTACAAACATCTCAACAAAATCCGAACCGGATAGTGAGAAGAATGGCACTTTGGCTTCTCCGGCAACCGCCTTGGCCAACAATGTTTTTCCTGTTCCCGGAGGTCCTACCAGGAGTGCTCCTTTTGG
>JBCBDM010000240.1:0-4316 GCA_038529705.1 Bacteroidota bacterium
GCCGTGGTAGCATCCAATACTAAAAAGGCTGAGTTCCACACACTATTGCGCATCTCTCCACTCATAGGACTTCCCAGGATCATAAAGTCTCTAGAAGCCAAATTAGGAGTGGTTTGTAAGACGTTGATCGTACCGTTGTTGATTACTGAAGGACTGGCATCGGTTTGAACCACACTTCCAGTATGCTCAACAATAAGACTTCCGTCCACCACGATGTTTCCGTTCAATTGAACAAAGTCCCCAGCTCGAACTGTAAGAGTTCTTCCGGTGTTTACATTGAGTGTACATCCGGTGATATTACCATGTACCGCTGTATCATAGTTGCCATCAATGGTTACCGTATTAGTGGCATCTGGAGCCGTTCCACCACTCCAGGTAGCACCATTCCAGATCTTAGCCGTTCCAGCACAAGGTCCGGTAAACGCAACCAGAGGACCGAAATAATAGGTTCCATCCAATCCGGTAAAGTTCCCCGTAAGAGACACTCCTCCTCCAAAGGTCGCAACAGTAAGTGTACTTGTTTCAGTTACGGAAGAAGCAGAACCTCTCGCCGCAACCAATGTATTTCTTGTTACTCCAATCGTTCCTCCCACAGCGGTTTCCCAACCGGCTACTTCGGCTTCGGTAAAATAAAAAGTAATACTCGTATCGCCTGAACCCGTGGTGCTGGTTGGAGAAATATCGAAAGTTTTGTCCATTACAAAATCCGGGGAAACACTTCCATTATAAGATTGTGCGCCCGTACCCGCTCTGGATACTGAAATATCCACACAACCATAATCGAAGGAATTATTATTAGTAAGATCCAGCATAACGTCACCCGAAGAGGCGTCTGAACTGTGAACCGTTCCAGAAGTAAACACATCATGCTGATCTGGACTTCCGCTATTTACGGCACTTTGAATGGCTGTATTTTCGGTAACCACAACATCTATGGTATCGAGCATTAGTATAGAATCTCCAGTCGTATTATAATGTCTAAACACCAAATATCCTGTTTGGCCTGCAAGAGTGGATAACCCTATGGAGCGAGTCTCCGTACTGCTAGAAATAGCATTACGTTCTTCAACTAAGGTTGAGTTGGCGATAATCGCCGCTGTATTACTAATATCTGTAGTAAAATACACCGCATAGTGCTCTTGTGCTGCACTAAAAGTTCCAATTTCGAAAGTGAATTGGGTATTGATAGCTCCTGCAGGAATACTAAACTGAGGACTTATCAAGAAGTTATCCGGAGTAGCCGTTCCGGTTCCTCCACCCAGCGTAAGGTCGGTTAACGATCCCGCCCAATTGCCAACAAGACTACCATGAGAGAAGGGATTAAATATCGCCCATTGTTCGGTGTCACCATCATTTTCTTGTATCGTCCATCCGGTGGCATCCTCAAAATCTTCGGTTAAGACATTGGTATCGAATGTACCGGAGAACACAGCATCGTCATTGCTAATAGTTAAAGTATGCGTATCGGCAGCTGTATTGGCCACGGCATCTCCTCCATTGGCATTCACGGTAAAGTCAATGATAGCGGTTTCGTCACCCTCCACAAATCCATCCTCAAATACTCGAAGAACAATGTTTTGAGAAGCTGTACTTCCAATTCCAAAAGTTAATTGACTGGTCATTAATTGGAAGTCTACTCCATCTGTACCTGTACTTCCGCCGTTAACCGTGAAATCCACATCTGTACTAGCTGAAGCTCCTACCGTCATATTAACTGCAATGTTGTGATCTGTAAAAGAACAACCATCTTGCTCACCCTGAGAACTGCTTGTAGATGCAAAGGAAACCGTTGGTGTTGCTCCCACTATGGTTCCTCCTGTAATAATTAGTGTAAAGTCCTGCGAACTACCTGTCATGGCGCCACTATGGTTTACAGTAAGTGTATAGGTTCCTGAAGCACCACTAATATCAATTCTCTCGTAAGGATCCACATCATTCCTTGCATTGTTCGCATTCGAATTTACACCGGTCAATCTCCATGGATAAAAAGTGCTCCCATTATCCAAAGTCACGTCAAGGTCGTTCACCAAAGCTGGAGTAGAACTGTTCGTTCCACTATTAAGAGTCCCTGCCGGATCTGTCCATGAAATAGAAGCCATGAGAGGATCTGTTCCGTTAGATTGAACATTTACTTGATACGTTCCACCGCTATTGAGTGTTAATTCTGAAATAACTGCATCTCCACCACCATTGGCCGTAGTAATTGTCTCTGCAGCAAACTTGGAGTTCATATATCCCCAACCTGTTTCTGCATCCGGACCACCGGCAGCAGTATCATCTGCGGTATGAAGCGCCAATCCTTTCAACGTAGCCGCTCGCATCCAACTTCCGTATAAATTATCGTAATGTTCTTGCAATAAGATAAGGGACCCCGCAACATTTGGAGAGGCCATAGAAGTACCCGTCAAGGCGATATAGTTACTATCTGAAGACTCCCCGGTTGATGCCAGATCGGTACCATTCCCCATGATATCCGGCTTGATGCGGAAATCATCCGTAGGCCCTTCACTACTTCCTGTATTTCTTATTCCAGAGTTTAGACTACCGTCGGGATTGATCGTTGCGTCCTGTCCATTGGCTACCACCAAGTTATTCTTTGCCGTAGCGTGTCCGGACAATTTATCAAAAGACGAATTTCCGCTAAGCGGAGCAGCATTGGATGAATTATCCAATCCATCATTTCCCGCAGCCACTACCATTAGGTAATAAGGCGCCGCATGCATTAAACCATCCCAATCCACAGCATCCTGTCCATACTGTCCGAACCAGGAATCCGGAATTAAGCTTGCTTGAAAACCATAGGAGTGGTTAGAAACCAACATGTCATAGCCATTATTGAAGGATCCCGTACCCGAACCATCTCCAGCCTGGGAAGTAGCTTCCGCTACATCAAGGTTCCACATATATCCTCTTACTTGAGACTGCCATGCCATACCTTTGGAAGTTCCGTATGGCGCTCCAAAACTCGCTACCCCTTCGGCACATACCGTTCCAGTAACGTGCGCGGCGTGAAAGTTTAACTGAACACCACCTTCTGTACCTGTATCCATCAAAGTAACACGATTTGTACCTCCCGGTCCATCATAGTCCTGATGTGTGGTCCTGGCGTGTCCACCATCCCATACATGGGCGACAATTCCGTTACCATTTAGGTTAAGACCGAGTCCTCCACCAGTATTCAAGTAATCGGCGCGGGTTGACTCCGCTGCAGCCGAATTGAACGTTCTAAAGTAAATAGGAGAACCGTCTTCTGCTATACGCTGTAATTCTGCAAATCCTCCATCTTCCAGCTCCATTGTCATTGGAATTTTATTTTGAGCAGCGAATGCAATCGCTTCATTCTTCCAACGTGTATACCTTTCGGTAAATTCTTTTCTAAGTTGTTCCAGTTTGTCATTACCAATATGGGTAGCCTTGCGCACCATATTGGTAGACTGAGCCGAGCTTTTCTCTCCGCCAGAAATCTTCAAATTTTGCTCTTCATTCGGTGTAATTCTCTGTTGTGCAATGACATTGATAGTCATACTCAATGAGAATACCGACACCAAAATAAATCTCAGGGTATTTTTCTTCATGATTCAATATTTATTTAGTAGTCAAATGGTTGTGAATTATTATGTGTCAAAAATAACATTTTATCGATATTATACAACACTTAATCTATACAATCTCTTATTTTTTCTTAAATTAATCAAAAAAACCCACTGGTCAAGTGGGTTTTGAAATTAATTGATCGAAATAGATTTTCCTTACTTTTTTATCACCCTTTTTGTGATGTTTTCACGTAATGTATTGATCTTCAAAAAGTACATTGAATTATCTAAAGTTGAGATATCAATCTGAACTGCTTTCAGCCTATTATAGTCGATAGCTCTTACCTTTCTCCCTCTCACATCGTATACTTCGATACGGGTGATGGGCTCTTGTGGTGAAACAATGTTCAACTGTCCGTCGGTTGGGTTAGGGAAGATCGCGATGCTATCGGTCGCAATATCCGAAGTTCCCAGGATCACTTCTCCTTCAAACTGGAGGGTGAATCTATTATGGAAGGTTCCCTTGTTACTGCTAAAGCTGTAGGCTCCATCACTTAGGTTGTGTACCGTAGCCGTTTGGTTATCGATCAAATAGACCGTCGCTGCTTCCAGGTTAGCTCCTTCCAATTGATCGATCGAGATCTTGTACTCCAACTCCGCTGTAATCTGGGTAGAGAAGCCTACCGGAATCTTGATCCCAGTCTCAAAAGACTCTCTGGATTGGATACCTAACTCCTGGCTCCCATCTTCCAAATGGGAGTATAACGATACTACCGTAGCCAG
>JBCBDM010000241.1:0-251 GCA_038529705.1 Bacteroidota bacterium
AGAATATATACCTTATAAAAAACTCCCTTGATGACAAAGGGAGTTTGTTATGTCAGCTAGGGGTATTACTGTGCTATATTGACCGCCCTCGTTTCCCTTATAACGGTGACTTTCACTTGTCCGGGATACGTCATATCGGTCTGTATCTTTTGTGAGATCTCAAATGATAATTGCGCTGCCTTATCATCACTCACCTTTTCACTTTCCACCATAACTCGAAGTTCTCTTCCCGCCTGTATCGCATAAGCCTT
>JBCBDM010000241.1:261-4272 GCA_038529705.1 Bacteroidota bacterium
CAATAGGAGATAAAAGAATGGTCATTTCAATTTCATCATGGTGTGCACCTATGGCATTGCAAACATCGGGTTTCTCTCCAAACTTTTCTGCCCATTGCATTCCAAGAATGGCATGTGGAGTTTCAGTTTCTGCTTCCGGTACTTTACCAATATCATGAAGTAGTCCTGCTCTTTTTGCAAGTTTTGCATTTAACCCTAGTTCTGAAGCCATGACGCCACATAACCTGGCCACCTCCCTTGAATGATGTAAAAGGTTTTGCCCGTAGGAAGAACGGTATTTCATTCGACCCACAGCTTTGATCAATTCGGGATGTAATCCATGGATCCCAAGGTCGATCACGGTTCGTTTCCCAACTTCTATGATCTCCTCTTCTATCTGCTTTCTCGTCTTGCGAACAACTTCTTCAATCCTGGCAGGATGGATACGGCCATCGGTAACTAGCTTATGAATGGATAATCTAGCAATCTCCCGTCGTACCGAATCGAAGCAGGAGAGTATAATGGCTTCAGGAGTATCATCAACAATAATCTCAACACCGGTTGCGGCCTCTATAGCGCGTATATTACGTCCTTCGCGTCCAATGATACGCCCTTTCACATCATCACTTTCCAAATTGAAAACTGAAACGCAATTTTCAATGGCCTCTTCAGTTCCAATACGCTGAATGGTATTAATGATCACCTTCTTTGCTTCTTGCTGAGCGGTCATCTTAGCTTCTTCCAGCGTGGTTTGAATAAAGGCCATGGCGTCTGTCTTCGCTTCACCCTTCAAACTCTCTAAGAGTTGGGCCTTAGCATCTTCCGCAGATAAACTGGAAATAACCTCCAGCTGTTCTATCTGACTGCGGTGCATTTTCTCCAATTCACTTTTCTTCTTTTCAAGAAAATCCAGGCGATTGTCATAATCTCTAACTTTTTCTTGCAGCTGCGCGTTGACCTTCTTATTCCTTGAAAGTTCATTTGAAACCTGAGATTCCTTGTCTCTAGTGCGTTTCTCCGCTTCAGCTATTTTCTTATCACGATTGAGAATTACTTTTTCATGTTCGGCCTTTAGTTCGATGAACTTCTCTTTTGCCTGAAGTATTTTATCCTTTTTTTGCGCTTCGGCATCTGCTTTGGCCTCCTTTATAATAGATGCGGCATTTTTCTTCGCCGATTTTATGACTTGGGATGCATTGCTCTTTTCCAGCATTTTAGCGATCACAAATCCAATGATCAATCCCGCGACTGCTGCAATAATCGGAGTAATTATAGTATCCATAGTTCGTTGAGTTAGTGTATTCGATTCAAAATTTTATTAAAACTTGACAACATTCAACCAAACATAATAAGACCGTCTGTCGAACAGTCTCAAACAAAATATATTCAAATAAAAAAGCCTACACTAATATTGGGATTTTGAATAAACTCCTTAAAACAAGTTTAGGGCTAATAAGCTGGTCAAGTATCCGCTCAAAGACGGCTCGCTTTTACAACTTCAACTCACCCTTTTTAAAGAATTCGTGTTGAGTTTACCAAAAAATAGTATTAATGTAGGCAGTACCTTATTTATTTTAAAGAACGTTATGCTAAGTGATCATGCAATAGTTTGTTCAAAGCTTCCAGCTTATCTTCCAACTGTTGTTGATCATTTACTTTATCAATACCTTTTTGCTCTACCTGGGCTGCAAACTGAAGGGCGCACATGGCCAGAACATCCTGCTTATCCCGAACGGCATAGCTCTTTTCGAAACGTTTGATCATCTCCTCTATCTTTTTGGTAGCCTTTCGTAACCCTTCTTCCTGAGATGGGTCGATGGTTAAAGGATACACCCGGTCTGCGATAGATAACTTGATCTTTAACGGATTCGACATTGATTTTATTTTATTCGGAGAGTTGACTTATACATTGGTCTATCTCCCGAACTAAAGCATTTATTTTGAGTTTTGTTTCTCGTTTATGTTGGTCGCTGCCAAGCATAGAATTTGCTAATTTCAATGCCGCACACTTTTCGCGCCACTGTTCGATCTCCATCAAGGACTGATCCTGCTGTGACTTTAATATTTTTACCTCTTCTTCAAGTTTAATATTATACTGCTTTTCCTTTTCATATCGATGCAGTAATTTACTTATCCTATTCTCAAGAGAATCAACTATTTCAGAAAGGTTGGGCATGTATAGTTTAATTCAATACTTATAACACAAAGTTAACATTGTAGCCCAAATAAGACAACAGTTTTCTGTATTTTTTTGTAATATTGAAAGTGTATCACAATAATTGTTGGATCTCCCCATTAATTTATAGCGGATTACCTTTTTTACAATGAAGAAAATTTTTCTAGTACTCCTGCTATGTGGAGTTCAACTTGCGGCACAAACAGACATTCCCAAAGATTATTTTAGCAACCCATTGGATATTCCTCTTATACTCTCAGGTAGTTTTGGCGAACTGAGAAGTAATCATTTTCACAGTGGTCTTGATATAAAGACACAACGGAAAAGAGGCCTTCCCATCTACGCTCCTGCAGATGGATATGTAAAACGAATTAAAGTGGCTCATTTTGGCTACGGAAAAGCGTTATACCTGCAGCATCCTAATGGGTATAGCACGGTGTATGCTCATTTGGAAAAATACGCGGGGAAAATCCAGGAGTATGTGAAAAAAGGACAGTATGATAAAGAGGAATATGAGATAGAGCTCTTTCCCGAGCCTTCTGTCCTAAGAGTCTTCAAAGGAGATCTTATTGGCTATACCGGTAATAGTGGTAGTAGCGGGGGGCCACATCTACATTATGAGATTAGAGATGCTTCATCTCGCCCAATGAACCCTATGCTTTTTGGTATTGATATTCCGGATTCCAAACCCCCTCTGGTCCATACAGTGATTGCGTACCCAACGGGTTCGGATGCTCATGTCAATCAATCCCAAAAACCTGTAAAGCTCAGACTCATTCGGCAGAAGGATGGTTCCTATAGAGCGGAGACGCTAAAAGCCTTTGGTAAAATTGGATTTGGGATAGGAACCAACGACCAGATGGATGGAGCATCCAATAAGAACGGTACTTATCGCATTAAAGCCTCCTACAACGGGACTGAGGTCTATGAGGTGCTTTTTAATAAATTTTCCTTTTCGGAAACCCGATATTTAAATCGGTATATAGACTATGCCCACTACAAGAAAAATAAGGATCGTGTTCAAAAACTGTTCCGGCAAACCAATAACCCCTTAAGCGTTATCATCGATGAAGTAGATAGTGGTTATGTATGGGTAGATGACGGGTTCGCTTCGGTTTATAAAATTGCGGCAACCGATTTTAAAGGGAACAAGGTTGAAATTACGGTCCCTATTGAAGGAAAACAACACGCTACATTACATGGGGATGTTGAAGATGAAGTTCTGGATTTCGTTAGCCGAGATCAGGGAAATTCTATCACTAAAGGAAAATACAGTGTTTATATCCCTTCCGAAAGCCTCTATGAGGATGCATATCTTAAAATCGAATCATCAGGGGATACCTTAAAACTCCATGAGGATGTTATTCCCATGCACAAAAACATGACCATTAGTGTGGATGTTTCAAACTATTCCAAAGAGGATATTAGTAAGCTATATATAGGCAGAAAAAATTATAGAGGAGCTCCTTATTACAATACTACTTACAGAAATGGCACGAAACTTTCTGCCAAAAGCAGAACCTTTGGCACCTACATCCTGGCAAGGGATACAACGTTGCCAAAGATTACACCCATTAATTTCGATCATGAGAAGTGGATTAGTAAGAACGAGACGCTAGAGCTTAAAATAGAGGATGATATTAGCGGAATTAGTTCCTATAGAGCTACTATCAACGGAAAATACATCCTTACAGAATATGATTATAAAAAAGACGTTCTAGTATATGATTTCGATGACAATATCGTAACCGAAACAGAAAACAATTTGAAAGTGATTGTTGTAGATAATGTGGGAAATAGTGCTACATTTGAGGCAACTTTTTTCCGAAAACAACTCTAATTTTTGCGTTTGAAAA
>JBCBDM010000242.1:0-4270 GCA_038529705.1 Bacteroidota bacterium
AAATGAAGAAGATGCATATACAGGCAATGCCCGTTTTTACCATAACCTCATGTTCTATTTTTATGCCATGCCCTTTGTGCTGGGCGATGATGGCATTAATTACACTGCTGTTGGGTCAACTCGATTGGATGGAAAAGACTATTACGGTGTTAAAGTATCCTATCTGGATGGAGTGGGTGATTCTTCCAACGATGAGTACATCCTATATTTCGATCCAGAAACTAATGTGATGTCCTGGCTTGCCTATACGGTGACCTATGGAAAAGAGGAAAAAAGCGATCGATGGAGTTACATTAAGTATGGGAAATGGAATCCGGTAAATGGTATTACCCTTCCCAAAAGTCTTACCTGGTATAAGGTAGAAGATGGAAAACCTACGGAAGAGCGAAGCACAATGGAGTTTGATAAGATCACCCTTACCGAAACCATTCTGGACGATGATGTGTTTGCCAAACCAGACGGAGCCACCATAGCCGAATTGTAATCAAGACTCTCCGTCGTATATTACGATCTCAATTTGTTGGTCATTGGATTCGAAAAGGTAATATCCTTCCCCTATAGAATCTACCACCTCACCGGTAATGACCTCAAATTCGGAACCAGGTTCTCTGGCTAATTCAATTTCCAGATCCCAATTATTTTTGGTCTGTGTCACTTTTATAGTTGTTTCTCCCTGCTCACGGCTGTAGAATACAGAAACCTCATTGTTACCAATGGCTACGTTTTCTAGAGAGGCCTCGTCCCAGGCAATAGGCATTTGGGGTTGTATCACCACCTTTTGGTGCGCTGCATCCGGCTTAATTCCGAAAAATTGTTCTACAACAGGAACTCCATAACCATAGATATTCCAGGCCTGAGTCATCATACCATAATCCGGAGAAACTTCGTAAATACTTCCCGGTAGTGCATAACCAAAGGTCCGGGTCATTCGTTTGAGATAGTTCAATGCCTTATCCTGTCTTCCGTAGTTATTCTCAGCAACGATCTGTACTCCCGTAGGTAGGGTCATGACAGCTCCTGTGTAGGAAAACACTTCACTGCCCTCAAACGACCCGTCATCACTTCCGGCAGAGTCGTCACGGTCTATACCGGTAACAAAAACTCCAAACGGATTTACAAATCGCTCAGCCGTGGTTAAGGCTGCCGAAGCTTTATCCATAGGTGCGATATTTACTTCCATAGGAGTATTCACCACCCAATTGTGATGGAGCACAAAGGGACGGGGAGATGTAGAAGGGTTTTTCAAAATAGCTTCTCTGGTTTGCTTTAATTCTTCAACGGCCCAGGGCTTGTTAAGCGTATCGGCCCTTACAATGGCATCATCAATAAGTCGAAGCGCTTGCGCATCGGTCCCAATAAAGTCTGCATAACTCTTAAACTCCTCACTCCAGAATTGTGTGTTGATATCATCTTTGATCTGCCGAGCGATGGAATCATATCGCTTCGATAACTCCTCTTTCTCTAATACTTTGGCCATTTCTGAAGCGTCCACAAGTGCTTTTTGAGTATAGGCGGCTACATCAATCATCTCGCTATCCATTCCATGGATCTCCATCATTCCGAAGCCATCCGGAAAACCATTGCCATTGGCATCCTTTTCGGTTAACAACCAATCCATTCCTTTCTCTACGGTAGGAAAGTACTTTTCCAAAAATTCTCTATCCCCATTCCATTGATATATCTTCCATATCAAAGATGCAAACTGAGGCGTTTCATTGATATTTCCCGGGTTAAATACTGCTCCATTCGTAGACATTTCATGAATTATTCTTCCATTGCCGTTGACCGCATTGGAGACACTGTCCAGTAGGCGTATGGTATTGAGTACGGATTCTGTTTGTCCTACTGCCATATATCCCTGAAGGGCATATTCGCTATCCACCCCAAACCACCAGGGGTAGTCTGGGATTCCTGCTCCAATGCCAGAACCAATTTCAGGCACGGTTCGCACCAGCCAATCACAGTTGTATTTTACCCATTCATAGGCTTTTTCTATCTCCTTGTCCGGTATGGTAAGTCTCGATTTTCGAGCCAGAGCTTCATACCGCTTCCGTTTTGATATGAGATCGGTCGCTATGTTATTCTGAATAGATTCGAAGGTCTTTACCAGTTCCTTTTCCGAGGTGTAAGAACCTGCTATGACAAAATTAAGTGCTTCTGTTGCATTGGCCCCCAACTGGATGTCATACACTAAATCTACGGCAACTCCCTTACCCTCATACGGACTAAGAGTAGCTTTGCTGTATTTTGAAGGCTGTAGCTGTGAACCTATCATAGTATACCAGGGATTCAAACTATCCTTTACGATCCAGGCGTTGTGTTTCTTGTTAAAAGAATCGACTAAGTCCTTTCCGTCCTTCATATGGGTTCGTTCTCCCAGCCATGTGGGCCTTAGATCTGAAAATGCATTCAATTGCACTTGAACCTTTTTGGCATCCCCTAAATTCCGAAGTACGACTTGAACTATCATCCCTTCTTTACCGTCCGGAACAAATTGCCATCTTTCTACTTCAATCTCCTTAGTCTCCCAATGGTAACTATGTTTGTTGGCATAGGGGTAATTGGTGAAGGTGTGAGCCGCGTCAAGGGGAAGCACTTCGCTGCTTTTCCCGTCATGGAGAAGGATCTCAAAGCCATCCATTAATTTGATAGGATGATTCCAAATACCACCCATTTCGTCCTTTATATGCCAACCTAATTCCGGGAAGGAACCGTTTTGATGTCCCACAGAATACACCCGATCACCTGCGGTGACCATAGGCGAGTTAAGGTATTCCTCTTTACCATGTAAGGAAGGACTGTCCTTGGTGAGTTCATTGAAATAGGGGGTTTCGGTCTCTTTGTCTCCACAACTAATGAGAAACAGTACCGCCAAAAGCGTTAGCAATGATTTTTTCATAATGGAAAATTACAAAAAAAAGTTATGCTCTATCTTCAAAGGGAATTATGGTTCCCTGCTCCAGGTAATTCTTTAGCCCTTGGAGCAGCAAAGCCCAACAAAAAGAAGAATTTCTAAACTCATCATTGCAATGCTGCCACCCGAGATGAGAAAATTTTAGTTTTACCCCTTCTTTTTGCTCTTCTATATCAAAACCAAAGGTGGTTGTATCCCAATCGGTACTTGAACGAGTCATTTTTATGTGGAAAGAGCTATGATGCTTCACTGCAGTCACCTCACCCAACCAATCGTATTCCGGAGCGAAATACAGATTGTATTCTGCGCCTAATTTTGGAGTTCCGTGACACTTAAGCGTCCACCAATTGTTGAGGTGTTCAGGGTCACTAACCCCATCAAAGACCTCTTTTGCAGAGGCCTTGATGTATAGGTCATGATATATTTCAAAGGTGTGTTGCACGGATTAATTGCCTGAATATTTATTAGAGTACCGCTTCCATAATTCCGTTTGGTGGGTTTCAAGGGAGATTTCCCTACCATCGATAAAGGCGTGTAGCAGGAGATTGGTGCGCATATCCAAGGCATCCCCTTCACTAACAAAGAAAGTAGCACTTTTACCTACTTCCAGGGAACCGTAACTATTGCCTATTCCCAGTATCCTCGCATTATTGGAGGTGATCAACTTTAAGGCTTCTTCTTTATCCATTCCTTGTCCTACTACCTGTCCTGCGTAGAAAGGAAGATTCCTCGTTTGAAAATTGGAAGCGCTTGAGTTTTGCAAACCAACCAATAATCCGCCGTCCACCAATAGCTTCGGAAGTTTGTAAGGAAGATCGTAATCGTCATCGTCTGCATTGGGCAAAGAATGTGTCCTACGCACTAATACCGGAATATTGTGCTCCTTTAAAAATGGTATGATCTTGTGGGCTTCATACCCCCCAACCAAAACAACATCCTTAATGCCACCTTCTTTGGTGGTGGTTATGGCATCAATGATCTCCTTCTCACCGTTGGCATATATATAAAGCTTTTTAGAGCCATTGAACAAGCCCTGCATCGCACTATAGCCTTCATTTTTTTCTTTCGGAGTACTTTTTCCGTAAGCCATCGCATTGGCCAGATAACTGCGAATCTCTTCCAGGTCCTTTTCGTAATCCTTGTTGGGTTTCCATCCTCGTTCTTCTCCCAACCACCAACGTCCACGTGAGAAGCTGTTGGGCCAGTTCATATGGATACCATCATCTTCTTTTACGATGGCATCTTCCCAGTTCCACGCATCCAATTGCACAATGGTGGAGGAACCCGAAATACGTCCTCCTTTGGGAGTGGTCTGCGTTAATAAAATGCCATTAGGGCGTAGACTCTCTACCACCT
>JBCBDM010000243.1:0-4257 GCA_038529705.1 Bacteroidota bacterium
CCCTTGGATGCTATCGCATCCTGGCCTTTTTTATTTCAAATAAGCGCTCGAATTAGTGGAGAAGAATCATGAGAGACTATATATCCCTTTATGAAACCAATACTGTAAATAGAATCTCTAGATGCTATCGCATCATAGTCTTTTTTCTTTTCAAATATGCCCTCGAGCACGCTCGGTTCATATTTGAAAAGAAAAAATCCCGTTAAACTATAGTTTAACGGGATTCTGCTTGATGTGGGCGCTGAGGGATTCGAACCCCCGACCCCCTCGGTGTAAACGAGGTGCTCTGAACCAACTGAGCTAAGCGCCCTAACTGTGTTAGCGGGTGCAAATATAAGGTAGTTTTTATTTACCGCAAACAATTCGCTAAAAAATATCGTAAAACTTCAGCAAGTGGGATCTAAAGGGGAGCCCATCATATTTCTAAACACCTGACACCTTGCCAAAACCCTTTAGATCTTGGGCAACCGTTCTCATAATATCGATCATCCCTTTCTCCGATCCTTCTTCCGAGGTAAGATTTAAGGAGTTCACGAAACAATTCACATAACGAAGTACATACTCTTCCATTTGATCCTTATCGACGAACTGTTTTCCTTCAACAGTAATGAACAACATAAGGTCGCGAATGATTTTTTTCAGGTCGGTAACATCAACATTCTTTTCCATACCATATTAAATTTAGGTTTGCATACAAAGTATTGTCTACTATACGGGTCAATGTCGTTATTTAAAGATATGACAATCGGACTTAGCAAAGGAATTACAGTAAGAAACAGACTAGGGTTTTCGTTCAACGCAGCGCTTTATGGGTAAATGGTCATCGCAACCCACTAAAGTGAACAATACAAGAACTACAATACCTCCGCCACCACGAAAGTACTTCCTCCTATAAATATCAGATCATCTTCGGGGGCTACCTTCAGAGCCTTGCGGTATGCCTCTTTTACGGTTGCGTATGTATTACCCATTAAACCAAAATCCTTTGCCATAGTCTGTAAGGTATTTTCATCAAGCGCTCTTGAGATCTTCGGCGCACAAAAGTAATAACTAGCATCTTTAGGAAACAAATCAAGGATAGAATCCAGGTCCTTATCTCTTACTACCCCCAACACTATATGCAACTTTTTGTAGGGCTCCGCCCTGAGTTGTCTCATGATTAATTGAAGCCCCTCCCTATTGTGGGCCGTATCGCAAATAACTTTCGGTTGGTGTTGTAAAATTTGCCATCGGCCTAATAGTCCTGCATTTTCAGTAACCTTGAGTAATCCACGAGTGATATGTGCTTCGGAAATTTTCCACTTGCGGGACCTCAATATATCGACAGCAGTAAGTACCGTCCTTTGATTTTGTTGTTGATAGTTCCCCAAAAGGTCTGAAGGAAAGGTTTTCTTATCTGCATCCACGAAATGGATCGAACTAGTACGGCGCTCAGCGATTTCCTGAAAGACTTCTTTCGTCTCCGGAATAGTTTCGCCTATAACCACCGGGATATTCGTTTTTATGATCCCTGCTTTTTCCCTGGCAATGTCCCGATGATTAGTGCCCAGAAATTGTGTGTGATCCAAACCAATATTAGTAATCACTGATACTTCCGGAGTCACAATATTGGTGCTATCCAATCTTCCTCCAAGTCCAACTTCTATAATAGCGATGTCTACTTTTTTTCTTCGGAAGTAATCAAAAGCTAGCCCCACGGTCATCTCGAAAAAAGACAACTGTTCTTTTTCGAAAAAAGCTTTATGTCGAGTTACGAAAGAGGAAACCGTGCGCTTTGGAATCATACTCCCATTGATCTTGATTCGTTCTCTAAAGTCTTTCAAGTGAGGAGAAGTATACAGTCCGACGCTGTATCCGGCTTCCTGTAAAATAGAAGCTAGCATATGGCTGGTAGATCCCTTGCCATTAGTTCCTGCCACATGAACACATTTGAACCCCGTTTCGGGATGGCTTAGATATTTCGATAACTCCCAGGTATTGGAAAGATCTGCCTTGTAGGCGGCTTTTCCCACCCTTTGATACATGGGCAATTGTGCAAATAGCCAGTCTAACGTTTCTTGGTAGGTAATAATGAAGCGTATTGAATTATTTAATGATCAATTTCTTGGTAGCCACTTTATCTCCTTGAGTGATCTTCAGATAATATACTCCTCCGGAGATATCGCTTACATCATAGGTGGATTGATCATCCACAGAAATCAAATCTCTCACTTTTCTTCCCATAGTGTCAAAAACTTCAACCTGGAGTTCGACCGAAGGCAACTCCAGCCTTATATTCACACGATCGGAAGCCGGGTTGGGATATACCGCTATTTTGCTGGCAAAAACATCATCGACCCCCAATTCTCCGGTATATATGGTGTACGCCGATCTTCCGTAGGTGGCTGCATAAAGATTTTCTCCATCCAGGTCAAAAGGAGAATAAAATAAATCCGTTACAACCACAGATGGTAGATTTGGACCAAAAGGCTGCCAATTATCCCCTGGAAAATTGGCATTCATCACTCCGATATCGGTTGCTAACAGTAGTCCAGACCAAACGCTAATTTCAATATCATTAACCGGAATATCCGGTAAATTCGTTGTGATGTCCGTCCAGGTATCTCCGCGATCGTCGCTGTAATACACATGGCCATCGTCCTCTCCATAACGATATCCTGAAAGGGTCACATACACATCGTCTGTTTGCCATGGATGAGATTTTACCTTGGTTACCCATCGGTTGGGCAAGCTGGCCGATAAATTAACCCAATTAACACCTCCGTCATCCGTTCGCCATACATTGCCATCATCCGTTCCTGCATAAACAAGATCGCTATCCTGAGCAGACACGTCAATTGAGATAATAGTACCGAAACTAAGGTTTCCTCCTCCCGGGCCATTGGTAAGATCCGGACTAACAGGGGTCCAATTTCCTGCTGCATTGGTGGTTTTATAAACTCTTTGCGTGCCATAGTATAAAATATCAGAATTCTGGGGATCCATGGCAATAGGGGTATCCCAGTTATTTCTATCGCTTCCGGAAATCCCATTGAGCGCAGATGAAAATGATCCACCATCATTTGTAGATTTTCCTAAATTTCCATTCTGTGATAGGGCATAGATGACATTGGTATTGCTGGCATCTACCAAGGGCTGAAAACCATCTCCTCCAAAGATGGGAGTCCAGTCATTAGGACTTCCCGTAGTAGTACGGATGGTATTATTATCCTGAGTTCCTCCATATATTTTATTATCATTTTGAGGATCTACATAAAATCTATAAAATTGTGTAATAGGTAAAGTATTGTCCTTTACTGAAGAGGCTCCGTCATTGGCACTTTTATAGAAACCACCATCATTCCCAAGCAACACCTCACCAGGAACACTGGCATTGAAAGCCAGCGCATGTTGATCCACATGAACATTAGGAAAGGCCGTAAACCAGCTATTCCCACCATCTGTGGACTTTTCTACTATAAAATCTACATTGTATAGAGTGTTCTCATCCGTTGGATCTACAAAGATTCCTCTAAACCACCAATGAAAGCCTACGTTGGTCAACTGACTGGAATTAACCTCTGTCCAGGTATCACCACCATTGGCTGTACGATATACGCCCTGAATGCTTCCATTGGCATCGGCATAGCGTGCATATAAAACATTAGGATTGGATTGAGAAATATCAATGCTAATACGTCCTTTATCCGATGCGGCGCTCGGCAATCCTGAAGTGAGTTCAGACCAGGTGTCACCTCCATTGGTAGACCGATAGATCCGAGAAGTTTCCCCTCCATAGTCCCTGAATTCGGGCCTGCGAACTCGTTCCCAACTGGCTGCATATACGATATCTCCATTCGAAGGATGTATCGCCATATCGATGACTCCAGTGATATCACTCACAAAGAGCACCTGACTCCAGTTGTCCCCTCCATCGGTAGAACGATAGACTCCTCGGTTAGTATCATCCCTAAAGAGCGGTCCCATAGCGCCCACAAAAATCGTATTGTCATCACTGGGATCAATTAGTATCTTCCCAATACTACCTACATCCGGTAACCCCTTAGTCTCCCAAGTGATCCCTCCATCCTCGCTTTTGTAGATACCATCTCCATCGTAGGCCAGAGAACCGCCACCGGCGTTTACCTCTCCGGTTCCCACCCAAATGACTTCGGTATCATTTTTTGAGATTTCCATATCTCCTATAGACAGCATTTGTTGGTCATCAAAAATTGGATTCCAGGTGGCGCCCGCATCGGTCGTCTTAAAAATTCCACC
>JBCBDM010000244.1:0-864 GCA_038529705.1 Bacteroidota bacterium
AGGTGGGTTTGACTCCGGGGGTTACGATCCATATGGGAATTACCAATCGCAACCAGAACCTCCCGTTGGAATTATAACAGCCACAGCAATTAGGAGATGGATAAACCCTTCTACCCATACCTTTTGAAAAAGATTAAAACTCTCACTGAGCACATCCCCAAAATCGGGTTGCTTGGCGTTTTCTATTCTCTGGAAAATATCGGATTTCATGAGTGTATGGATTTGGTTAGTTTTGGGTATAAAAGTAATAAAAAGAAAACTGCCAATTTGTCATAAATCTTTATTTATTCGTATCTTTGCATATTGATTGCATTAGGAAAATAGCCTGATTTAAACCACAGATGGAAGAAAAGATAATAGATGAAAATAAGCAAGGGGAAGCCCTTGTATTGGAAGCCAAGAAAGGTAACCAAAGAAAGCTTTATATAGAAAGCTATGGTTGCCAAATGAACTTTAGCGACAGTGAGATCGTGGCGTCCATTTTGGCGGACCAGGGTTTTAACACGACTCAAAAATTGGAGGAAGCAGACCTTGTTTTGGTCAATACCTGTTCCATTCGTGACAAGGCCGAACAAACGGTTAGAAAACGTCTGGAAAAATACAATGCGGTAAAACGCATCAATCCGAAGATGAAAGTAGGAGTGCTGGGCTGTATGGCAGAACGTTTAAAGAGTAAATTCCTCGAGGAGGAGAAGATCGTAGACATGGTCGTTGGACCAGATGCCTATAAAGACCTTCCCAATCTCTTACAAGAAGTAGAAGAAGGTCGAGATGCTGTTAACGTAATCCTTTCGAAGGAAGAGACCTATGGAGATATTTCCCCGGTCCGGCTGGGAGGAAATGGCGTGACCGCCTTTGTAAGTA
>JBCBDM010000244.1:874-4121 GCA_038529705.1 Bacteroidota bacterium
CGACAATATGTGCACTTTTTGCGTGGTTCCGTTTACCCGAGGAAGGGAGCGTAGCCGAGACCCAAAAAGTATTCTGGAAGAAATAAACGATCTGGCGTCCAAGGGATATAAAGAGATTACCTTATTGGGACAGAATGTAGATAGTTACTTATGGTATGGTGGCGGATTGAAAAAGGACTTCAAGCATGCTTCTGAAATACAGAAGGCCACAGCGACCAACTTTGCTCAGCTCCTGGAAATGGTAGCACAGGCTCAACCTAAAATGCGAATTCGATTCTCCACATCGAACCCGCAAGATATGACAGAGGACGTCCTACATTCTATGGCGAAGCACGATAATATTTGCAACTATATTCACCTACCGGTGCAAAGCGGAAGCACGCGAATTCTGAAGGAGATGAATAGACAGCATACCCGAGAAGAATATTTCGCATTGATCGATAAAGTCCGTGAAATTCTTCCGGATTGCGCTATATCACAAGACATGATCACAGGTTTCCCAACCGAGACCGAAGAAGACCATCAGGATACTTTATCTCTCATGGACTATGTGAAATACGATTTCGGATTTATGTTCATGTATTCTGAACGCCCGGGAACCATGGCTGCCAGAAAGTTAGAAGACGATATCCCGGAAGAGGTTAAGAAGAGAAGATTGACGGAAATCGTGGACCTTCAGCAAGAGCACAGTGCGTACCGAACCAAACAATTTGTTGGTAAAACGGTAGAAGTTCTTATCGAAAAAGAGTCTCGAAAAAGTGATGCACAATGGAGTGGAAGAACCCGGCAAAATACTGTAGCCGTCTTTCCTAAGGAGCACTATAAAGTAGGAGACTTTGTCATGGTGAAGATTGAAGATTGTACCAGTGCCACCCTCTTGGGAACTGCGGTGGGTTATTCTGAAAATAATTAAACTTAATATGAAAAAAGCGGCCCTTCTTTTATTCTTAGGCATCTCAGCACTGGGCTGTTCCACTAAAGATGATGGCCCAAGTGGACCGGAAGGTCAGTTTATAAAACACCTGTCTCTTAGATTGGAGTCTGGTTTTACATGGGATTATGAATTTAAAGACCAGGGAAATTACTTTAACAAGTATATAGGTACAACAGTGCAAGGTGAAGTGGAGAAGTATTACAAGTATAATGATCTGAACAGACTGATTTCTGTCGAATCAATATCTAACAGCAATATCACAAGATATGATTTTGGTTACACAGGAGAAAAGATCACAACGATTACCCAAACAGACATCCAGAACGCAGGGACCTTCACAAAAGTTACGAACCTAACTTACATTGGGGATACCGTAGTTGCCAATTCTCCGGACGACCCCGAAAATTTATTCACGAGGAGATACACCTTTGATTCTGAAGGAAAAGTCGTTAGAGTTCAGGAATATGTACCAAGCATTAATGATCGCTATTTCTATAACGACGATACCTACACCTATGGAAGCGCCGGTGAATTGACCCTAATTTCCCGAAAAGGATATTCCTATTCGTCCACCTTTGAAACCTATACAGACCACCCGTATTTAGATCATGAAAAGCGTTTTGACTATTTCGAAACCATCTCAAATCCGTTGTATGCCGGGGCACAAAACATTTATATGAATGCTGTTTTGGAACCAAAGATTTTGGCCAATGAGTTTCTAAATGACGGAAATAGTTCCATACACTCAATATGGCTCTTGCGCAATTATGAACATTATACCGGAGGAGTTGTTTCCTTTAATGTAACGCTTAGCGACCTCGATGTTCAGGAGAATGGCCTGCCAAAAAGTGGAAGTATTGCCTATTTTATGACCCATAACGAATTTGACATTACATACGAATAACCAATGGAAAACATTCAAGCAGTAAAACAACGATTCGGAATTATAGGGAACGATCCCGGGCTCAATCGCGCTGTTGAAAAAGCAGTGCAGGTAGCTCCTACGGATATTTCCGTATTGGTTACAGGAGAGAGTGGCGTAGGAAAAGAAAGTATTCCGAAGATCATTCACTCGCTTTCCCATAGGAAGCATGGTAAGTACATTGCGGTGAACTGCGGCGCTATTCCCGAAGGAACCATAGATAGTGAACTTTTTGGTCACGAAAAAGGAGCTTTTACCGGAGCTACGGCCACACGGAGCGGATACTTTGAAGTAGCGGACGGGGGAACTATTTTTTTAGATGAAGTGGGAGAACTCCCCTTGCCTACTCAAGTGCGCTTATTGCGTGTCCTTGAAAATGGAGAATTCCTGAAAGTAGGTTCGTCCAAAGCACAAAAAACAGATGTTCGGATCGTGGCAGCCACCAATGTGAATATGGCAGACGCCATTGAAAAGGGAAAATTCAGAGAGGATCTATATTATCGTTTGAGCACAGTAGAAATAGAATTACCTCCCCTGAGAAAACGCCATGAAGACATCCATTTGTTGTTCAGAAAATTTGCGTCGGACTTTGCACAGAAATACAAAATGCCAACCATCCGTTTGGATGAGCATGCCATAGACCTCTTACTAAAATATCGTTGGGGTGGAAATATTAGACAGTTGCGAAATATTGCGGAACAAATCTCGGTACTGGAGCAAAATCGCACCATTTCCTACGACACTCTAAAAAGCTATCTTCCGGACGTAGGCAGTAATTTACCGGCGGTGATCGGCACTAAAAAACCGGAAAGCGACTTTAGCAATGAACGAGAGATCCTATACAAGGTACTGTTCGACATGCAACGGGACATTAACGACCTGAAAAAACTCACCATGAAGTTGATGAACACCGGAGATGCACAACAGGTCCGAGAAGAAAATAGTAGCTTAATCGATAAGATTTATGCCGAAGGGGAAGAGCGAGAAGAACAACTAGCGGCCATTGTTCAGGAAGAGACTCCGGACACACATGATGTAGAGGTGTTCAGCATCCCGGAAACGTCCATGGAACCCGTGGTTCAGGAGTCGGAAGATAAGTACCACTTTGCAGAAGACATTCAGGAAGAGGAGAGCCTCTCACTACATGACAAGGAATTGGAGCTCATTAAAAAGTCGTTAGAAAAATACGGAGGAAAACGAAAGGATGCTGCCAACGAGCTAGGTATTAGCGAACGAACCTTGTATCGTAAAATAAAACAATATAATTTGTAGCTTGCCGCTCTAATAGTATGAGAATTTTACGAATACTTTTTTTCATGTCCACCTTGGTCCTGTTCTTACAGGGTTGCAAAGTCACCTACTCCTTATCCGGAGCCGATATTGGGAATGCT
>JBCBDM010000245.1:0-4120 GCA_038529705.1 Bacteroidota bacterium
TCTATTTTATCTGTGGCGATTCGCCACTACATCATGCCTGGCATTCCGCCGCCACCCATAGGAGGCATGGCAGGAGTATCTTCTTTAATATCTACCAAAGCACATTCTGTAGTCAGGATCATACCGGCTACCGAAGCAGCGTTCTCCAGGGCGATACGAGTTACTTTCTTCGGATCGATGATCCCGGCTTTCAACATGTCTACGTATTGATCGCTCTTAGCGTCGTAACCAAAGTGCTTTTTACCTTCGGCCACTTTATTGATCACTACGGAACCTTCTCCACCTGCATTTTCAACGATGGTACGCAATGGGGATTCGATAGCTCTTGCTACGATCTGAATTCCCGTAGATTCATCCAATGTTTCCGTAGTTAATTTGTCCAATACTTTTTTGGCACGAACCAAAGCCACACCACCACCGGCAACAATACCTTCTTCTACCGCAGCGCGGGTAGCGTGTAAAGCATCGTCCACACGATCTTTCTTTTCTTTCATTTCTACCTCGCTGGCTGCTCCCACGTAGAGCACGGCAACTCCTCCGGCAAGCTTGGCCAAACGTTCTTGCAATTTTTCCTTATCATAGTCGCTAGTGGTGGTTTCGATCTGAGATTTGATCTGTCCCACACGCGCTTTGATATTGCTCTTGCTTCCCGCACCATTTACGATGGTTGTATTGTCCTTGTCGATAGTTACAGTTTCTGCCGTACCCAACATTTCAACGCTAGCGTTCTCGAGCGTAAATCCTCTTTCCTCACTGATTACGGTTCCACCGGTAAGGATCGCGATATCCTCCAACATGGCTTTTCTGCGATCTCCAAAACCAGGAGCTTTTACTGCGGCAATTTTTAGCGCGCCTCTCAATTTATTTACTACTAAGGTAGCCAAAGCTTCTCCTTCCACATCTTCCGCTATGATCAATAGAGATTTTCCTTGTTGAGCCACAGGTTCTAGCACCGGAAGAAGGTCCTTCATGTTAGAGATCTTCTTGTCATACAATAAGATCATTGGATTCTCCAATTCGGTTTGCATCTTGTCACTGTTGGTCACGAAATAAGGAGAAAGGTATCCTCTGTCAAATTGCATTCCTTCTACTACGTCTACATAGGTTTCCGTACCTTTAGCTTCTTCTACGGTGATTACACCTTCTTTTCCTACTTTACCGAAAGCTTCGGCAATAAGGTCACCTATTTGATTGTCGTTATTGGAGGAGATAGCCGCTACTTGCTGGATCTTTTCAGAAGAATTCCCCACTTTGGTGGATTGCTTTTCCAAGTCCTCTACCAAGGCTTCAACCGCTGTGTCAATACCTCTTTTCAGGTCCATAGGGTTGGCGCCTGCAGCCACGTTTTTAAGTCCTTCCTTGACAATAGCCTGAGCCAGTACAGTTGCTGTGGTCGTACCGTCACCGGCCAAATCGTTGGTTTTAGAAGCTACTTCCTTTACCATTTGAGCTCCCATGTTTTCCAGGGCATCTTCCAGCTCAATCTCTTTCGCCACGGACACTCCATCTTTGGTTACCTGAGGGGCACCAAAGGATTTACTTATAATTACATTACGACCTTTAGGTCCTAAAGTTACTTTTACTGCATTTGCCAATGCGTCTACACCACGCTTGATCGCGTCCCGTGCTTCCACATCGAATTTTATATCTTTTGCCATTTGTTTTAGCTTTATGCTTTAAGCGATATGCTTTAAGCAGATTGTACAAGTTTTTGTTTTAATGAATATGTTTTTTGTTTGATAGTATTGATTTCAGAATTCAACTTTTCAAAAGTCTTATTATCTATATAATTGAGATCCCTTGACAGAAGTATCAAATACTCCGTTTCGTTGGCCGAACCTAAGGCAATGGTAAGAAATCTATTGAAATCGGCATCGCTGGTTCTTCCACAACCTTCACTTATGTTTGTTGGGATGGAAGAGGAGGCTCTTCTTAGTTGTGAAGTGATACCGTATGATTCAAAGGAAGGAAAATGATTAGTGATTTTGTAAATTTCCAATGTGAATTGGTGGCTTAACTTCCAAATATCATATTTTCTAAAATCTCTCATCGCCTATAGCTTATTGCCTAAAGCTTATTGCTATTAAATAATAGCTAGAATATCATCCTCACGCATGATGAGATAATCCTTCCCGTCGAGTTTTAATTCGCTTCCACCGTATTTACCATATAATACCGTATCACCTACTTTAACGGTCATAGGATGGTCTTTTTTGCCTTTACCTACCGCAACTACTTTTCCTTGTTGTGGCTTTTCTTTGGCAGAATCGGGAATATAGAGGCCCGAGGCTGTTTTGGTTTCGGCAGCTTGAGGCTCTACCAAAACCCTGTCTGAAAGTGGTTGGATTTTTAATGCCATTTTCAATTATATTTTAGAGGTTAATTATAATTTTTACGCTTTGCGTAATGACAGAAATTGTGCCAAGGCAAAATTCATGTCATTTTGAAATAAAAAATGCCAACTTGTCACAAGCTGGCATCGTATGCTATTTAGATCGAAATGATTTCAACTAACGTCATCGTTATTGGCCATCAGGATCTACTGGAGGAAGATCCGTTTGCTGAACACTATCCGGATTCAATAAATCGTTCGTGCTTCCCTGTCCCTGGAACAATGAATAGTTAGAGAACAAGATAAGTAGTAACAATACGATGGCTAGCGTCCAGGTGGCTTTGTCCAGGAAATCCGTAGTTTTCTTCACACCTCCTAATTGCTGGCTACCCCCACCTCCGAACGTAGATGAAAGGCCTCCACCTTTTGGGTTCTGAACCATGATGACAACCACCAGGAAAAAGGCGATTAAAATAATTAGGATTAAAAATATTACAAACGTGCTCATTTTTCTTCTTTTATCAGTTTTTCTATTGCCCGAATTTGGTCTGCAAAGAAACCACTTTTTTCGGGATTTTTCAAAATTAAAATTTTATAGGCCTGGATGGCTTTTTTATAGTTTTTCTGTTGCAAATATACCTTGGCTAAAGTCTCTGTCATCAAGGTGTCCTGGGCTTGTGTAAAGGGCTTTGCCAGGTTCTTATTTTTCTTTGAAACTTCCTGTGGTTCCAACTTGGGACGCTCCTGAATGAACTTTTCGATGAGTTCAAATTTGCGTTGCTTCTTCTTTTGAGCTGAAGTTTCTTCTTCTTTAGTTTCCTCTCGTTGAATGGGAGTAGCCTTGGTGAGCTTTAACCACTCGCCAAAAGAGTGAGTGTCGCTTTGCGAAAAGGGGAGGGGTTCATTTACTTCAATTTTATCTTTTTCTTCGGAAGACGGTGCGGTATCCTCCTCTTTTGAAAGTTCGACCACAGAAGCTACCTTTTTTTCAAAGAGTTCCGGATCTAAAATGGCTTCCGCTTTTTTCATTTCGGTTTTCATCTGTCGGTCGATCTCAAGGCTTACCTCTTCAGAAAGATTTTCAGAAACTACTTCGATCTCTTTTACCGTGTCACTCTGTTGCAGGATCTTTTCAGAGATCTCATTCTGAACAAAGGTTTCGGAAGTGATATATTCAAAAAGGATATCTCTATCCGTGGTATGGGCCGCGGTTACCTTTAGGGCATCGTTGTAGAGAAAGCTATTTTCATTCTTCAGTCCTTTCAGTTGAAGGGCCCGCGCACTTTGGAAATACGGATATGCTTTGATCACAGCGGCCAATTCGGTTAACTGCTGTTTACTAATGGCAGCCGGGTTGGCAAGTAAGGATGTGTAGATATCTGTATTCATATTACCAGTTGGCCAGGGACCTGTTAAAGATATCCTGGGTGAGTCTTTCAAAAATATTTTCCAGGGCGGTGTCTAGTTGAGAGCCTGTTAATTGCGCCTGACCGTCATAATCGAAATAGAACGAGAATCGCTGTTCGAAGTCCTTCTCCGGTTCCAGAGTGTTAAAGAATCTTACATTTACCGCCATGGTCAATCGGTTTTGAGCCGCCGTACTCTGGGAAGTTGCGGTAATAGGAGAAACATAATATTGTACGATCTCTCCTTCGTACAACAGGTCTGCATTTGTATTCGTAATACTCAAACTGGTCTGATTGAGCAGGATGTCCTGCAGGGCCAGTGTAAAATCCCGTGCTACTCTGGGTTCCACGATGGCAGCATTATTAATAAAATTATTCACCT
>JBCBDM010000246.1:0-4021 GCA_038529705.1 Bacteroidota bacterium
TTTTTATGGTGTTTCAAGAGTTTCTTACCGAATTCCTTAGAGGCCGAAGTAGATTTGTGCACTATGGGATCTTTAAGTACCTATTACCACCAGTTTTTTTTATTGGCTTTCTGGTTTTGTTCAAATACCTTAATTGGCAGGAAGAAACCATTATGCTGGGATATCTTCTGGGTTTTTCGGTTCTGTTTTTAGTTCTAATGTTTCTCTTTCCTTTCGGAAGTGTAAACTCGAAAGAACCTTACGGCTATAAAAAATTGTTCAACTTGTCCTTTCCCATGATGTTTAGTGCGGCCTTTCTGTTCCTTTCCAACTGGACCGATGTGTTCATGCTGGGAGCTATGGTTTCTAAGGCTGAAGTGGGGGTCTATAATGCCGCCTACAAACTAGCCATACTCGCTTTGATTGTGATCAACGCCGTGAATACAGTGATCGCTCCAAAGATATCGGAATTGTATAGCACGAATAAGATATCGGCCATTAAGGCTGAGGTTCAGAAGGCAACGAAGCTTATCACCTACGCAACCATTCCCATTGTTCTAATCTTACTAGTATTCAGCGAATCTCTGTTAGGCTTGTTTGGTCCGGAATTCAAGACCGGTCGACTTGTGTTAATGATCGTTTCCGTTGGCTTGTTGTTCAATGCTATGTCCGGGAGTGTGGGGCAGGTTTTGAACATGACACAGCACCAAAACCTGTTAAAGCGATTCACACTTATAAGCGTAGTGGTGAATGTAGGGCTCAACTATATTCTTATCAAAAAAATGGGAATAGAGGGGGCGGCCGTTGCCAGTTTGGTGAGTAATATGGTGCTGAATATTTTGTGCCTTATCTTTATAAAGAAAGAATTTAATTTTTATGCATTTTTTATTCCCTGGAGGTAATGACTAATATGCTAAGAAACATAAGAAGACGCTGGACTACTTTATATAATCAAATGAAGTATAGAGGAATTCTCTCATCCACGGGAAGAGTCCATATTGAGAAGCGTGTTACCTTGAGGCCCTTTTTTGGCATGGAAAAGACGCTAAAAGTGGAATTGCACAAGAATAGTCAGTTAAAGCACGATGTGATCATACAAGGAACAGGAACTTTTATGCTGGGAGAAAACTCCTATGTAAGTTCATTCAGTGTCATAGGCGTCAACGAACGCATAGAAATTGGCAAGAATGTTATGATCGCAAATGCGGTATCCATACGGGATACCAACCATAATTTTAGCGACTTGTCCAAACCGATGATCCAGCAGGGTTTTAACACGGCTCCGGTAAAGATCATGGATGATGTCTGGCTGGGCCACGGGGTAGTGGTGACCCAAGGTGTCACTATTCACAAAGGTGCAATTGTGGCGGCGAATGCGGTGGTGACCAAAGATGTTCCGGAGAATGCCATTGTAGGTGGCGTTCCCGCAAAAGTAATTAAATATAGAAATGAAGAAGAAGGTTAGTTTTTTCTGTGTAGGAGCACAAAAGGCAGGGACTTCGACCCTACATGATATCCTTCAACAGCACCCGGGAGTCAACCTACCTAAACGAAAGGAAACGCACTATTTTAGGGACGATGATAAGTTTTCGGAGGGGCTGGGCTATTATTTCAATTTATTTGAAAAGAAGCAGCAGGCCAAGGCTTTTGGAGAAATCGATCCGGAATACCTCTATTTTCCGGATTGTGCACAACGGATGTATGATACTTTTGGGACGACGAAAATCACAGCTATTCTTCGTAATCCTGTAGATAGGGCCTATTCCCATTATTTAATGACCCAAAGCCGAGGCTTGGAAGATTTGAGTTTCGAGGAAGCGGTTTCTACAGAAAAAGAGCGTCTTCAAACACATTTCGACCATATCAATTTCAGTTATATAAGACGAGGGATGTACACTTCGCAGATTGAACGATTTGAAAAAGTTTTTGGAGCGGATCATGTTAGGGTTTATTTATTCGACGATCTCATCCAGGATCCACAAAGTGTGGTGGACCCAATGGTTTTATTTGTGGGGCTAGATCCATTCAAGTTTGACTATGCCGTTAAGAGCAACGTGGCATCTGAGCCTAAGAGTGAGAAACTGCGCGATTTTGTATATAAACCGAATAAATTTAAAAAAATGGTCGGGAAGCTAATTCCCTCTAAACAACTGAAGAATGACATTATGACGGCCATTGTTTCCAGAAACAAAAAAGAGGCTGAGAAAACCCAACTTTCCCAGGAAATGAAGCGACAGCTTTACCGTGAATTCTTTGTGGAAGAGATCGCACGTCTCGAAGGAAAACTGAACCGTGACCTGAGTCATTGGAAATATGAGTAGACAAACTACCATGGAATGAACCAAAAGGTAAACGTCATATCGGTTAATTACAATTCAGCCAAAGATATACTCCATTGTATAGCCTCTCTGAAACCCTCAACCTATAGGAATTTTCAACTGTTCGTGGTGGATAATTGCTCCACGGATCATAGTATTTCAACCATAGAAAATGGTGGTAAGGAGTTGGGTTTTTCGGTCGTGTCTGTGGCTTCAGAAGAATTAGGTGTCG
Source organism: Bacteroidota bacterium (assembly GCA_038529705.1). GTDB lineage: Bacteria > Bacteroidota > Bacteroidia > Flavobacteriales > Flavobacteriaceae > Aureisphaera. Next base: position 2,530 of record JBCBDM010000246.1, read on the forward strand.
CCCATCACCAAGATGCTTTGAATAATAGTGATGTGGTTCTTATAGCGAATGCAAACAATCAAGGTTTTGCTGCCGGGAATAATGTGGCCATTCGTTATTTGTTGCAGAACCGCAAAAATGAATTCATATGGCTCTTAAACCCGGACGTTGAGGTGGAAAAAGGCGTCATGGAAGACCTGGTGAGCTTACATGGAGATCGTGAGAGGGTCTTGGTAGGTAATTTAATCCATTATTTTAACAATCGGGAGAAGGTGATGTATTGGGGTGGTTTTGCCGTCAAGAAATGGGTTCATGGAATTCGGAATATCCGTTCGAAAGAGCAACAGAATAAGATAGATGCCATTGCGGGAGCCTCCTTGTTTACCCGCATGGAAACCTTTGCCGACCTTGGAGTACTCCCCGAGGAATATTTTTTGTACTGGGAAGAGACAGATTTTTGCACAAAAGCTAAAAAAGGCGGGTACCAATTTGACGTAAACGGAAATTCAAAGATCTTCGATCGGGTGGGTTCTTCGGCCAACACCAACTTCACTCGTGAGTATCTGTATATTCTGAGCGGATTACGTTACTATAGAAAGTTCTATGGGTGGCACCTCCCCATCATATTACTTTCTACCTTTGCAAAACAATTAAAAGCGATATTATCCTCGTCCGGAGTTAAGAGAAAAGCAATTTACCTGGGCCATGTGGATTTTTTTAAGTTACTGCTAGGGCGAAAGCTGAATATCAAAGAAAGAATTAAAAACAACAGATAGCATTGGGATATAAGAATGCCATCATAAACGCACTCTCCTACCTGCCGCTAGGTTTTCTTTTTAAGCCATTTTATAGCGGGGAGGGCACGATTCTGTTCTTTCACAAAGTGGTTAAAGATAAGAAGAACGGGCCCAGAATTCCTCTAATGGCGGCCAATGAGATAGAAGCTGGTTATTTGGAAAAGATCATAGTTCATCTAAGAAAAAAGGGATATGATATTATTTCTTTGGATGCAATGAACAAGAGATTGAGCGGGTTCGAAAAGAAGGACAAGAAGTTTGTCGTTTTCACCTTTGATGATGGATACAAGGACAACTTAACTCTGGCCTATCCTATCTTCAAAAAATATGGTGTCCCCTTCTCAATATACGTGACCAATTGCTTTCCAAACCACACTGCCCAATTGTGGTGGTACCTTCTAGAAGATATCGTCTTGGAAAATACAGAAGTAAGTTTTCTGTTGGGCGAGGAACAAAAAAGATATTCTTCAGTAACACAAAGGGAGAAAGAACACACATTCGAGGGAATAAGGAATTTGCTCATCAAGGCTTCTCCGAAACAACAACAGCAATTAACTCATCAATTGGCAGAGAAATACGATAAAGATCTGCCAGGCTATGTGAGTAGAGAATCCTTGGACTGGGAGGAGATAAAGGAGCTCTCTCAAGACCCTTTAGTCGATATAGGTGGTCATACTATGAACCATATTACCCTGAATAAAGTGGCGCCGGAAGTG
>JBCBDM010000247.1:0-3990 GCA_038529705.1 Bacteroidota bacterium
AAAAAAGTGCAAGATCCGTATTCATTTAGGTGTATTCCACAAGTTCACGGCGCGTCAAAAGATACTCTGCATTTTGTTCATAAAACATTTAAAACTGAGATCAACTCGGTTACCGATAACCCTAATATTTTCATGAAATCAGATCAGATCATTTCCGGCGGAAATTTTCATGGTCAACCGTTGGCTTTAGGGTTAGATTATTTGGGGATCGCAATGGCCGAATTGGGTAATATCTCAGAACGAAGAACTTTTCAGTTAGTTTCGGGTCTCCGGGCGTTACCGCAATTCCTGGTAAACAACCCAGGTTTGAACAGCGGGTTCATGATTCCGCAATACACTGCAGCCAGTATCGTTAGCGCTAATAAGCAACTGGCTACCCCAGCTTCTGTAGACTCTATCGTGTCTTCCAATGGACAGGAGGACCATGTGAGCATGGGAGCCAATGCAGCTACCCAATGCCTTCGTATTATTGATAATGTAGAAACCATCTTGGCCATAGAATTAATGAATGCTTCTCAGGCCCTGGCATTTAGGGCGCCAAATAAGTCATCCCATTTCGTAGAATCTTTCTTACAGACGTATAGGGAAGGAGTTCCTTTCGTAGACGAAGACCGATTATTGGCAGAGGATATCCATACCTCTGTCGGGTTCCTTCAGAGCTTTTCTATCGAGAATGAAATTTTATTTGAGTAGCCGCACCGAAATAGTTATCTTGGTGGGAATCTTATTAAAGTTAGTCATATGACTGCCGCAAGACGCTTCAGTATCATTGGGTTAATCTGTTTCTTCACCTTTGGTTCCTGTAAAACGCTAAATCGCAAATTAAGTTATCAGGAACTCACACAAACGGCATCCGTGGATGCTAAAAAGTTGTTCGAGCAACCCCAATTTAACGAATGCGATAGGGGACATAAGAAATTTGACGACATTGTACTGAAATGCAATATGTGGGGTCGCTCTAAGATTAAAAAAGGTACACCCGAGTTATGCACTTTTCAGAAGGGAAATGCCTACGGTTGGAAATGGCAAATGCCCAAGAATGCGCGGGGAGTTATTGCATATCCTGCCCTGGAAGTAGGTAGAAGTCCGTGGGGAAATAAATCGCGCCCCGGTGCAGCGGGCTTTCCCATAAAAGTAGCTGATATTACAGAATTAAATTCTAGCTTCGATGTTGAGACCCATGTAAAACATCGGAAATACAACCTGGCTTTCGACTTCTGGTTAACCGATGTGGAAATGGCGTCTAATGAGAATATCACTACTGAGATCATGATCTGGGAGGATTATTTCGATTTTAGCTCCTTCGGAAAAGTGATCGATAAGATTCAAACTCCATTTGGCGAATACAAGGTACACAAGGGCCATTTGAAAAATTCGAAATTCGTTCAGGATTGGACCTATATTGCCTTTGTCCGAACACAACCGCGCTCCAAGGGCACGGTGGACATTCTTTATCTACTGAAATATCTTGTGGATAACGATCATATTAATGCCCAACACTATTTCACTTCTATTGAGTTTGGTAATGAAATAGGAAACTCCAGTGGTCTTACTCTTATCAAAGAATTTGACTGGAATTTTCAATCGTTATAAATCGGTAGAAGGGAGGACTCTTATTTACCGAGCACAGTGAACACAGGTAATAGCCTGAGGCATGAGTAGAATTCTTCCAACTGGGATAGGGTTATGGCAGCGAATACAAATGCCAAAATTAGTGTCATCAATTTTGGTCAAGGCAATTTCAAGATTCTTCAGCTTTTGTTCCGCTTTTCGAAGGGCTGCCTCATTTACAGATTTGTTATTGATAGCATCCATCCTCGAAACCCGACCAATTGCGTTTTCCGGAGCTATGGGTTTTGTTAGCTCCTGATACTTTTTAACGAGTCCTTGAGTAGCAACAATGTCTTCTTCCATTCGAGACTTAATATCCTCTTTATCTTTTGGACTAATCATTGCTCTCTCGTATAATTTGGTGCACCCAGGCCATGGCTTCACTCAAAGTTTCGAAAACCTGGAAAGGCTTTTTATAAAAACTGCTTTCATAGATCGCATTTTTCTTATTGATATCTGTATCCGCCACAATAGCCATAGCCAACAAATTATGAATTTTGGAGGTATCGATATAGGTGATTGGATTTACAGCATAGGAATTGATCCTATTCGAAATATATACCACAGGGCGATTCTTGAAATGCTTATCAATAATCTCTTCAAGTTTTTTGTTATGCCTTGGAGTTATGGTAACACCTTCGCGTATCTGATTGATAAGAAATTGATCAAAAATAAAGGCTTCGGCATAACCTAGATCGTAGTAGTGGAACATGCTCATAATTGACTCGATCTTAGTTAGTAGGTTAAATGTAGCAGGTTAAACCAATAAAACCAACTTAAAAGGAATATTTATTTCTGTTTCAGGTCTTTATAATGCGAATTCTCTTTAGGATCTAAAGGGACGATTTCGACAAAATAATACACAATAGTACCTACGCCTTGTGCTAACAATAGCACTAAAATCCATATAAGCTTCTGATTACTATCGAATTTTGGATTCTTATTGGCGTGAATAATATAATAGGCCAATAGTCCCAAGTTTAAGAAAATCATACCGAATATGAATAGGAACATGATCCTAATACCTCCAGCAAACAACATGGGGTTCATCTCATCCTGATGTGTTAAGGCTTGCTGTGTTTCAGAAAAAGCCTGGAAAAACATAAAAAAGAACGCCAGAAAGTATCCTACCAATAGCAGCATAGGGAGGAAGGTAAGAACTCCAAGAAAGATCTTTCTACTTTTGGACATAACCCTTTGGGAATTAAAAAGGCTACGATTCCGTAGCCTTTTTTTGTTTCTTCACCTTTATCGTGAGTTCTTCTTTCTTTTCGTCCAAATCCATGGTTATGGTATCACCTTCCTTCAGATTAGAGTTTATGATCTCTTCGGCCAACGCATCTTCGATGTACTTCTGAATGGCTCGTTTAAGTGGGCGTGCACCATAATCCTTATCGAAGCCTTTATCGGCAATATAATCTTTGGCCTTTTCCGTAAGGTCCAGCGTGTATCCAAGATCCGCTATACGCTCGTACAACTTGTTCAATTCAATATCAATGATCTTGTGAATATGCTCACGCTCTAAAGCATTAAATACCATCACATCGTCCACACGATTCAGAAATTCCGGAGCAAAGGCCTTTTTCAAGGCATTCTCTATGATTCCCTTGGCATGGGCATCTGCCTGACTTTCCTTAGCCGCTGTCCCAAATCCGACGCCCTGGCCAAAATCCTTCAATTTACGAGCTCCGATATTGGAAGTCATAATGATGATGGTGTTTCTGAAATCGATCTTCCTTCCCAAACTATCGGTAAGGTATCCATCATCCAATACTTGTAATAACATATTGAATACATCCGGATGCGCTTTTTCAATTTCATCTAAGAGCACCACCGCATAGGGCTTACGTCTTATTTTCTCCGTGAGCTGACCTCCTTCTTCGTATCCTACATATCCCGGAGGTGCACCGATTAATCTAGACACTGCGAATTTTTCCATGTATTCGCTCATGTCGATACGCACAAGGGCGTTGTCACTATCAAATAATTCCCGAGCCAATACCTTAGCCAACTGTGTTTTACCTACTCCGGTTTGTCCCAGAAAGATAAACGAACCTATGGGTTTATTTGGATCTTTCAATCCGGCCCGATTTCGTTGAATTGCCTTCACCACCTTGGCGACTGCCTCGTCCTGACCAATCACTTTTCCTTTGATTCGATCGGGTAGTGCTGCCAATTTGTTACTTTCGGTTTGAGCAATTCTATTTACAGGAATTCCAGTCATCATAGAGACCACCTCCGCTACATTATCTTCATCAACAACCTCTTTGTGCAGTTTGGATTCTTTTTCCCAGGCCTCTTGGGCATTAGCCAATTCTTTTTCGAGGTTCTTTTCATCATCTCTTAACTTAGCTGCCTCCTCATACTTTTGCTTCTTCA
>JBCBDM010000248.1:0-3986 GCA_038529705.1 Bacteroidota bacterium
ATATCCCCTGGTTATATATGATATTAACGGGCGAATGGTAAAATCTCTAACGGTTCTAAGCAGCGAACAAAGGTTGGAGGTGGCAGTAACAGAAGGGGCCACCGGAAATTAATTCATGGCCTTGTGAAGTGAAAATACTTTTCTCGTGAAAAGATTCATTGAGAAATAGGGCAATTCAACCATCTTTTAAGTGCTAAATTTACGAGAATCCAGTGTGCTCTCATCTGGTGGCATAAAATGTTAAATTATCGATGTACTGTAAGAAAAAACCGATTAAAATGCGATTTTACTCTTGATTATGAGAAAAATAGTAGGAATTCAACGTTAAAATTTTTGGGATTGGCCCTATCAATGGTTAGATTTGCGTGGATCTAAAAACTCCCTTAAAAGTTTTAACCTAAATTATTTCCTATGAAAAAACTTACCATGCTTTTGGCTATGGCTTTACTTATGGGTATATCGACCCAGACAGTGGCGCAAAACCTTCAGCAATCTATCAACCAACAACTAAATAAGTTGCAGGAAGATAGTTCGATCAACAACCCAAATAATACTTGGGTAATCACTGGACAACATGTTAGTAGCACCAGTGGTATTCAACACGTATATTTCACTCAAACCTTGGATGGAGTAGAAATTTATGGTACTCAATCGAGTATTCACTTGTTTTCCAATGGTGAGGTACTTCGGTCTAACACCAACTTCATTGAAAACACAGCAGATAAGGCTACAACAGGGATTAGCCCTTCCTTGTCTGCAGAACAGGCAGTGCAACGAGCTGCAGACTACTTCAACTACAACGTGACAGAAAATATTTCTGTGATCAGCTCCGCAAAGGGTGTGGCTCAAGAAACGATGCTTAGTAGAGGAGGTATTTCTGTGAGCGATATACCTGCGAAGTTGGTGTATCAGCTCAACACCAATAATGAGCTTGTCCTGGCCTGGGACCTTTCTATTCAGGAAGTGGCGCAGCAGAACTGGTGGAGCGTGCGTGTAGATGCAACTACCGGTGCTATTGTGGACCAGGTGAACTGGATGACCAGTTGTAATTTTGATCATGATCACAGTGTTCATGAGGAGGTATTGGATTACAACAAAAATCTATATGATATTCCTAATTACGGCACTGCAGTGGCACAAAAAGCTGCGATGGCGGCCACCGGTTCTTTCGTAGACTCGTATGAAGTATTTGCTATTCCATTAGAAAGTCCTTACTACGGAAATAGAACCATTGAGGTACTCCCTGCAGACCCAACGGCTTCTCCTTTTGGGTGGCATGATGTAGATGGAGTTGCCGGAGCCGAGTACACCGTGACCCGTGGGAACAACACCAATACCTATGAAGATGGTGATAATCCTGGGTATCAGCCGGACGGTGGGGCTGCGCTGGAATTCACAGGCTATCCCTTCGACCAAAATTATTCAAGCTCGACTCAATATGAAGACGCAGCTTTGACCAACCTTTTCTACTGGACAAATATCATTCACGATGTATTGTATCAATATGGATTTACAGAAGCTGCTGGAAACTTCCAAGAGAATAACTACGGAAACGGAGGTGCTGGTAGCGACTCTGTCGATGCTGAAGCTCAGGACGGATCCGGAACTTGTAATGCGAATTTCGGAACACCAGCCGACGGTGGGAATCCGAGAATGCAAATGTATGTTTGTGGTGATAAAGATGGGGATTACGATAACCTTGTAATTATCCACGAATACGGACATGGAATCTCAAACCGTCTTACCGGTGGACCCGGAAACAGTGGTTGTTTGGGTAATCAAGAGCAAATGGGAGAAGGATGGAGTGACTGGTATGGGGTCGTGATGACCATGCAGCCTGGAGATACCAGTACAGATGGAAGAGCGGTAGGTACCTATCTTTTTGATCAGGGAATTGGAGGTGCTGGTATTCGACCTTTCCCTTATAATACGGATATCGCGCAAAACCCGCAAACCTATGACGATATTAAGACGGCGTCTGTGCCTCACGGAGTAGGATCTGTATGGGCAACTATGCTATGGGAAGTAACCTGGGCATTGATCGATGAACATGGATGGGATGCGAACATATATAACTTCGCCGGAGATGTAAGTCAGGATGCCGGTAATGTACAAGCTATGGCACTGGTTACAGAAGCTATGAAATTACAACCTTGTAGTCCTGGATTCGTGGATGGTAGAGATGCAATCCTTGCTGCCGATGTTGCACTTTATGGAGGTGCCAATGAGTGTCTCTTGTGGGATGCTTTCGCTAAGCGTGGATTAGGATTAAGTGCAGATCAAGGCTCTTCAGGAAGTAGAAGTGACGGAACTGAGGCCTTTGATACTCCTTCCGGAGTTGCAGCCCTATCACTTCCTGCAGATTTCTGTGAGAGTGATGCCTTACAAACTGTGGGTGGAGGAACTCCTTCTGGAGGAACTTATAGCGGACCCGGTGTTACCGATGACGGAAATGGATCGACCTTTACGTTTGATCCTGCAGCAGCTGGTGTTGGAGTACATACTATTACCTATGATGTGCCTACTGGTGCATGTTCGGTTGCTTCTTCTGCAACAGATACCATTGAAGTATTGGCTGGATTGGCTTCGCCAACGGCTACAGGTGCTTCAGACTTCTGTGTAGGTGATCCGGTAACGGTTACCGCAACTCCTGCGGATCCGGCAAATGAGATTACCTGGTTTGATGCGGCCACTGGAGGAAATATTCTGGCAACAGGTACTTCATATACCTTCACACCATCCGGTTCCGGAAGTGTTTGGGCTGAAGAAGCTCCTGCTTTACCGCCTTCCTTGTTAAAGATATCTGAAGTTACGCTTCAGGCAGATAAATTGGAGATCCAAAATGTGGGTGATGCTGCAGATTATACAGGTTATACCGTAGCAGTTAGTGACCAACCTTATAGTGATATCAACTCTGTGAACTCCGTACAACAACCTTTAGGCCCTATGGGAGCCGATTCTGTTGTTTGGTGGGATGAGACCGGTGGATCGAACGACTGGGGTGTTAACCTTTTCTGGAACGATGGAAGCCCTGGATGGATTGTAATTATCGATGGAAGTGGTAACGTAGTGGACTCCGTTTTCTGGAATACTGCGGCTAGTGAAATAGCTACTTTCAATGTAACCATTAACGGGTTTGGAATTACTGCGGCCGATCTGGATTGGGTTGGTGACGGTGCCAATTTTGGAAGTACCTGTAACGACTCCTACAGAAGAAATAACGACGGTGATGATGCAAGTAACTGGGACGGTGGATGTACCACGTCAGATTATGGTACGGCCAATGCAGATATCAACTTAACCTATCAAGGATGTGTGGGTCTTAGAGCCGAAGCCGTATTGACTTCAGATGCAGAACCACCAACAATTACCTGTCCTGCAGCGATCACTTTAGATGCTACAGCTGGAGCTTGTAGTGTGCCAAATTCGGCTATCGGAGTGCCGACCACTACAGATAATTGTGGAGGAGAAGTAGCGACCAACGATGCACCGGCAGATATTCCAGTGGGAGTAACAACGGTAACTTGGACGGTAACAGATACTTCAGGTAATACCGCTACTTGTACCCAAGAGGTAACCGTTGTGGATGCGGAAGATCCAACGCTAACCTGCCCTGCAGATGTTACTGTTGAAGTGAATCCAGGTGAATTGTTTACACTTCCTGATTATACCACCGATGCTGTAACCGCAGATAACTGTACCGCAGCTCCTGCACTTACGCAGGACCCAGTGGCCGGAACTCAGGTAGGTGTTGGCGCCAATGTTATCACGATAACCTCTACAGACGATGCTGGAAACTCAGTGTCCTGTATCTTCGTGGTGACCGTAAACGAGTTGATCCTGGGAATTGAGGATAATGCCTTGAACAATGAGGTAGTGTTATTCCCAAATCCAACCAGTGGTCAGCTTACGCTACTTAACGGTGGTAATGAAGTGTTGACCGCTTTAACGATCTCAGACGTAAACGGAAGAATTATTAACACTAT
>JBCBDM010000249.1:0-3973 GCA_038529705.1 Bacteroidota bacterium
TGCTAACTTCTCGAATACCACGCTGAGAACTTGTGGTTCTAAGGAAGTTTATGAAAAAATATGTGAGGCATTCAGACCCGTAGCTAAAGAACATATTGCCGTTTATGGTGAATTTAATGATCAGCGTCTGACCGGACTACACGAAACCGCTTCTATTCACGACTTTAGTTATGGTGTTTCGGACCGTGGTGCTTCCATTCGTATCCCTATTATTACTGTTGAGAAAGGATGGAAAGGTTGGTTGGAAGATCGCAGACCAGCTTCTAATGGTGACCCATATAAGATCGCAGGACGAATCATAAAAACGGTTAAGTCTGCAGATATTAGTTAAATAAATAATTGTTGGTTACATGAAGCGTCTGGAAACAGGCGCTTTTTTTATGCAATAGTTACATAGATAAATACTGCATAGGCCGTAAGTAAAACGATACCATCTCTCCAACCCAATCGCAGGCCCTTTGGGAGAAACACCAAAGGAAAAATAGCAAAGGAAATAGCCAACATCCAGTAGATATCATTTGTCAACAGACCCTGGTCTGAAACCCCGACTGGCGTGATGATGGCAGTGATTCCCAATACGGCGAAAATATTGAAGACATTAGAACCAATTAAGTTCCCGAGAGAAATTGCCTTCTCCTTTTTCAATACTGCAATAATGGAAGCAGCCAATTCGGGAATACTGGTCCCTACCGATACAACCGTCACTCCAATCACTCTCTCACTCACGCCAAAATGCTCGGCCATTCCAACGGCCCCGTGTATCAATAATTCGGATCCACCCCAAAGTCCTACCCCACCTATACTTAGAAAAAATACGACCTTATACAAAGGAAGAAGCACATCATCCTCGGGCTGTTCGTCCACCACAGCCGGTTTCTGAAAGCGTAACAGATAGATCAAAAACACCACAAGAAGGCTCACCATGACAATTCCTTCGTATCGCGTGAGTACCCCATCAAACTTAATGAAGACGAAAAGTAAGATCGAAGCTATGATCATCACCGGCCAGTCTGTTTTATAAAAACTCTTCTCAACTAAAATAGGCGAAAGTATGATCGTTATTGCTAATACCATGGCAAGGTTGGCAATATTCGATCCAATGACATTACCCAATGCCAAATCCGGATATCCATCCAGAGCGGACTTAATACTAACGATCAATTCGGGTGCAGAAGTAGCAAGGGAAACTACCGTCATCCCTATCACTATCTTCGGAATGTTGAGCCGTAAAGACAACCCAACAGCGGCTTTTAACAACCAGTTCCCTCCAAGAATTAGTAAGGTAAGGCCTATAGCGATATAGAGGATGTCCATGCAGAAAAATTTTATGCGAAGATACTACAAGATTTAGGATGAACAACGTTGGTTCAAATTCGGGAAAAAGGGTATGGATTTTTCAATCCTACACAATAACAAACTATTATTTCAGTTATATAACTACAAAAATAGTTGCATAACTATAAAAATAGTTTTAAGTTTACTCTATGGAAAGATTAACAAACAAAGAAGAAGAGATCATGCAGGCTCTATGGCAACTTGAAAAAGGCTTTGTAAAAGAGATTATTGAACTCTTACCTGGCGAGAATCACTACAATACGGTGTCCACTATCGTTAGAAATTTGGAGGAAAAAGGGTTTGTATCCTACCAGGCCTTCGGAAAGACCCATCAATATTTTCCCCTGGTAACCAAAGAAGAGTATGCGAAAAAATTTATGAACCTGGCTTCCAAACGCTATTTTAATAATAGCTACAAAAGTATGGTTTCATTTTTTGCCAAGGAGGAAAAAATAAGTGCCGAGGAGCTTCGTGAGATCTTGGCCATCATTGAAAAAAAGAACTAATATGGAAACTGGAATCTACCTTATTAAATCCATAAGTATTCTTTCCATATTTTATGGGGTATACTTTGTTTTCCTTCGCAAAGACACGCTATTTATTGCGAAAAGACACTACCTGTTAGCCGGAATCCTGGCGGCACTATTTTTACCGTTTTTAGAATTTACTCAAACCATATACAGGGAAGCCCCAACTATGGATTTTGAACCGTTAGCAGATTTCCATCCAATGACAACTCAAATGAGCGTTCCACAGGAAACCGCATCTACCGTGGATTGGTGGCAAATAGTTCTGGCCCTGTATGCCTTAGGAGTTGTTATACTTCTGGGGCGTCTTCTGGTTCAGTTCATCTCATTGCTAAGACTTATAAATCAATATCCTTCGGAAAAAAGAAGGAAATACACTTTTGTAAAAGTGGATAAGGAGATTGCTCCCTTCTCTTTCTTCAGATATATTGTGTACAATCCAATGGCTCATTCGGAAGAAGAACTTCAAATGATATTAAAACATGAACAAGTGCATGCATCTCAATGGCATTCCCTGGATCTCATCGCTGGAAATCTGGCTGGAATTCTCCAATGGATGAATCCTTTTTCCTGGCTTTATAAAAAGAGCCTGGAAGAAAATCTCGAATTCATTGCAGATAATGAAACCGTCTTATCTGTATCCTCGAAAAAACAATATCAATTAACGCTGGTAAAGGCCTCATCACCCATAATTGCACCTGCGTTAACCACTCAATTTTATCAATCATTTATCAAAAAACGAATTATTATGTTAAACAAGAGCACGTCCAAGAGACGTAACATCTGGAAATTAAGCATTGTATTACCCCTACTCGCATTGTTTCTATGGAGTTTTAATGTGAAGGAGGTAGTAACTTATAAGGAAAATGAAGCAGCTATAGCTACCTTGGCCGTAAATGAAACCGTTTCCTACTTCATCACACCGCAAACCACGGATAATGAATTGGAAGAGATTGCAGGTAAATTGGAAAGCAGTACAAACGATCTAAAAGTGCGTTTCGAAGATCGTAAGCGAAATGCCAAGGATGAACTTACCAACCTTTCCATTGAAACCAAATTCGCCCAACAGCCTCGTTATTACAAAAATGTAGTCTACGGAGGTGATGACGAGAAGACCATCGCCGAAATTAAAGTGAAGGTTGTAAATGGAGAGTTACAGTTTGGAAGCAAGGACGGGCAGCTCCTCATGCGAGCCACACCCAATGGTGTTGTAGCAGAATCCCTTGCAAAGCAAGACCCTATCGAATATCCCAAAAAAGAAATACTGGGAGACAATCCACTATATATCATTAATGGCGAAGAATATCGCAAAAACGAACTCCCCAAACAGGAACAGGAAATAGCAACCGACGGAGAGATTATAGTTTATAACAAAGAAGAAGGACTTGAAAAGTTCGGCGAGAAGGGCAAAGATGGTGTATTGTATGTGAGCGGAAATGCAACTTTGAACCCTGTCAATTCTTCGGAAGTAGTTACCGAAAAACCCGAGCCCAACTCATGGACAGAGCAAAAGGTTCAGGAATTCCGGATCAAGATCAATAAAAATTCAACAGATGCCGAATTGAACAAAATGAAAGAAGAATTGTTGAAAGAACATGGAATTGACCTCAGTTATAGCCTGCGAAGAAATTCGCAAAGAGAGATTACTTCCATCGCCATTTCATATACCGATGATGATGGACATTCGGGTTCCTACAACATAAGTGGCGACGAACCCATTGAGGAGTTCTTTTTCTATATGGATGCCGATGGAGAACGAGGATTCTGGTCCGAAGCCCATGAAAAAAGAATGAAAGAGCGAATCGCCAAGCGAGAAGCTCAAATGAGAGAGCGCAGAGTAGAGCGAGAAGCCCGGATGAAGGATCGCAAGGAGAGAATGGAAGAGAGGCGCGTAGAAATGGAAGAGAGAAATAATAACCTTGCAAGAAGATCTCAAGAACGCGCAGAAGAAAGAGAAGTTGAAATGGAAGAACGCCGTAAAGAAATGATAGAGAGACGCGAGGAAATGGAAGAGCGTGTTACCAAACAGCGCAAAGAAATGGAAGAAATGCAGAAGAACCTGGCCACGACAAGAAGTAGATCGCTAGCCCGTTCCGGTTCCGGAAATAACA
>JBCBDM010000250.1:0-3938 GCA_038529705.1 Bacteroidota bacterium
GAGTTTCCGTATCAAAATACAAATTCAATCGATACTGAATATAGGCCTCCAGGTATTTAAATTCTAACATTTCGACTACTGTGCTCATTTTTTACTTTTAGGTTTCTTTTTGGATGCCCCTGCTTTTTTAGATTTAATCGAAACAGGCATTAGTGGAATTGGTGGTACCTTGGGGCGAGGTCCGCAATTCACCTTAAGCCTCCCACGAATACTATAAATTCCTTTTAAGAAATTCGGATAGTCTTTTTTCTCTAAATCACAGGTCGCTTTCCACAACTTGTATTCTAGCTTTGCGGTGAAATAAGTCAGATAGGATGTCAGATAGGCATCGAGTTCCTGTTGAGGAACATCTAAGGGGTTTCCCTTACCCGGTAGCGTTGACAGATGAGCGATAAGTTCGTTCTCCATAGCACTAACCACCCTTCTGTAAATAGCAAAATGCTTCCGGGAATGTCTCCTTATCCTTTTATATACCTCCCGCCAACTATGTCTTAGCAGAGGATCGAGGGTCCGGTCTCTCGAATCGTCATATATTTCCTTGGCAATAGCATACTCAAACTTTGGGTTTTTGAGCAGGTATTGAACCTGCTTAACATAACTGTGTTCAACTCCACTTTTTATTATCTTATCAGTATTGAAGCTAACTTGTGGTTTATATCTGAAATTGGCTGTTTCCCAGGCTCCCAGTTGCTTCTTTGTTCGAAAATGATCCGGACTGGGTATTTTTCCGGGGGTAGTCAGCGAAACTGCCAGTTGTGGCCTTTTGCTTACATTCTGAAACAGCCATTGCCTGTAGCCTTCCTGATGCTGATTAACCTCATCTCTGGGAATCCCGGAAGCTTTACTGTACTGGTCTAGCAATGAATCATGCAAGGGATCTTTTTGACCGTCGCCCTTTGTTTGGATTGCAGGTTTGCTATTTGAGGAAGTGCTAACGGATTTCTTATCCGGTTGGTTTTGCTGTACCACATGAGTAAGCTCATGTGCCAAAAGATGTTTACCTTCGCTGGTTTCCGGATTAAAATTACCGGAGTTAAAATAGACATCCTTGCCATGGGTAAAGGCCTTTGCGCCCAACTCTTTATTCATCTGTACGGCATCCGTATCTGTATGTATGGAAACATCGCTAAAGTCACGTCCAAAGGAAGACTCCATTTCGGCCCGGGCACTTTCGGATAGCTTGCTGCCTGTTCCCGATTTACTTTTTATCTTTTGAGAGAGATGATTACTTGCGGCTTTATTTCCTCCACTGCCTTTTGCCTGGACATCGGGAGTAACTTCTTCTTCGTCATCTTCCATTTTGTTAATCATTCCTTCATCCTCTTTTTCATCGTCCATTTTACTAATGAGCCCTTCCTCTTCTTCGGGGCCTTCCATTTTCTGAAGTTCCGGTTTTTCCTGAACCAGTTTATCCTCTTCCATCCGCTGTTCTGCCGTACCTAGTTTCTCATCTTCCTGCGGTGTTGCCAAAGACTCCCGTTGGATGCTGCTGATTTCTTTATTTTGAATATCGGGTTTTGAAGCACTGTTACCTACTACGGCATCAGCCATACTATCTGCCTCTTTTTCATATTTATCGCCTGGCTTTCCTACACTTAACTTGGTCTGAATAGACCCCCCTTCAGCTGTATTAAAAAAGGACGATTTACTATCCTTGGAGAAGAAAGGGGTTTCCTTTTTTTCTGCTTCTTCGTTATTATGTGGGTTTTTGTTTCGTCTGCTTGAAAATATAGATTTCATAGTACTTTATTTTAGGGTTCCACTTTCAACAAGAATTCTTCGACCAAGGCCGCATAGTCCGAAGCTCCGTTAGATTTCTCGTCATACTTAAAAATATCTATTCCTTCTTCCTGTGCATTGGCCAACGCAATATTGGTTCGGATGTTGGTGTTGAATACTTTCTCATTTGTAAATTCATCCACCAATTCCTGTCGTATCTTTTTATTCATTTTTTTTCGATTGTCATACTTGGTAAACACGAATCCCAGCAAGCGCAAGTGGTCATTCAATTCTAGGGCAAGCTGAAAGTGCTTTAGAAAACTCCGGGCTCCTTTTAAGGGCAGATATTCGGCTTGCAAGGGAATAAAAACGAAATCACTGGCCGCTAGCGCATTTATGGTCAGCAGGCTCATGGCAGGTGGACAATCAATAAAAACGTAGTCATAGCCTTTTAAGGGTTTTAGCAATTTGGAGAGCACAAATTCGCGTCGAAATACGCTTGCCAGTTCCAGATCGGCATTTGCCAGGTCTAAGGAAGAGGGAATCAGGTCCAAACCTACTGCATTTACCAAAGCATTTGATAGCTTGGCCGGTTGTCCGAAACCTTCGTTACGGAGTTCGGTATAAATTGAACGCTCCATATCTTCAGTAATTCCCAAAGATTGGCTGAGGTTGGCCTGGGGATCGATATCAATAAGCAAGACTTTCTTCCCCTGATTTTTGAGTCCGGCCGCCAGGTTAATTGCGGTAGTGGTTTTACCGACACCCCCCTTAAAGTTTGCTATTGATATAACTGTCATCCCTCTATGTATTATCCAAGTTCTCCATTAAAATAGTGCAGCGCTTTTTCCCACACTTCACAACCCACTCGCTCTCCGAGCTTACGGCCTTCCATATCGCCATCATTAAAATGTATCCCGCCATACAGCCTTGAAATTCCGGCCTCATTGGCAGCATCTTTCAACAGCTTCCATTCCAGCGTAACATCTTCAGAAGGTGTACATTCAGGTTCAATTCTGGATCCCCCCTTGGGGATTGTAACCGATTCTCCATATTTACCGCTACCGCAAAAACTGCAGAGTACCTCTTCGGCAGCTGCACTAAAGGTGCTATGGCCCGACACGTATTCGGCAAAAGGCGGAGAGGGAATATACGGTAGCCAGTTTTCTCCTTCCAACTCCTGGGTTCCCTCACAGGGGCCACCCCAGGCTTTTATGCTCTTACCTCTGTATAAGAACTGTATGGCCGAAACGGGCCGCACATAGTCGTAATACACTTTACAGTCCCACGCAGCAATTCCTGCATCGAGCAGGGCATTACAGAGCACAAAAAACATCTTTATATCGTACGCATTTTTATGTCCGTATTTTTTCGATAGATATCTTGCCTGTCTGCAGCATTGTTCGGGTGGGGTTGCAGATCTTCCACTATCATCTTTCACAGCATCTACAAATTTATCTTCGTGCATTCCCGCCCAGAACTCGGCAATAAGCTTCTGTTCGTCTGTCAGCTTTTCGCTATAGCGCAATACCTCATCGGCCTGCTTTTTAAAGTCGCGATGTCCGCAGGGAATTGGTTTTGGCGGGCGGAACTGTCCACCCCATGTCAGTGCAAAGGGCTTGACCAGTCCCCAATGAGCGGTCATAAACTCCTGCGGCTTATGATCTCTGAGCTGTGCTTGCCAACGGTCCTGGTATTTAATGGGTTGGGGTACGGGAGGATTCACCGGACAATAATTTGTGAAGTCGCTATATTTCCCTTCTTCCAGGGTGGCATATGGGTTTGCCTTATCTCCGGCAAAGCATTCTAAGATAAGCTTCCCAGAGAGATTTCCGAGTCCGACCGGATTATCGGGTTCCAGATCTTTGTTGTCGGGGTCATACCCGCAATGGCACATAAAATTCCTGAACATATCTTTATGCTCCGGTGGCAATAGGCACCAAAACAGGGCATGGGCAACGGTATAGGCCGCATGGCTATAGGCTTTCTCCCTATTGGCAGAGGTGCACTCGCTGTTGGGTTGTTTAAAACGGCTTCCGGTACAGGTGCTCACTTCGCAACCTCCGTCATTATAGTTGGTCCATGCATCGTACATGGCCGTATGTACCATGGCCAGTGCTCTTGCTGCTATGGTTGGGGGAAATGCCACATAGTGGATAGCGTCACATATAAGACGGTTCCATTGGTGGGCTTTGCTCGGTGTGTATTCGTTGTTTGTT
>JBCBDM010000251.1:0-3901 GCA_038529705.1 Bacteroidota bacterium
ACCTAGCTCCCTTTAAGTCATGAAAAAGCAATTGTCCTATATCACGGTTTTGTGTTTCACGGTGTTAGTGGCATATACCTTGGTGTTTATAACGGATCAGAATATACTGATTCAACATTCTGACCAAAATCTATATTCGATGCGGGTTCAAAAAAACCACGACAATGAAAGTTGGACCTATTTTATACTTTATGAGGAAAAAGTCCTTATTAAACAGGATCGAATACCAGCGGTTCAGGGCCATCAATATTTCGGAAGTAGGCATGACGCCATGAAAGTGGCCGAATTGGTGTTAAAAAAGTTTAAAAATAGAGAATCTCCGGTGCTTTCGATAAAAGAACTTGTAGATTTAGGCATCTCTTTCACCCCTTAAAAATTCTATTATCCATTTGACAGACAGGAGTATAAGTAGACGCGAGGTTTGGATTCATCTATTATTCTGGATGTGTCTGTTCCTGTTAAATCTGGTTCCTACCTTAGCAGGTGATCGGGAAATGCAAGGGTTCTTCTTGCTTCGTTTTTTAATAAACCCTATCGTCTTTTATGCAAATTATGCATTTCTGGTGCCCTTGCTGTTATTACGAAAACGAGTTCTCTCGTATATTTTAGTTTCACTTACCTTACTCATTGTACTCAATAAATTAGCGAATCTCTTCCTTCCGGAAATTCCGCTTGTCTCGCAGACAGAACTAGATCAGATCTTTCAAGACCGTAAATTCATCCCACCCGTTCAAAGTGTTAGGCTGGTTATGTCCGCAATGTTATCTACCGGCTTCTTTTTGTTGGGCGGCACCATAGCTCTTGTAAAGAATCTATATCAGAAAGAAGAGTTATCTAAAGCCAAGGAAATAAGACAAAAGGAATCTGAAATACAATTCCTGAAGGCACAACTAAATCCGCACTTCTTGTTTAATTCTCTCAACAGTATTTACTCCCTGGTAAAGGACAAATCCAACGATGCCCCCGAGGCAGTTATTTCAATCTCCGAGATGATGAGATATATGTTATATGAAGCCGATAAGGAGTTAGTACCTTTATACAAAGAGATTGAGTATTTGAAAAACTATATCTCCCTTCAAAGTTTGCGCCTGGTGAATCACGAGTTGGTTGGATTTCGGGCTACCGGAAATTATGAATCAAAAAAGATTGCACCCCTATTACTCATCTCATTTATTGAAAATGCTTTTAAGTATGGGACAGATTTCAAAGGAAAGACAGAAGTTCAAATCAATATGGAAGTAATTGAGAATAAACTTCACTTCGAGTGTCGGAATCAACTTGGTCAAAATGGTAAAAGGGATAAGGAAAGTTCTGGTGTTGGGCTCACTAATATTAGAAATAGATTGGCCCTTTTATATCCGGACGCACACGAACTACATATCAAAAAGTCCGAGGACTATTTTACGGTAAACTTACTACTAGATCTTAATCAAAATGAAATGCATAATCATAGATGACGAACCTCTGGCCTTAAAGGTGATTAAATCCTATTGCCAGGATTCTGGAGAATTGGAGGTTTTAGGCACATATACCAACGTTATGGATGCTTTGAAGACACTCCATACGACCCAGGTTGATATTATTTTTTGCGATATTGAAATGCCCCAGGTCAATGGTATAGAATTCATAGAATCTCTAGATAACAAACCTCTATTTGTCTTCACTACGGCCTATCCCCAATACGCCCTTGAAGGTTTTAATCTCAATGCAGTGGATTATTTAGTAAAACCCATACCATTTCCCCGCTTTTTGAAAGCTGTCAATAGAGCACGAGAGCTTTATCAATTGAAGAGAAAGGCAGAAAAACCAGTCAGCACCTTGTCAATTCCTACCGAACCTTCTCCCAGTAATTTCATTTTTGTAAAATCGGAATATGAAAACGTAAAAATCTTTTTGGAAGAACTAATTTTCATTCAAGGCCTGAAGGATTATCTAAAAATATTCACAACTCAGGAAAAACCCATTCTCACCCTCATGAGTTTCCAACAAATTCTGGACCAACTGTCCGATGCTAAGTTTGTAAGGGTGCATAAATCCTATGTTGTGAATATCGATCATATAAAATCCATTCAGAAAAGTCGAATATTTACCGAAAATGAAAGAATTCCTATCGGAGATAGCTATAAAGCCCAGGTCTTTAAAAAACTGGGGATATAACCCCTTTTACAAATCGTATTTGGCCACCAACATCAGTATTCTTGGCAACACAAAATACTGATTGGTGGTATTGAATTGATCATTGAAGCTGTCGTTATTGGTAAACTCCGTGTTCAAAATATTCGTTGCCTGCAGGGAGAATTCCCAGGGGCTTTCTCCTTTTTGATAGTATAAAGTGGCGTTTAGGAATGAATAATCATTTTCTACCGTTTTCTCGTCGTTCGTGTATTTGTAGAAATCCCAATTCGCTGTTAGCGAAAAGTGCTTTAAAAAATTAACATCGATATTGGCAAACGGTCTGTTCGTGTAAAAAGTCTGCTCTAAGCCACCGTTATCATATTGATTTATGGTTAAGTTATACCCCACTTCGAAATTAGGCCAATCTCTAAAACTACTGCGAATACTCGTATTGTAACTCTGGGTGAAGCTTTCACTTAGCTGAAGGGTTTCGGTTATTCCGGTTGGATTTCCTTGTCCGTCGAAATCTCGTTGTCCAATAAGGTTGTTGGATTTATTTAGGGAAAGGTTCCCACCTGCCCGAAATTGTATTTTCTTGATTCGCTTACTGAAACGGGCGAAAGCCGAAAAGGTCTCATCCGGAAAATTACTATCGATATTCACCGGACTCGTTACCTGGTTAATCCCAACGATATTGGTATTGCTCTTAATCCCTTCTATGTTTCGGTTATAACTCAAAGATGCACTCACATTGGTATAGTTAAAGAGATTAAAACTGAAATAAGTGAGGTTATAACTATGAGAGAAAGAGTTCTCCAGAAAGCGATTTCCTTGAAATATGCTATTGTAATTATTAAAAACGTAGGCGCGGGCAAAATCGTTTACATCGGTATAATTGGCCGAGATGGAATAATTGAAACGCAGGCTCTCACTCTTCTTAATATTGAAGATAGCATTCACATCTGGTAAGACCAACCAATCATTTTGTTTCTCTGTGGTCCCTAATTGTGTATTCCTGATATTGTAATTGTGAAGGGTAGCTCCGGGGGTAAAAATGAATTTCCCAGTCTTTATCTTGTAGTGTAATCCTAAAAACACATCCGAGAAACCATATTCAACATTGTTGCTCAAAGGTTCCGTCGTACCATCGATCACCGGGGTCTGCAACAGGTCATTACGGCTCCCATTGTCCAGCAACTGAAAGATCCCCGAATCAAATTGCTGATTACTTAGGGTACTTCCCAACGTAAAATTGAGATTGCTGGTATTGTTCAGCACATAATAATAGTCCACTTTAGCGTCCAACTTATTGGTTTGAACGTTCTTCTCCTGATTAATGCTATATCTTTCTTGATTTAAATCGAGTGGAAGGATTCCGGCGAAAGGGATAGAGTCTTGTATCGCCCCATAGAATGGATCTTCATCCTGCCATAGATGCTGGACCTGTCCTGCAAAGATATTCTTGTCGTCCAATGTATAATAGACATTGACATTCTGATTCACCGAAAATGGCCTATTTTCAAGCGCTTCTGAAATATCGTTCGGATTGCCACCCACCACAGAAAGGGTCGTATTATCCTCGGTTTGTTTTGATGCTTTTATCAGCGCATCATAGTCCAATTGAAAGTTGGTGTTAGGCTTAAAGATACCACTTAGCTTGAGCATTCCCAGCTGATTACGCTGATCTGTATTATTACTGGTATTCTCCACCGCTCCCGTGGAGATATATTGCCGTATGGCATTGGTAATGATACAGATCAGCGTAATCAGCTGGGAATGCTCAAGC
>JBCBDM010000252.1:0-3885 GCA_038529705.1 Bacteroidota bacterium
AGGATTTCGATGAGGGATTGACGGATCTAAAACAAATTCTCGAATCGTAACCGCCGGGAGATGAAAGTAAATACGTTTGGCTGGGTGGAAATCCCAGTTTCGGATATGGAGCGCGCTATCGCCTTCTATGAAAAGGTGATGGATGTAAAACTTCAGCCCATGGACTTTGGAGGATTGAAGATGGCCTGGTTCCCGAACAACGGACAAGTATATGGAGCTACAGGTACTTTAATTCAGCAAGAAAGTTATATACCTAGTAAGGAAGGACCGCTGGTGTACTTTACTTCTGAAGACGTCCAACAGGAATTGGACCGGATCGAAGCTGCCGGAGGAAGTATCTATCAACCCAAAACACAAATTTCTGAAGAGCATGGCTATATGGCGGTCTTTATAGATAGCGAAGGGAACCGAGTCGCCTTACATTCGGACAGATAATGAAGTTTACACCCAAAACCGAAAATTATAAGCAGAAAGTTACCGAGAGTTTTAGTCGGCAGGGTTTTATGGACTACCTGGGAGCCGAGCTTAGCGAGGTACGTCCGGGTTTTTGTGAGATTCGGATTCCTTTTCAGGAACAGCTTACCCAACAACACGGCTTCTTCCATGCGGGAGTGGTAAGTACCGTGGCCGACAATGTGGCGGGCTATGCGGCTTTTTCGTTGATGGAAGAGAATGCTTCTGTGTTGACGGTAGAATTCAAACTGAATTTACTGGCACCTGCCCAGGGCGATATGCTCATTGGCCGGGGTGAGGTATTAAAAAGTGGTAGAACCCTCACCATCTGCCGAAGCGATATCTTTATCGTTCAAAACGGAGAAGAAAAGTTATGCGCTGCCGGGCAGTCTACCTTGATTCAGTTAAAAGATACTTCGGATGGCTAGCAGAAAACGACTCTTATATGTGGTTTTCTTGATTGTCCCTATACTGGGGTTTTCGCAATATTCGGAACGGTACAAGGAACTTACTTCAGGAATACAACCGATAGATTCCTTACCCATTGATGAAACTTACCGGAATGGGAGGAAAAAAGCCGAAGGGCTCATTTATGTGTATAGGATAGGAGATGATTATTTTGAAGTACCTGTCGGGGTAGTCAAGGAGTATAATAGAGGTGGTACACTAGACAATATTACAGAGTTCGATGCTTTTGGAAACACCTTGCAATACACCAGTTACGGTGAATGTGGAATTTGCTTTGATGCCGAAACCCTGGAATTGCAAACGAATGCCCAAAACATTTCCGATTTTCTGGCAGATGCCAGATATGTAACGACAACGTATTATGTGAAGCAATATGAATACACGGACATACCATGTTCCAAGTATCTTGAAAGAGAGGGAAAGCAGGTTGATATGAAGAAAGTAGGGCCATGGAAGCTCTATAACCCCGACGGTAGTTTAAAAAAAGAAAAGAACTTCGACTAGCGTGTTCAAGTGTCGTCGATACAATCTCACTCCTTGGGTCGCGAGATCACTCAGACACCTTTCAGTATATTTACCTATTCCTTAACTTCCACCATCTAACATCTAACATCTAATATCTTACATCTAATATGACCCTCGTCTTCGCCACCCACAACCAAAATAAATACAGAGAAGTAAAGGCTTTAATGCCGGCACATATCGATCTGGTGAGTCTTACCGATATTGGTTGTCATGACGACATCCCCGAAACGGAACCCACCATAGAAGGCAATGCCCAGCTCAAGGCAGATTACGTGCGTAAGCACTATAAGCTAGATTGCTTTGCCGATGACACGGGGCTGGAGGTTCATGCCCTTAACGGTGCTCCTGGGGTGTATAGCGCCCGTTATGCCGGCCCGGGAAACAACGCCCAGGCCAATATGAATAAACTGTTGGGCCACCTGGAAGGGAAAGCCGATCGTTCCGCTCAGTTTAAAACGGTGATCGCCTTGTCCATGGCGGACAAAACAGAACTCTTTACAGGTATTTGCGAGGGGGAGATCCTCAAGGAACAAAGAGGGACCGAAGGGTTTGGATACGACCCTATTTTCTTGCCTACAGGTTATTCCCAAAGCTTTGCCCAAATGAATCAGGACGAGAAGGGGAGGATCAGTCATAGAGGGAAGGCCATACAACTATTACTAGCGTATTTGGGGAGGATGAAATAAGATTGGGATGATATGGGTAGTTCTGCGGGAAATAAAAAAAATTATGGATAGCACAATTAAAACAACGGCAAATAACATAAGGTTTAAATGGATGGCACTTATGTGCCTTTTACTGTTTGCTACCCAACTCCTGGGACAAAATAAACCGGTGAAAATAGGGGTTATCGGACTCACCCATACCCATGTCCATTGGATTTTCAACAGCGATTCAAACGAAGCGGCGTTCGAAATAGTGGGGATCGTTGAGCCCAATAAAGAGTTGGCCCAGCGCTATGCGAGTCAGTATCAATTCTCCATGGACAAGGTTTACGATACCATGGAAGAATTGATAGAAGCCAGGCAACCCGATGCGGTCGCTGCTTTCGGGACCATTTATGATCATTTAGAAGTGGTAGAGACCTGTGCGCCCTTGGGCATTCACATCATGGTAGAAAAACCACTGGCTGTAAGCTTGAAAGATGCCCGAAAGATGCAGGCCTTAGCGCGTAAGCACCAAGTGCATGTATTGACTAACTACGAGACCACCTGGTACCCTACCAGTCATAAGGCGTTCGAATTGCTTCAGACCGATAGTCTCATTGGGGATATCCGGAAGGTGATCGTGAGAGACGGGCATAGAGGTCCCAAGAAAATAGGGGTAGACCCGGAATTTCTGGAATGGTTGACGGATCCCGTGCTCAATGGTGGAGGCGCCCTGATGGATTTTGGTTGCTACGGGGCCAATTTGCTCACCTGGATGATGAAGGGAGAGAAGCCCCAAAGTGTAACGGCCATCACGACCCAACAACAACCCGAGAACAATCCCAAAGTGGAGGATGAAGCCCTTATTATCTTGCAGTATGATACGGCGGTGGCTTTGATACAGGCTTCCTGGAATTGGCCCATGGGCCGGAAGGACATGGAGATCTATGGACTAAAAGGGGCGATCTATGCAGACAACCGTAACGATCTTAGGATACGCATGGCCGAAGGTTACGACGGATTTGAAGAAACCGCCCTGCAGCTGGAGGAACGAAAGTCCCCTTACCATGATCCCTTTGTGTTTTTCACGGCGGTGATCCACAATGAAGTGGAAATGCCTCCTTTCGACCTTTCCTCTTTGGAGAATAATTTGATCGTGATGGAAATCCTGGAGGCTGCAGCGCGAAGCGCACAAAAACAAAGAACGGTCCTATTGAAAAAGTAAGGAGTCTCTTCCGGTTTTCCTTGGAGTGCTTCCCTCTTTTTTCCTATCTTTAACACTCTCCCCAGTACATCATAAAATTGCTTTTATCCGAGCCGTGGTTTTGGATAGCAGCGATATATGAATTTATATAACCAGTTATAGTGCATTATGAAAAACTATTCCCAACAGTATTTTGGTAAAGACTTAAATGACCTTAACTATGAGGACATTAACAACTTTTTTATTGAGGAAAAAGAAGAATCTGACAAAATTGAATTTAAGGCTTTTCATCCCAGTTTCGGAAACTTCAATAAAAATTTAGACGGCGTTATTAGAGGTATTTGTGCATTCTTAAATTCAGATGGTGGTATACTTATTTGGGGAGCTCCACTTGGAAAGAAATTAGAGGAACGAGAGGTTTTTCAAGGTACACTTTCACCTGTGACTGAATTTAAGGAAAAAGATTCATTGATAAGCAAAATATCAGATTCGATAACCCCTCTACCCGTAAACATAAATGTCAAAATTATTGAACAAGAAGGTCAATATCTGTATATTTTTGAAACTCAAATGAGTAGTTATAGTCCA
>JBCBDM010000253.1:0-3856 GCA_038529705.1 Bacteroidota bacterium
CTTCAAATAGTTCTTGCTGGCGTACTTCATAAATAATGACCTTGTTCCAAGGGGCGATAATATGAAACCCTTCTGCTAACGGCGGCTCATCTGTCACCACACCTCCTCCAAACGTTCTGTACAGCACTCCTGCCTCCCCGGATCCGACCGTAATGGCCGATTTGGCTAAGATGATGATAGTTAAGACCAGAATGATAATAATTGGAACCCCAATTTTTGGTAATTTTTCCATGTTCTAATGTTTTTGGTTAATTATATAAGTCCGTTGTATTTTCTTACAAACCACTCGGTTGCCAACGCTAATACTATCAATCCGAGCAGGTATTTCCAATCAATTAAAGGTACAACTTTTTGATCGGTTTTTTGAATGGGTTTGTAGGCTTCATTGGTCAAAAGTAACTCTATAAGGGCTTCGCTTTGATCCATGAAATAGGCCTCACCACCAGTATGAGTCGCTACCCGCCGTAACTTCGTTACGTTTGCATTTAGGAATTGTTTTTCTACATTGAACTCGAGTATGGTAAAACTTCCACTCCGTGCTATACCGGTATCCTTAACTGAAACGGTAAAATTGTAATCTCCGGCCGGTAATGAGTTCAAGTCAACTTCGTAGAAGTTGTTCTTCAATAGCATAGGAAATGTGGTAACGGCTTCCGTATCTTTATGTTGCACAGTAATAGTAAGTTGAGCCCTGTTATCGAAGACAAAATTATTGTCGAAATACTGAGCCGAGATGGTCAATGGGTTGTTGTTATAATAGAATGTCTCATAACTCACCTCCATCCTACTTCGTCGTTTATTTGATGCCAGGTATTGAACCACATTACCCATGAATTCATCGAAATCGAGAAAACTTTCCCCTTCCAAAAAGGTATGCGCTCTCCATCGCCATAAGCCTTCCCCGTCCCAAATGGCATCTCGACGGCCATTTATATCCATTGAACCCAATAAAGCCGAGTTGGTTGTAAAACCGTCTATGGATTGTTCCAGTAAGATCTCATGCGGAACCTCAATGAACAGTTCTCCAAACTCAGTTCTAAGGGGAGGAAAGTTATCGAAACCAATATCATCAACAGCATAGGCGCCGTAGTTTGGATTGAGAATTCCATTTACCTCTTCGGTTTGATTGGTTGCCTCCTTACTAAAATTCTGTTGAACCGAATTGAGGAAGTCCCAATTGGTTTGTAGTCCCGTAATGGTTAGCGTGTTCTTCTTTAGCCTTTCGATTTCTGTATACACGGACGCGAAGTCACGATCCGGTTGATAGAGAATCACTAATTGATAGTCATTTATGATAGAAGTAGCTTCGGTTGGCTTTTTAAAGGTAACCGTCCGTTGTTCGTTGGTTTCAATAGCCTTTCGCAACGCACCCAAGTCGGGGTGGATAATATCACTTACTATAAGGACGTTGGTTGCCTGGTCGATTACCTCTACCGCAAAAGCTTTACGATTGTTTACTTTATTCTTTTCTTCGGTAAGTGGAACGATCTGTGCACTATATCGTTGAAGACCAACTCGAGTTGCATCCAAAGTAGTGGATACGGTCCGGGTATTGTTCTCTTCAGAAAAACTCAAGTTTTCTGTGTAGACTCTCCGTCCGTCCTGGGTGATCACGAACTGC
The DNA here is from genome assembly GCA_038529705.1 of Bacteroidota bacterium. Classification (GTDB taxonomy): domain Bacteria; phylum Bacteroidota; class Bacteroidia; order Flavobacteriales; family Flavobacteriaceae; genus Aureisphaera. The sequence goes on from JBCBDM010000253.1 coordinate 1,622, forward strand.
GAATTCACGCTACCCCGACCACTGTATACCAGAATAGCCTCCACCGGAAATTGATTCTTTAAGAAGGAATACCTATTTGTATTGAGTTGTTCCAATTTAAGATCTACATATTGAGTGGAGTCTCCTGCAATCACCGGGAAAAGACTATTGGAAAGACTTCTGGAAGAAAACTCATAATCCTTTCCCAGGGTCTGATTTCCATCGGTGATTAAAATGGTTGGTGCAGACTCATTTTTAAACAACTCTTCAATCGCCTCGAGTGCCTTTGAAATATTGGTACGCTGATCGGAAAAGCTAATGGAATCCTGATTCACGAAGTCACTTCCGAAGTTGAAGAATTCAACATCAAATTTACGGTTAAGGTCTGTATTCTCTTTTAGGTTTTGAATAAACTCCAGCGTTTCATCTCCCTGCCCCAGCTCTACCATGGAGGAAGAATTATCAACCAGTACAGGTAGTTTGGGTTTTTCTACGGTATAGGTATTGGTTCTGAATTTTGGGTTGATAAGTAATAAAAACAGAGAGAACAGCGCTACAAAGCGTAGCGAACCAAAAAGCCATCTCAGCCCTTGAGAGTACTTAGTCCTGTAGCCATACATGAATACAACCAGGGCCATGGAGACCACAGCTGCGATAACAATATATAGAATGGTTTCTGCGGACATTGGATCTACGATTTACATGGGACGACGTACGATAGATCAGTACGATATACATCATCTATCCCATATCGCATATCATAAATTTTAAGTAAGCATTCCTCCATCAACATTGAGTACTTGTCCGGTAACATAGGCCGATAGGTCGCTGGCTAGGTACACACAGGCATTTGCAATATCCTCAGGACTACCTCCTCTTTTCAGGGGAATGGCTTCTCGCCAGCTTTGTACCGTTGCTTCATCCAACTTACCTGTCATTTCAGTTTCAATGAATCCTGGGGCTATGGCATTACAACGAATATTCCTGGAACCTAATTCCAGGGCTACCGATTTAGTGAAGCCCAGAATGCCGGCTTTAGAAGCCGCATAATTAGTTTGTCCGGCATTTCCCTTCACGCCTACCACAGAACTCATATTGATTATGGATCCTTTGCGTTGCTTCAACATGGTGCGCTGGACTGCTTTGGTCATATTAAACACAGACTTCAAATTTACCTCGATCACCTTGTCGAAATCCTCTTCTGATATACGCATTAGGAGGTTATCCTTTGTAATTCCGGCATTGTTGATCAAAATGTCGATGCTCCCAAATTCTTCAAGTACTTTGGCGGCTAATTCCTGGGAATCTTCAAAATCTGCTGCATTGCTTTTATACGCCTTTACCTTTACCCCTTCCTTACTCGCTTCCGCAGCAATGGCTTCTGCTGCCTCGGCAGAAGAATTATAAGTAAATGCAACGTTAGCTCCGTGTTTCGCAAAGGTCTCTACGATCCCCTTTCCTATACCTCGGCTTCCTCCGGTAATGATAGCGGTCTTTCCTTCCAGTAATTTCATATGATTGGTTGTATAGTGTTTTATTATTTGAATTCTTTCAAATATAAAAAAAGCCCTGCGAATACTCACAGGGCTTTGATGTTATTATTTACATAAAGTTTTACGCTAAGACTTCGGCTACTTTTTTGCCGATTTCGGCAGGAGAATCCACCACGTGAATTCCACATTCGCGCATGATTTTTTTCTTGGCCTGAGCTGTATCATCGCTTCCGCCTACGATAGCACCTGCATGCCCCATGGTACGCCCGGCAGGAGCTGTTTCTCCAGCTATGAAACCAACCACAGGTTTCTTACTTCCACTATTTTTATACCATTGAGCGGCGTCTGCTTCCAACTGACCACCAATTTCACCGATCATCACAACCACTTCAGTTTCATCGTCATTGATCAATAATTCAACCGCTTCTTTCGTTGTCGTGCCAATGATTGGGTCTCCACCAATGCCAATAGCAGTGGTAATACCTAATCCTTGTTTTACCACCTGGTCGGCAGCTTCATAGGTTAATGTTCCGGATTTCGATACGATACCTACACGTCCTTTTTTAAAGACAAATCCAGGCATGATGCCCACTTTGGCTTCTTCGGGAGTGATCACTCCGGGACAGTTGGGTCCCACTAAACGACAATTTCTATCCTTGATATAATCGGCAGCTTTGATCATGTCTGCCACCGGTATACCTTCAGTAATAGTAATGATAACCTTGATTCCAGCATCTTCATCTTCCATAATTGTACAGGGATT
>JBCBDM010000254.1:0-3822 GCA_038529705.1 Bacteroidota bacterium
GTGATCTTGAAAGTCGTTGACCACAGATAACATAACCTTGAGCATTTTTTTGATCTCCTGTTTCCGACTTCCCGGAAGCAGGGCAACAATAGGGCGTTCGTCCAAACCAAATTCTTCCCGAAATTGCTCAGGATCCACCTGAGGTCTTTTGGCTATAGCATCGATCAAGGGATGCCCTACAAAATGGACCGGATAGCTATGCTTGTCATAAAAGGTCTTCACGAACGGTAATACCACATACATATGGTCAATGGTCGCCTTGATGGTTTTAATGCGACCTTCTCTAGATGCCCATATCTGGGGACTGATAAAATAATGTGTGGAAAATCCCCGGGGTTTAGCCCATTTGGCAATCCTCAGGTTAAAGCCCGAATTGTCTATAAAAATGAGCACATCGGGGTGAAATTGAGCGATATCCTTTTTGCAGAAGGCGATAAGCTTCGATATCTTCCGAAGGTTTCTTACCACTTCCGCAAAACCCATGAAGGCGCGCTCTTTATAATGGGTGACCAATGCCCCTCCTTCAGCTCGCATAAGATCCCCTCCCCAAAAACGGAACTCCGCATTGGGATCCTTTTTTTTGAGGGCTGCCATTAGGTTAGACCCATGGAGGTCTCCGGAGGCTTCGCCAGCTAAAAGATAGTATTTCATCTTATGTAAAATAGATCAGGTAGGCGGTGATCGCAGCCACAAAGGTGGCTAACAAAACTCCGCGGGCCCTGTATTCTCTGTTTATTCTTAAAAATCCGAAAAAAGCTGCCAGATTAGGAAGTGCTCCCAGGGTTATCAGCATCCAGAGATGGCCGCTGCTTCGGTAGAAATCGAAAGTACTTTCAAATCCCAGGTTTCTCACTTTGGACACGATAAAAGTGGTGATAATTATTCCCAATGTATTGCAAATAAGTCCGGTGACAAATCCTATGGCTATTTCTTTTTTCATGAATTCGTTCTTATAGATCCCAGGAATTAATGTCCTTAATGGCATGATGTGCCGTCAGGTCAAATTGAACAGGAACCACCGAGACATAACCATTCTGCAGCGCCCATTCGTCCGTGTCTTCACCTTTATCTTCATTGATGAATTCTCCTGTTAACCAGTAATACTCGCGCCCTAGCGGATTGGTGCGTTTGTCAAATTTCTCGACCCAATGTGCATGCGCTTGCCGGCAGATCTTTATACCTTGAATTTCGTTCTCATTTAATTTGGGGAAGTTAACATTTAATACCACCCCTTTCTGAATTCCATTAGTAAGGGCTTGCTGAGCAATAGCTCGGACATGGTTTTTTACGGGAGAAAAATCCGCTTCCAGCGAGTAGTCCAACAGGGAAAATCCTATGGAGGGAATACCCTGGGTTCCGGCCTCTACGGCGGCACTCATGGTTCCACTGTATATTACATTGATGGAAGAGTTACTCCCGTGATTAATGCCGCTTACACAGAGATCAGGTTTCCGTTTTAAGATCTCATTAGTGGCAAGCTTAACACAGTCCGCAGGGGTTCCGCTACAACTATATTCCACTTGGCGAGCATCTTTATCAATAACCACACGATCCACATACAACGTATCATTTACGGTAATGGCATGTCCCATACCACTTTGCGGAGAATCCGGTGCGACCACGCATACATCTCCCAATTCGTTCATTACCTCTATAAGGGTTCGAATACCCGGAGCTGTTATGCCGTCGTCGTTGGTAACTAATATCAGAGGTCGTTTATCAGACATGGAGGTTGGTTTTACACTAACAAAAATACAATTATTAAATTCCAAAATACAAACTGAAAATCACGGGTTCCTCACAAATGATAAAAAATGGGTTCAAAAGGAATCCACGATGAATGGGTATTTCAGAAAAGCCTTTATTTGTAATGCTTTGCACAGGATTGGTGGTTTAACAAAAAATTAGTATCATTATACCCAAATGGCACGGTTTTTTATATATTTTAGGTGTCCTAAAAAATGACGATATGCGATTAATGAAAAAGAACTTAAAAATTTTACTGCTTTCTGTTTTAGTAGCTGCAGCCTCTTGTAGTTTTACCAGCAAAGAATTTAACGACCCTGATAAAGATAAACTACTTATCGATCTTATTACATATGTCTTAGACAAGGGTCACTATGACCCTAAGGATATGGATAATGCTTTTTCTGCAGGGGTTTATAAAGATTTTATCAATGCAGTGGATCCTTTAAAACGCTATTTCCTGGCGTCGGATCTACGGGATTTTAGTATATATGAAACTGAGATCGACGATCAGATTAGAAACAAAGAACTCACCTTTTTTAATTTAGTGTACGAACGTTTTCTTGAAAGACAGGTTGAATCCAAAAAATTCTACACAGAGATTTTAGGGAAGCCTTTCGATTTTGAAAAGGACGAGACGATCAATGTAGATTATGATGAGATTCCCTATGCCACGTCCAAAAAGGAATTGAAAGAGCGTTGGAGAAAGCAATTAAAGTTCGCCGCTATTTCCAATTACTACGATCTGGTAGAAGAAAAAGACGCGGCTATCGAGAATAAGAAGCAAGCTGAGGATAAGGGTGAAACCTATGAGTTGAGCGAAAATGCAAAATTGACATTGGAAGAAATGGAAGTGAAGGCACGAGAGATATCCAAAACTTCACTGGACGAGTATTATGAATTTGTGGACGACCTGGAGCGTAAGGACTATTTTGCGCAGTTTTTAAACGTAGTGGTTGAAGAATTCGATCCACATACCAATTATTTTGCACCACCAGATCGCGACCGTTTTGATCTAAGGATGAGTGGAAAGTTGGAAGGAATTGGAGCCAGACTTCAGAAAAAGAATGATTACATCAAAGTGGTAGAGGTAATTAGTGGAGGACCTGTATGGAGAGGAGAACATTTGGAAGTTGGAGATATGATTATGAAGGTGAAGCAGGAAGATGAGAATGAGCCAGTGAGTATTGTTGGAATGCGCGTGGACGATGCCGTAAAGCTAATTAAAGGGCCAAAAGGGACGAAAGTTACCCTAACCGTAAAGAGGGTTGATGGAACTGTTGAAGAAGAAGAAATTACAAGAGATGTGGTGGAACTGGAAGAAACATATGCCAAATCTACCCTAATAGAAAAAGAGGAGAAGAAATACGGTCTGATCAATTTACCGGCCTTTTATTTCGACATGAAAGATTATGGAGAGCGCAATGCGGCCAGCGACGTTAAAAAAGAGATTGAGAACCTTAAGAAAGAAGGGGTAGAAGGTTTGGTCCTTGATCTAAGAGGAAATGGGGGAGGATCCTTAAAAACGGCTGTGGATATTGCCGGGCTTTTTATCAAAGAAGGCCCTGTGGTTCAAGTGGCTTCCGGAGGGGAGAGAAAGGAAGTTTTAAAAGATGAAGATAAGAGAGTGGCATGGGATGGCCCCTTGGTGATTCTTGTGAATGAACTTTCGGCTTCTGCTTCAGAAATTTTGGCGGCAGCTATGCAAGACTACAAGCGAGGAATTATTATTGGGAGTGAACAGTCCTATGGAAAAGGAACGGTTCAGAACATGGTTGACCTTAACCAGTGGTTGCGCAAAAATGACATGGGAGACATGGGGGCTTTAAAACTAACCACACAAAAGTTCTATCGTGTGAATGGAGGTTCTACGCAATTGGAAGGAGTTAAGAGTGATGTGGTTATGCCAGATCGATATAGTTATATTGATATTGGAGAACGTGATTATGACAATCCTTTACCGTATGATAAAATTACCCCGGCTAAATATGATGCCTGGGACGGATATATCGACTATGAAGGAACCATTGCACGTAGCAAAGCAAGGATGGCACAAAGTGCTCAATTGAATTTAAT
>JBCBDM010000255.1:0-3717 GCA_038529705.1 Bacteroidota bacterium
GTTGTCCAAAACCAGATTGAGGACGTACTAAATAACCCTCTCCCGGATCGAGGGTTCCGGAGTAGACACCCCAGAAGTCGTTATTGTCATCGACAAAGTTCTCCGCACCAGGGAAAGCGGCAGCCACATCGGGATTAGGAACAAAGTTGGCCGTGGTAGCATCCAATACTAAAAAGGCCGAATTCCAAACACTAGTCCGGGTCTCTCCGCTCATAGGACTTCCCAGGATCATAAAGTCTCTAGAAGCCAAATTAGGAGTGGTTTGTAATACATTGATCGTACCGTTGTTGGTAGTAACTGCGGCATCATCAATTTGCACGACGCTTCCCTCGTGTTCTACAATGAGGGTTCCATTTACAGTAATATCACCGGCAACCTGCATATAGTCTCCGGCACCAATGGTCAAAGTTCTCGTTGCATCTACCTCACAAGAACATGCATCAAAGCTTCCCAGAGTAGCTGTATCATAATCGTCACTTATGGTAACTGCCGAAACTCCTGTAGGCGCTCCCGCGGACCAAGCACCTCCTACAAATTGTGTAGCATTGCCTGTACCCACTACGGTCACAATTGCAGAGCAAACTGTATTTAGGCCCGAATCGTCTGTTACCGTAACGTCCACGGATTGCGTTCCAATATCCAAACAAGTGAAAACCGTTTGGCTTGGAGTAGCAACTGTTGTTCCACAGGAACTGGTAACAGAGGTCATAGCTCCTGAAAAGCTGGTTGTTCCATCTGATTGCTGCAACACCTCTGTCCAATTTGGAGTAGAAAACTGTCCTGTAAATCCAGGTGTGAAATTGGTAACCGTTCCTGTAGCCGCACCAAATTGATTGTCTGTTGTACGCATAGCCAGCCCGAAGGAATCTCCAGCAGTAAGCGCCAAATTGAATGTTCCTGACTGATTATTACCACTTCCTGCAGTTTCATCACTAATAGCCGTGTAGGTACTTCCTAACACATATCCGAAGGAATCATATTGCGGCCCATCCGAAGTACTATACGTCCAATCGAATGAGATATTGACATTCTCCGTAATATTTACTTGAAGCACCGTAAAACCTTCACTTCCTGAACTATTATTTCCACTGGTCAATGTTGCACTTGTTGCCGCCAGAGGATCCAGAATAGCTGTTCCCGACGCATCTAAATTCAATGTAATGGCCTGACAAGAGGCAACTGGGGCAGTATTGGTCACGGTTACAGTATCTGTGGCAGAATTAGTAATCCCGTTACAATCCACTGCAGTATAGGTAATGGTGTGCGTTCCTACACCCGCCGTAGCAGGATCGAATGTAAAGGTACTTCCGTTACTATCGTCGGTAACTCCAGGTCCACTATAACTACCTCCACTAATGACTCCACCGCCAATGGTGATAGGTCCTTCTCCTAGGCAGAAGCTATCCTCGGTAACCGCTAAAGTTATAGGAGGCACATCGAAGGCCTCTGTTCCATCTGCTCGGCTTGTTGAAGCTCCCTGATCTGCAGAATACCCGAGCCCTCTTCTTGCGAAAGCTTCCCAAATGGCACACTGATTGGCACCCCCGTAGATATTCTGGTCTGCCTGAAGGATGGCATCACGACCATCAATGAAACCAGGACTACATCCTTGCAACTTCATCCCTTCTGTCACCAATGCCAATGCCTGAACATTACCGGCATCCGTATTTACGTCCCCGGTAAACGTATATAAGTCTGTACTAAAACCGTGATCATCGATCAACTCCCAGGTCATTTCCCAGAGCATTGCACACCAAACAGACCCCACACCATGTGGTACTGCTTCCGTTTTAATATCATCGTAGGTATGAGGATTAATTCCTGTACTGAATATGCTATAGGGGTATGTTCGTATTCCAGGACCATTTCCGGCCTGTCCTACTAACCAAGTGCCAATTCCTCTTGAATCTGTACCGGCATCTCCGGACTCCATCGTAAGCATTAAGCCGTAATAATCACTCCATCCTTCTCCCATCTGCTCCTGGTTTCCAAGGCATCCGGCAGCTCCTGCACCTCCTGTCAATCGGTTGGAGATACCATGCCCGTATTCATGAATGATCACTCCATTGTCAAAATCACCGTCCCGGGTTCCACATACGTACATTTGCATACGACCTCTTCCACCATCTGCAGGGGTAGAGAAATTTGCATTACAAGTTCCTGATCCGTCTTGAGCTTCGCCACGAACAGAATCTCCAGCAACTCCACCATTACCATAGTTATTTACCTGGAAATTACCTCCGGCCTCGTCAAAACCATACTGATACGTTATATCATGTATAATGTTACTCCAATAGAAAAGGTTGGTTACGGCAGCGTCTATGCTTTGGTCGGTACCCAGGTTAATATTTGGATTCCAACTATCGCTAAATGTCAAGGTAGGCCCCCCAAAGGCTCGTTCAGAATCAACTCCGGATCCGGTTCCGGTAACGGTACTGGTCCTATCATCATAGGCATCCACGTTATTACCTATGGTGTACTCTGATTCGGCTCCTGCGACACCATCCGTATCGTGCCAACCAAATGGAGAGGCTGTGGCATTATCCGGATCTACCACGACCTGTCTTCCCAAAGCTCCATGATTAGGGGATTCGTCCGGATAGGCAATAACATTGTAACTTCCTACCGCCATAGTAGGTTGTTCTGCTACTGTATAAAATAGAGTTTCCTCCTGAGAAATATTCCATTCATCACATCCATCTAAATGATCATCATGATCATGAGAATCTCCGAAGCAATACACTGTAAAATTATCCTTATCGATAATCATTCCCGTGGTAGCATCTACGCGAAAATTCCACCAATCTGAAGAATCAATTTCTTCAACAGATAATTCCCAAACGAGATGGATTCCTATTCCCTCTCGATAGTAATACATTAATTTGGCAGGAATTTCACTAACCGAAATACCTGCTTTGCTAAAAACAGCCTTTCTATTGGGGTTCTGTGAACGTTCTAATTCAACTAAGTTATCAATAGTGTAGCCCATTTGCTGCGCTACCGATTGAACGGCAGAACCGGCATCAATACCAGCAGCTGAGCTTCTCATTTGTGAATTTATATCCGAAATGAAGTTGTCATTAATTTGAACAATCTCACCATTAGCTGCTCTATGCACACTTGATTCTGTTCCATATATCTCGAGCCCGTTAATACTTTGACGCAAATACGTATGCGCTATGCCACTTACCCGGCTCACATGACTCGCCGTGACAATTACTTCGGACGTCTTCTCGTTTTTCAAATAATCCGAAACAGAGCTTACCTTTTGTTGGGAAACTTGTGCTTCTGTTCTTGAAGGTATAGGTTTATTGGAACTAAACTGGGCGCTTAGCTGCGAAGTAAAAAGCAGTATACTACCAGCCAAACATAGCTTATAGACACTCCTGGCAAATGATGATTTCTTTCTCATGGTAAATTTGGGTTAACAATTAATTAATGGGTGAAATTAACATATTTTCTAACAATAATTAAACATTTTATCGATGTATTAAGTAATTCATCGAATATATAAATATAATATATAAGAAAAGCCCTACATGTGTAGAGCTCTTCTTTCTAGCCGTAAGGCCTTATTAGAAATAGTTATTTTTTCACTATGCGTTTGGTCACCGAACCAGACTCGGTAGTTACGGTTACAAAGTAGATCGAAGCATCTAAGGAAGTCATGTCCACGGTTGCCTGACCTACAAGATCGTAGTTGCTTGTTCTTACCTT
>JBCBDM010000256.1:0-3654 GCA_038529705.1 Bacteroidota bacterium
TTGGTGTTGCCCGTACTCTCATCATCAGTGGCAATCGGGGCCTGATCGTCGTATTCGATATTCACCACAGCCGTATCGCTAAGGCCTGTGGCATCTTCCGTTAAGGTATAGGTAATATCACTGGGGTTACCCGTAAAGGTAGCCAGCGGTGTAAAGGTCAGTTCTCCTGTCGTATCATCATACGACCAGGTGCCTTCACCCGGAACCGTCACACTACCATCTCCATTTAGAATACCGCCCGGAACACTGGTCTCATCCAAAGTCACTGTCACATCACCAGGTGCCGGAGTAGATCCGTCTTCCAAAGTATCATTGGCTAGTATGTCGATGGTCACAGGGTCACCATTGGTGTTGCCCGTACTCTCATCATCAGTGGCAATCGGGGCCTGATCGTCGTATTCGATATTCACCACAGCCGTATCTGTATTACCTGTAGCTACTTGCGTTAAGGTATAGGTAATATCGCTGGGGTTACCGGTAAAGGTAGCTAGCGGTGTAAAGGTTAGTTCTCCTGTCGTATCATCATACGACCAGGTTCCTTCACCAGGTACCGTTACACTACCATCTCCATTTAGAATACCGCCCGGAACACTGGTCTCATCCAGGGTAACTGTAACGTCACTTGGATCCGGAGGGTTTATACCATTTTCAGAATCATTTGTTAGAATATTGATAGTGACTGGATCACCATTGGTATTGCCCGTACTCTCATCATCAGTGGCTACAATTACGCAAGCTGTAGATACCGTATCATCCGTTACATCGCTATTGGTTGCCTGTGGGCTTCCTGTTGCGGTAGGAACACCATCCGCACCAACGCCCCCAGTGATTTCTCCATCACCATCGATGTCTGTACCATCAAAAGGTCCACTAGCTTCAATCGCATCAGGACAACCGTCTCCATCGCTATCTTCATCAAGATGATCCGGAGTCCCATCTCCATCGGTATCTTGTTCCAGACAATAACTCCATTCATAAAATTGCAGGGTGATATTGTTTGTGTCCCCATTATTCTTTGCGGTTCGGACAACAAGGTTGGTAAGAGGTCCTTGAACGTTCACCTGAATACTATTATTTGGTGCATTGGCTCCACCGGCAGAGCTGATAACGCTTTGTCCGTTGAACGTCCCATTTCCTCCCAGGTTAATATCTGTTAGGATAACGGGTACATTGACCCCTCCGTTGTTGGCCAGAAAGTCCGCTCTATCCTGGTTGTCTAGTCCACCCAATTTAAATTCGAGATTGTACACTGGCTCATTGAAAGAAAATGAATATACGGCCCAATCTCCGTCGGGAAAATCCGTATTCTGGGCTTGAACGTTAATATATTGTCCGGATACTCCAGTGGTCCCACCTTGATTTTGCACTCCACTATTCCATGTAGCGCTACCCAATAACTCATAAGTGAAGTCTGCATCAGCTCCGCTAAAAGGATAAACGCCATTAATGGTTCCGGGGTCTGAAGTATTGTCGCTAAATGTTTGGGCCAGGTCTATAAAACCTGTAGGGCAATTCCATTCATCTACATCCAGGATTCCATCATTATCGTCGTCTAAATCGCATATATCCGAAACATTGTCGGAATCACTATTGGTATTACCAGAAGCAGCGGCATCGCATGGATCAACGTTTAAGACCGTTACCTGAAACTGTCCAAGATTTGAAGTTGCACCCGGGGTATCTTCCACTCTAAAATTAACGGTACTTACCCCCGTAAATCCAGCATCCGGAGTGAAGACAACAGAGCCGGTGGCATCCACCTCATAAAGACCTTCCCCGTCGATATACAGCGGTCTTCCGGGCTCGCCAAAATTAAACGGATCGTTTGGATCTAACAGAATGATCGTGGCCACACTAATATTTCCTTCCGTGTCTGTGGCTCCTGTTAATAAATTTAGTGGGTTTGTCGCCGTGTTCAAAGTCGTAGTTGTGGAAGAATTCACAACCGTAGGGGGGTTATTCACAACGGTGACTACTGGGTTACCATAAACCACCTCACCTAAAAACCCAACGGATATATTTCTGGTTTGGTTGGGATCGTTGTTATTTCTTCCCAGAGCAAAACTCACCCTGCTAACGTTGAGATAATTCAGCTTTAAAACAGATCGAGTATTTAAGACATTGATGCTCGGATCTGTGATGTTTGCGCTTTGGAAGAATCTACGATCGCCCGTTCCGGAAGCTGTGATAATGGTTCCGGGAGGGGTTTGCCCTTCCAATTCATAGCTAAATGGAACTAAGACATCTGCATTTTCGCCTGCGTCCAGGTCTATGATTTCCAGGGAATAAGAATCCAGAGGAAACTTCACTGCATCGGCTAAATTGGAGTCTGCAGAATTTGCTAAAATGAAGAGGACCTCAAACTCCACCGCTTCTCCGGGAGTGTCGTACGTAATGGAAGGTTCGAAACGATTAAGAACATCTTGTGTCAAGTCAAGGGATTGCACAGTTGGCGTTCCTGTGAAGCTGACGATGGATACCAAAGCATCGACATCTAACGTTCCGCCGTTCGCGTTTAACTGTACGTCTTCATATAGATAGACTGCACCGGGTTGTAAATCGGTTCCAGCAACTAGGGTCCCATTATTAGGGAATATGGGTGTTGCCTGTGCCAAAACTTTATTACTCCACAAACCGAAGGTGAGGAGTAGTATGAAGGTAATAAGTTTTGTAATAGAGAATCGAGTAAAGATCTTCATAAGCATATATTTACTGTAATGGGCTTCTAAAATTTTTTGAATAAAAAAAAGCAACTTTCCTTGTGGAAAATTGCTTCTCATATACATAGATCGCACTCATCAGAAAAACACTGATGGATGCCAAAATCGTAAAAATTGAAATTCCTATGGGGAGCTGGAAATTCATTTAGATTGGTGCTTTGGGTTCACAAAAAACCAGACTCAAATACCTAAAAAAGAGATGAGTTGATGGTTATTTATATGGTTCATAGTAAGCTTCTACAAAGTAAAGTTGTTTCAACCTTAAATGAAATTATCAAACAGTTTTGACAATTTATTTTCGACTTAATGTTCATTTTTATCGATGAAATACGTGTTTTTACCACATTTAAGCTATGGTTTTACCATAATTGTATATATCTAGTAATCAAATTTATAAGAGTAGACACGTAGTTTTTTACGGCAAAATTCTGAGTTTCATCTACGTTTTGAGCTCATAATCGATAAAAAAGACTCATTCCGCGAAGATTCTATGAAGATTTTTCATTAACGAAATATTAAGAAGAATATAACCCGTGTAGGAATCTGAAGGAACCGTTTACTCAAAGCGGGCCAATAAAACAGAGGAGATCAATATCCGCCGTCGCTGTTGCCAAAGAGAATAACCCCCAAACCAACAATTATGGCCAGTGGAGAAAAGGTAATAATGGTAGACATTGTTTTATCATGCTCCTTGATCTCGGTGATGGTTTCTTTTTTTAAGGTGATATTTTCGGCTTGAGAATAACGCTTTGGAATGCCCACATATTCCCCATCGACCCGTTCTATCTTTTTAAATTCGAAGGGTTTTGGGTTATCCGAAGTAATAACCTTTACTTTCTTCTGCTGGGCCACGGCGTCTTCTAATGTGATCGATCCTTTATAAACGGTGCATCCTTGAAAAAACACAAGAGATGCCAGAAGAACTGCCAGGGTT
>JBCBDM010000257.1:0-3566 GCA_038529705.1 Bacteroidota bacterium
TGTAGGAATAATCTTAGTAAACTACTTGAGGGGCAACCATAAAAAAGCTTCGGCGGTACCGAAGCTTTTCAACTCTTATTATGTATATAAACTTACATCTCTTCGAAGATATCTCCTATCCCCGATAGTTTAGAAACATCCAAATTCCCCTTTTGTATGGAATTGGTCAGTTTCATGATCTGGTCAGGACGCATATCGTCGCACAGCAATCGAAATACTCCAAAACCTTTTTCCTGGCTTGTGGCAAAGACGATCACTTCGTCGATGGCAGTTTCCTCTCCCAAATAAGACAGAGTGATATTGAAATCATTTGAATTCGTAGACATCAAAGTTTTGTATTTGTCTTGGTCCAATATCGCTTCAACATGAGCCTTTTCACTTTGATACTCTTCGGCATTGGCTCCTTTTAAAGGGTAGGCCACTACATTTACTTTCTTCACAGTATTGAGAATGTCCTTTTCCTCTTCCGTGAAGGTATTGTTTTCGGCTTGAAGTAAACTTGTTGCCAGGTCCACTTTAAGGTATCTGTCATCTTCCTGCTTGTCTACCAAATAGCGCTGTAAAGACTTATCGTTACTACAGCTCGCCATGGTTAGTAGGCCCAAGATCAGTGCGGTGATATACTTGATTAGTGTCATGATCTTATCCTTTCTTTTTTACGTTCTTCAACTCATCACTTCCGGGAACATTTAGTTCTTTCGTAAGCTTAGATATTTGTTTCAGGTCGATATCTCCGGTAATGCTCATTACTACGGTACCGTCTTTCCCTTCCATCTCTCCGTCCAGGAACATAAGAAGTTCACTTACATGATTCTCATCCTTTCCCTGCTTGGAGTAGAACTTGACGTTTTTACCATCGTCCTTCACACGCATCAATTCTTCCAATCCGGATGAAGAGTTTACGTATTTCTGTACGTCTGACTTCATTCGGGCACCTATACTTTCATTCTCGGTCATAAATACCTTGATATTATCCAGACTATTTACCATACTCATATACTCTTGTACTTCAGGATCGTCACTTTCTACTTCGATCTTGCTTAGAAGTTTGAACATATTCTTGGTTACGACCACCGAGGTAACGTCATTTTCGTCTTCGTAAGAATCGAAGACTCCTTGTGCAGACACCAGCATTGGGGTGATCATAAATGCGACTAAAATTGCTAACTTTTTCATTTTATATTCTTTAGGGTTTACTTTAAAATTAAATTCTTTGATTCGTTAAATTGGTTCAATACATTCAGGCTGGAAAGTCCGCTGGAAAATTCTTCCAGATGTGTTAAGCTCTCAGTTCCTTCATTTAGATTCTCCGAAAGTAGGAACATGGTCTCCTTGGTTTTTTGAAAAGCTGCCAGAGCTTCCTCTTCTTCTGCCGTAAGGCCCGTTCCCGACTGTGTGAACATATAGGCAGATATTCCTACTGCAAGCAGTAAGGATGCCGCAATGCTTAGGTTCCAGAAACGGTTGCGCTTCTTGGGTTCCGGAAGGGTAAACTCACGTTCTGAAGTTTCCTCTCTGGCGATATCGAAACCCATGAACATAGGCCGGTACACTTCCAAATGAGGAGGTAATTCCTCACTCCTGAAATGAACCCGAAGTTCTTGTTCCTGAGCCAGAGTGGTATTGCCTTCAAAATAGGCCTCCAACAATTTTTCAATATTAGCTAACTCCATAGTTGTATTGTTTTATTAATTGTTCTCTCACAGCTTTCCGCGCCCGTGACAAGGTCACTCGGATCGCAGTTTCGCTGCTATCTAACATTTCGGCTATCTCTTCAAAATCAAACTGCTCAACGTCTCTTAGCTGTAAGACCAATCGCTGTTTTTCGGGTAGGGTTTCCATGATTTTGAAAACCAACTGAACTCCATCATTAGCTTCCACCTTTTTCTGAAGGTTTTCACTGTTCTGAAAATTGCTGTGTACGATCTTCAAATTAGAGGCTTGTTTCGATTTTAAACGATCCAAACAGTAATTCTTGGTCATGGTCACTGCAAATGCTTCCGGGTTCTTATAGTTTCCAATACTATTCTTCCCTTTCCATAATTTCAAAAAAACTTCCTGAACGGCATCTTCAGCTTCTTCACTAGAGACCAGAAGTCGTTTGGCTAAACGATATAGTTTATCCTTATAAGGAAGCACCGTGGCTAAAAACTCTTTCTGATTCATCTTGGTTAGGTTAACGCTTATTAGGCCGTTCTTCTGTTATGACGAGCCACCGTAATTTTTGTTACAATAAATTTTAAATTCACAATAATGTAAGTATTTTAGGGGTTTTATAGACTGAATTAATGTTCAATTTCAATCTACGATAACCATAGATTCTTACGTTTTTTAAAAACTTTTGCTTTGAAAAGATCCCTATTCCTACTCCTCCTTACCGTATCCTCCATTTTTGTTTCCTGTTTTGAAGACAATGATGACAATGCGCAACCGGCATCGGCCATCGAAATTCAAGATTTTATCTGGCGCGGACTCAATTTCTTCTATCTCTACAAAACAGATACACAGGAACTGGCCGATGATGCCTTTGCTACGCAAGAAGACTTTAACAACTTCCTAGGTAGTTTCGATTCTCCGGAGAGTTTCTTCGAATTTCTCAAATCCCCACAGGACCGATTTAGTATTCTGGTTTCAGACTTCAACGAATTGGAAAATGCTTTGGCTGGAACCAGTCTTAACAATGGAATGGAGTTTGGCCTGGTCTTGTATCCCGATGGAAGCGGCAACGTATTTGGCTATGTTCGATATGTATTACCCAATACCGATGCAGCAGCCAAAGGGGTCACCAGAGGAATGATCTTTAATACGGTAGACGGACAACAGATCACGGATACTAACTTTAGTACTATTCTCGACCCAACCACGTATACCATTGGCCTGGCCGATTATGACGGTACGACCGTTACTCCCAATGGTAATTCCATTGAACTTACAAAGACGGAATTCACTGAAAACCCGATTCATATAAGCCGTACATTCGATATCAATGGTCAGAAAATTGGCTATTTAATGTACAATGCCTTTACCAACGAATTCGATTCCGAACTCAATGCGGTATTTGCCCAATTCCTGAGTGAGGGGGTTACGGACCTGGTAGTAGACCTTCGTTACAACGGAGGGGGCTCTGTGCGATCCTCCACTTATTTGTCCAGTATGATCACCGGGCAATTTACGGGAGACACCTATTACACCGAGCAATGGAACCCGGACCGTCAGGCAGAATTTGCCAGTAACGGTCTGTTTGTAAGTTCCTTTATCAATGGTGGAGAAGCTATCAACAGTTTAAATCTTTCTACCGTTTATATATTAACCACAGGAAGAACCGCTTCGGCCAGCGAACTGGTCATCAACGGACTCGCGCCCTATATCAACGTACAACAAATTGGTGTGAACACCACTGGAAAGTACCAGGCTTCCTTCTTGCTCTATGATTCTCCCAATTTTCAGAAAACGGTTGAATTGAACCCCAATCACACCTATGCCATGCTTCCCCTGGTATTCCAAACAGCCAATGCCGATGGATTTACCGATTTTGTGGATGGTCTGATTCCGGATATCGAATTGGC
>JBCBDM010000258.1:0-3563 GCA_038529705.1 Bacteroidota bacterium
TTTTCCCTTATTGCAGGCGTTATATAAAGACTACAAACAAGTACTTAAGGAATGTAGGTTTTATGAGTATAAGAATATTCCCATTGCCTATCCTGTGAAAATGAACTTAAAACCCGTACCGGTTAAAACATCTTTTTTGCATAAATTCTTTAGAAAGATGGGCAATGGATTCCACAAACTGGCCAAAAAGGTATAGGGTTATTCTCCGTATTCGAACTTAAAATAATCGATCTCGTTCTTATATAATTTGTAAATAAGATCTTTGGTGGCAGGGGTATAATGGTCTGTATAATGTCCATATTTGCGCACCAATAACTTAGGAAGACTGGGATCTTCTATCCCCAGTCGCTCACAGACAATGGTAAAATCTTCCTGGAGATTTTCAAATCTACCTATGAAGTCCATAGGGACATTTCCCTTACTATCGGTTAGAAAATACAATTGCGAAAACGTCTGGTGATTTATTTTGGACTCCAGAAACTGCTCATAGGTAAAGTTAGGGTCCTTAATTCCGTAGGCGGCCCGAAGCACTTCGTCCTTCATGATATTGGCATACCATGAATAGACTCTGGCCCAGGTATTTCTAACAAATGAGAATTTGTAATAATGGTTGTACTGTACCTTCGTTAATTCGGGGAACAGGGAGGTTTTAAAGTTCTCTAGGGCAGCTTTCGGCTTTCCAATTTTCAAAGCATACAGGCTCTTTCTGAAAAACCGTCCTCTTTGGGTAAGCATTTCGATCTCCTTGATCGTACGATGATCCTGAACATCTCGCTCCAGGTCATCGAAATGTCCTAGTTTCTTCTCAATACTGGTGCCGCCGGTTTTAAAATTATGTATAAATATGAATTTTTTTTCTTTTGAAATCATTCGTTAGTTGTTTCCCGCTCCATCGATCGAGAGGACTCATTTCTCTCGTAAAAAGCTATATTTACACCCTGGTTCGGCGCGAACCGCTATTTTCGGGAAAGATAAAATTAATAATAGAAAAGAGACCCCTGTTCATGCCAAAAATTTCCATTATCACAGTCAATTATAACAACGCCGAAGGCCTGGAACAAACTATCGCGAGTGTGATAAGCCAGGACCTTCAGGATTTCGAGTATTTGGTAGTGGATGGTAAGTCTACAGACGGGAGTCTTGAGGTTATTGAAAGGCAGGCCTCTTTCATCGATACATGGATAAGCGAAGCGGATACAGGCGTGTATCAAGCTATGAACAAGGGCATTCGGATGGCAACGGGGGAGTATTTACTTTTTTTGAACAGTGGCGACGTGCTTTATGATTCGCAGGTATTGAGAGCGGTACAGGAGAAGATCGACGGAGGCAAGGACCTTTATTATGGGAACCTCATTTTTACTTCCCAGGGGAAGGAAATGCTGAGAGAATATCCAGAGGATTTGCGCTTCAGTTATTTTTTAGAGCGCTCTCTTCCTCATCCGGGATCTTTTATAAAGAAAGACTTATTTGAACGGATCTTTTATTATTCTGAAGTGTTTAAAATTGTATCCGATTGGGAATTCTTTATTTGTGCTATCTGTAAGGAGGGCATGTCTTATGAGCATTTGAATATGCTTATTTCCAGATTCGATCTGGAAGGCATGTCTAACGATCCAAAGAATAAAGCCCAAATTGAAGAAGAAAGGCGTTTAGTGATCCAAAAACATTTTCCTGCCATGTACGAAGATGCCATGGCCTTACTGAAGCAGCAGAAACTGTTGAACAGAAAAGATGTTCAAATGCAATTGAAACATTCAAAAACAGGACGAAGGATAAGTATGAAAATAGCCAAGTTGCTACTGAAATTATTTCCGGAGAAATCAAAAGGTATATAATCAAGGTTTAAATTAAATGATTCCGAAGATCATACATTATTGTTGGTTTGGACCTAACGCAAAAAGCGAGGTCGCAATGCGATGTATTGCCAGTTGGAAACAACATTGCCCGGATTTTGAGTTGAAGGAGTGGACCGAAACAAATACTAAGAAGTACCAAAATAAATTTTATCGGGACGCCTATCGAAAAAAGAAGTTCGCCTTTGTAGCAGATTGTGTGAGGGTCCAGGCACTACACGAATACGGCGGGATCTATATGGATACCGATATGTTTTTGATAAAACCTATAGACAACTTACTTTCTTTCAACTTCTTCACAGGTTATGAGGTTGAAGAAAGAGCGGCCTATGGCTTATTTGGAGGAATTGCCCGTCATCGATTTTTTAAGGTGATGAAGGATTTTTATGATACTACACCCTTCAATCAGTTTTCACTTCCGGTGATCACTCATACCTTCAGTCCCATCATTCAGACTAAAAATTTAAAAGAGAACGAACACATATTTGCACCGGAGTATTTTTATGCATTGACCTATCAGAACAAGGAAGAAGATTATACGCTCTTTACGACCGCAAATAGTTATGCCGTACATTTATGGGATCACTCCTGGAAAGGAGAGGAGAAGGAGACAATGGGCGTCTTATGGAAAAAGTTAAGGACCGTGGTTGGAGATTATACATTTCATAACTATCCCAAATGGTATTATAAACGATATGCCAAAGAATTCTCCAGAAAGCTATATCATCGCCTGACAGGTAAAAAGACAACATGAAGGTAATTCAGGTTACAACATCTTCCAAAGGAGGCGCGGGAATTGCGGCTTTGCGATTGCATCAGGCACTGCACAAAGCCGGAATACAGTCTGCCTACATTTCATTAGACAGGACTATTGATTATGCCAATTTGGAAGTAAAGGATTCTTTCTTTGCTTACAGGAAGCCTTCCCTGGGGCAAAGGATATTTCGGAAATTGAGCAAGAAAAATGGGAATAAAACTCAAGTGTATCAACGTCACCTGGAATCGTGGGGAGATGAACTGGATTATGAGATTATTTCCTTTCCTTTTAGTAAATTCAATCTGGAAGATCATCCATTGGTTCAGGAGGCCGATATCATCCATTTACATTGGGTAGGTGATTTCCTGGACTTTGAAAGTTTCTTTGCCGTGAACACAAAACCCATTGCCTGGACATTTCATGACATGAATCCATTCAAAGGGATATTTCATTACCAGGGAGATGAGGATCGCAATCTCCAGGTGCGTGATATGGATCGTGAGATACTCAAATTAAAGCGAAAAGCGATTCAAAGAATAACATCCGGCGCGGTGATTAGCCCGTCCCAATGGCTATTGGAATGTGCCAACCAGAGTGGTTATTTTAATCATTTTGAACAAAAGGTCTGCATTCCCAATGGTATGCCGTTGGAGGTATTCAAAACTGCTCAGGGAACAGACTTGAGAAAAAACCTGGGAATAATGGAAGATGAAAAGGTATTGTTGTACACCTCCGGAACCCTAGATAATCACAGAAAAGGGGTTGATCTCATTCTGAATGCCCTGGAGATACTTACCGTACCAGTCACTTTACTTACCCTGGGAAAAGGGAGTATGGAAACTTCGAACAAAGCGGTAAAAATCATACCTTTGGGCTTTCTTAGTGAAGCAAGTGAAATTGCAGCGTGTTATGATGCCGCAGATGCTTTTGTGCTACCGAGCCGGGAAGATAAT
>JBCBDM010000259.1:0-3558 GCA_038529705.1 Bacteroidota bacterium
AAAGAAATACCTAAGAAAAGGGCTCCTTTTTTGGTTAAGCCAACCCGCCAGCTGGCCCGTTCGCTAAAAGTATCCACTGGATACTTTTTTAACGCTCCGTCCTGGAGAGGCAAAAAAGAACATAAAACAACTTCCTGTCCAATATCATTTTTTAAGCCTTTCCATTTTTCGTAATTTAAACCTATGAAACTCTTAGCCTTCACCAAAGCCGAACTCCTTTTAAGCAATACTGAAAAAGGACACCCTTTTCGCTATTTCTATCTGTCCACTTTTGGCGAATTCCCTGAAACCCGAACGGTGGTCAATCGGGGTGTTTCGGACGAACTGGAGATCACTTTCTTTACCGATTCCCGAACTCCGAAGGTAGAGCAGATGAAGCAAAACAACAAGGTCTCAGCGCTATTCTACCATCCAGACAAACAGCTACAATTAAGGCTCTATGGGGAGGCGACGATTTTAACGCGCCGGGATGAAAGAGCATACGCACCCTACCTGAAGCAAGTACTCAGTAATGCCGACTGGACCAAGGATTATGGTTCTGTACATATCCCCGGCACGCCGAAAAAAGATGAAGGAACGATTATTTATGGCAACACCATTAACTTGAATGTGATAAAAATAAAGCCGGTTCATCTCGACATTGTATTGCTGGGTGTTGAAAAACACCATCGCTCCAAATGCAAGCTAGTGGAGAATATGTGGACCGAAAAAGAGGTGGTGCCGTAAGTCCCCTGAAACAACTTTACACGGTGACTTCGATACAATCGCTTCGCGATCACTCAGTCACCTCATCAGCCTATAAGAAAAACATTTGGTCACTGAGGCTCTCGAAGTGACCCCCTTATCGAAATGCCTATCTTTGCTACAATACTTCTCCCTTTTTTAAACCCATCGGTTATGCCAAAGGGATTTATGTATATCCTTGAATGTTCAGACGGCACTTACTATACCGGAAGTACCCTGGACCTCGACAAACGCCTATTACAACATCAACGTGGTTTTGGCTCGAATCACACCAAGAAAAGACTTCCGGTGAAACTATTGTACTATGAAGAATATCATAGGATCGATCATGCCTTCTATAGAGAGAAGCAAATTCAAGGTTGGAATAGAACGAAAAAGGAAGCCCTAATGAATGGGAAAAATGACTTGTTGCCAAAACTTTCAATTGCTTATCGTGATCTCAGAAATGGGGCTTCGAGAACCTCAGCCCCCGGTGAAAGTTCTGGTCACTGAGGCTCTCGAAGTGACCCCTTTAAAAATAAACACCAAAAACTGTATCTTCAGCCCATAAAACTAGTGTATGTCCAAAGGCAAATCCTGGAAACAACTCCTCTTAGATCTCATCAAGGCTATATTTGAAAGTTCTCGCCCCGCAAGGGCCAGAACCTGGCATCAACACGTGGTGCCCTATGAGGAAGGATGGGCCGTTAGGCGGGAAGGCAACAAACGCATTACGTCCAAACACCGAAAGCAAAGCACGGCCATTCGAAAAGCCAAGAGTATTGCCAAAAAACGCAAAGCCGATGTGATCATCCATAGGGCTAGTGGCGGGATTCGGGAGCGGATTAGTTATAAAGAGGAGTAATTTGAAAATCTCCTATCCGGAGGCTTCGAGAACCTCAGCCTCCGAGAAAGTACCGGGTCACTGAGGCTCTCGAAGTGACCATCATACTAATATTCCTATCTTTACAACAATGCTACCCCCTTCATGAAGCCTTAGCATGCCAAAGGGATATATGTATATATTGGAATGTTCAGACGGAACCTATTATACAGGAAGCACAATAGATCTTGACAAACGTCTCTCGCAACATCATCAAGGTTTAGGAGCGAATCACACCAAGAAAAGACTTCCCGTAAAACTATTGTACTATGAAGAATATCATAGGATCGATCATGCCTTCTATCGAGAGAAGCAGATTCAGGGATGGAGCAGAACAAAAAAAGAAGCCTTGATGAATGGAGAGCAGCACTTATTGCCGAAGCTTTCAATTGCGTATCGCGATCTTAGAAATGGGGCGTCTTAACTCATTCTTTTTTTCGGCCTTCGAGTACTTCGACGAGCTCAGCAACCACCTCGGGCCTCAAAATGGTTCTCCGATTATTCCATATAAGTTGGTCACTGAGGCTCTCGAAGTGACCTGATAGCCGCTGATTTAAACCCTTTTCGTCCAGGATAGGTATAACTTATAGTTTTTTCTGAGGCCCGTTTTCTACTTTCCTGAACCTTCCTTTTCTTCCAGTATAGGTATTACTTTTCCGTATAAAATTTTCGAAGCCTTGGAGAAAATTTAGGAAAAGTAATACGGTTCTTGAGCGAAGCGAAAGAAATACCTAAGAAAAGGGCTCCTTTTTTGGTTAAGCCAACCCGCCAGCTGGCCCGTTCGCTAAAAGTATCCACCGGATACTTTTTTAACGCTCCGTCCTGGAGAGGCAAAAAAGAACGTAAAGAAAGAAACTTTGCTGTCCTATGTTTTGCAAAATCTCCTAACCGGAGACTTCGAGTACCTCAGTCTCCGGTACAATATTCTTCCATTTTGAGTGCGCAAAAAGGAACAAAAGAATAAAAACTGGATTTTGTATAATCCCTAAACGGCCCCTATCTTTATACAACACAAAAAATCTAAAATCCTCAATGTACACCATCATTGATGTTGAAACCACCGGACGTACGAACCGCATTACGGAAATCTCCGTTTTTAAGCATGACGGGGTGCAGGTGATCGATGAATTTACGTCTCTGGTGAATCCCGAAGATTATATTCCGGTGCACATCACCGCCCTTACCGGTATCGACAACGAAATGGTGGCTACCGCTCCTACTTTCGATGTCATTGCCGAACGGATTTTAGCCATTACCCAGGACACCATCTTTGTGGCCCATAGTGTGAATTTCGATTACAATGTGATCTCCGGGGAATTCAAACGAATAGGGATGGAGTTTCGACGGAAGAAACTTTGTACCGTCCGACTCTCACGAAAACTCCTACCCGGATACCGATCCTATAGCCTGGGGAAGCTCTGTAGGCATTTGGGCATTCCCATCAATGGCAGACACCGCGCCCGGGGAGATGCGGAAGCGACGGTGATCTTATTTCAAACCCTATTGGCCCAGGAACAGGCGGAGACGGTCTTTACCACCTTTTTAAAAGCCAACTCCAAGGAAGCCACCCTACCGCCCCATGTGTCCAGGGAGGTGGTAGAGAACTTACCCCATGCACCGGGCATCTACTATTTTAGAAATAAAAAGGGAAAGATCCTATATGTGGGCAAGGCCAAAGACATTAAAAAACGCGTGATTGGGCATTTTTACGATAAGAAGCAAAAGGAATTGGACCTCTGCCGGGAGACCGCCCATATCGACTATGAACTCTCCGGAAGTGAGTTGGTGGCCCTCTTGATGGAAGATGCCGCCATCAAACACCATTACCCTGTCTACAACCAGGCCTCCAAACGAACTCCCAAGGTCTTTGCTATTTTTAGTTATCGCGATCGGGCGGGTATTGAGCATTTAGCCTTTAATGGGGCCAAAGGCACGCCCCAACCCCACTTGAT
>JBCBDM010000260.1:0-3547 GCA_038529705.1 Bacteroidota bacterium
TACTTCTGGAACAACAGGTAGGCCAGGTTCATTGTATGACTTGCTGTTATCAATGTCATCGCCTTCAATAAATTTAAGAATGTGATTCATACCTTTTATCACCAAATACTCCGCATCGGGTTTGGCTGCCTTCAGTTTTTCTGCTTCCGAAACCTGAACCTGAAGGTCCCTATCTCCATTCATGATAAGAACAGGTATGGAAAGGCGAGCTATCTCTTGCTTAGGATCATACCGCATCCAGGTTAGCATAAAAGGTTGTATTTGTTGTCTGAAGATAGACGCGAGTCCTTCACTATAATTGAGGGCAACTCCATTGGCCCTCATATCATCGAAAGCTTGTCTCGCATTGTCCTTCAATCCGGGTGCCTGTTGTTCCAATTGATCTACGATCACGTCGTCTATAGATTGTCCTGCTCCGGCAAGTGAGATAAAACCATCTGCTCCGTTCTGCGCAGCGATCATTCCCACCAAGGAACCTTGACTATGACCTATAATATGTATGCTGGAAAAGGCATTTGCCCTTTTGAAATACTGAAGCACTTCGGTAGCATCTGTTATGAAGTCGTCAAAACGGATGCTTTCTTCATTCAGGGTTCTGTCCTTCATTTGTTTGATGATGCGCTTGTCGTATCGAAAGGTCGCGATCCCTTGTTCGGATAGTCCTTCCGCCAG
Source organism: Bacteroidota bacterium (assembly GCA_038529705.1). Classification (GTDB taxonomy): domain Bacteria; phylum Bacteroidota; class Bacteroidia; order Flavobacteriales; family Flavobacteriaceae; genus Aureisphaera. The sequence goes on from JBCBDM010000260.1 coordinate 673, forward strand.
CATTTTGAGTGAATTCGTATTCATCATTTGCTGATTTCCATTTCTATCGGTTGGACCCGAACCGGCAATAATAATTGCGAGTGGTGGCTTCTCTTTGCCTTCCGGTAATAGGATGGTCCCATCTACATATCGGGAAACACTAATATCTCTGGAGGAGGTTTTGGTTTTTTGAGCAAAGCTCATCGAGGTGGTTGCTAACAGCAACAAACAGACAAAGGCTTTCATGATGAAGAATTTAGGCTTGATAAAGGTAGTAATATAAAAGAAAACGCAAATCATGAGGGAATGTTACCTTATAGTTTCAGAAAAACACCAAAAAATAACAATTAAGTTACCCTGTCTATCGGTATATTTGTGGTAAAGTTAAGAACTTATGTTACGTCTACCTCTATTGCTGTTTGGTTTGTTAATTATTGTAGTTTCTGCTAAGGCGACCGAAGATTGGGGGCCTACAGGGCATCGTGCCACCGGAGAGATTGCCCAAATGTATTTGAGCAAGAAAGCTACAAGAGCCATTTCCGAATTGCTTGAAGGAGCGTCATTGGCGTTGGTTTCTACCTACGGGGATGAGATTAAGAGCGATGAGAAATACAGATCATATGGACCCTGGCACTATGTGAATTTCCCATTCGACAAGACCTATGAAACCCATCCGAAGAGCGAAAAAGGCGATCTGCCTACCGCAATTCAAACCTGTATAAGTGTTTTGAAGAATCCCGAAAAAAGTAAAGAGGAAAAGGCTTTTTACCTAAAGCTGTTAGTTCACTTTATTGGGGACTTACATCAGCCCCTGCATGTGGGCATGGCAAAAGACAAGGGTGGCAACGATTTTCAGGTACGTTGGTTCGACGATGGAACCAATTTACACAGTGTTTGGGATACAAAAATGATCGAAAGTTACAATATGTCGTATAGCGAATTAGCAGCCAATGCTAAAAAACTATCCAAAGAACAACTAAGTGAAATCCGGCAAGGATCCATATTGGATTGGATGAATGAGAGTCGGGAGCTTTGCAAGGATGTGTATGCCCATACCCAGATTGGGGAGAAATTGGGATATCAATATCGATATCGATACATGGATGTGGCACGATCTCAACTTCAAAAAGGCGGAATAAGGCTGGCTGTACTCCTCAATGAAATCTTTGACTAGCCCTTTGTGTTAATGAAACTTTAAAACGTCCGTGTCGTTCATCTTATTATGCATGCATAATATCGAAAAGACGGTAAATTTTTGAGTCCTAAAACGATTTCGGAAGAAATTTTCTTTTGTAAGTCGTTCATATCTAATACTTTTGCCCTCCATTTTACTAATTACTATGCGTGCATATAAAAGTTTCTATTGCCATTTAAGAATCCTTATCGGTTTAGCGATTACGGCTCATGGTCTTTTGAGGATCTATGACATAAGCGAGTATTCGAATTTTGTGTTGACGAGTTATTACGATATGATTCCTTCGGAAAACTTTCTATTGATAGCCAGTATCGTATTTCCATTCCTGGAATTTTTTACGGGTTGGCTTATTACGTTGAAGATTGGGATCAAAAGAGCTTTGGAAATGGGGTTTTTTATCTCGCTTGTCATGGTATTTTTTATTCTTTTGGGCGGCACCTATGAACGACTCCTGTATCATGCGGCTGTACTCACCGGCCTTTCTATCATTTATTTGTTCGTATTACAATTACCTCCCCATAAAAGGGCTACAAAATGGTCCTAAAAGTTAAGTTTATACGAGGTTCGGTTACTTTTTTCGATTTTGGTAATTGATGTAACCAGAAGTGCTGTGTAGAACCCTTCATTAGTAGTAGACTTCCGTGCTCCAGTAAGAGCTTATATGTTGATTTATGCTCTTTGTGCTTTAACTGAAAGTACCTTTTCGCCCCTAGACTCACGGAAGCTATTACTGGGTTATTTCCCAACTCTTTTTCATCGTCGCTGTGCCAACCATTGCTGTCATTTCCATCCCTATATAGGTTGAGTAAGACCGTTGTAAACATATGATGGGTAGTAGTTTCAACTTTTTCTTTGAGCGTCTGCAGTAGGGGAGTAAACTTCCTGGGGTACATCGTAATACCGCTATAACTATAGCTTTTTCCATCTTCGCCATGGAGTGCGGTTAGTCTAGGTTGTTTATAGACCTTCCCAAACAGCTTAATGTCGTCTTCTTGCCAGGGGGTTTCGTGATATAGCTTCTGAAACACTTCGGAAGCATAGGCAGTTTTAAAGAATCTGGGATAGTAGATCACTTCTCCGTCTTCCAGTGGAAGTTGAATGGGGGCGGTGTCTTCTTCCGAAGAAAATAAACTGAGATCATACATATTGATAGGCCCAATAAATAAGTCCGAATTGAAGAGGTAGCCTCAATATCAACAGCCATTTCGGCAGTTTTAATGAAGCCTTTTCATCTTGAAGCATATGAATATGGACAGGAAGAAAGAGTACCATTAATACCATAATGGACCAGGCAGCCATAGACTGACTATCTGAGTTGAGAAGCATAAAACCTAAGATCATTTCAATAATTCCACTAACAAGTACCACAGATTTATGATTCGGAATATAAGGAGGGATGACGCGTTCGTACCAGTGAGATTTTGTAAAGTGAGTTACACCGGCCACTACAAACAACAATCCTAATAAATATTGATGCCAGGGAAACATATGTGTTTTTATCCAAAAATAAGGGATTTACATGGATCGAAACGTATTAAATTTTAAAACTTCGAAAAAGAAAAGCCACTCAAATGGAGTGGCTTTTCCCTTTAACTACTTGATTTAATTAAATTACTCTTTTAAGAGTCTTTTCACTGTAGTTGCATTATCGCCCTGGATTTGTACCATGTACACTCCTGAGGCTAATTGAGAAACATCGAT
>JBCBDM010000261.1:0-3511 GCA_038529705.1 Bacteroidota bacterium
CTTCAGGTTCTTTTTACAAAAGACAAAACAAATTGGTTATCTCCCAGCTGTAATTTTTTTTCTTCGCTTTTTGCAAATGAAGGAAATACAAAACCATTGAAATTGAAGTCACCTTTTTGGATTTTGTGGATTCGAACCATTTCCCAAAATTGGTGAACTTTTGCGTTGTCCCAAATACGGATATTGTTTTTCGTTTTTTGATACCAATTTGTTTTGTCTTTTGTAAAAAGAACCTGAAGCTGTTCTTGAGTCATTGCTTACGTTTTTTATGTTCTTAATATTGATTGTACACAAGTGCTGAGAAATATAGACAAAATATAAGCTATACTTTGAATAAATTCAGAACTCCGTAGGGCGAAGGTGGAGCCGGGGAGGACCGAGCGTTTAAAAAATGTCCAGTGGACATTTTTAGCGAAGGGGCCAGCTTGTCGCGTTGGCGTTCGAATCCCGGAGGCGAAACGAAAAAAACCACCCGTAGGTGGTTTTTGAGTGGAGCCGGAGGGATTCGAACCCTCGTCCAAACGCGCAACAATATCGCTTTCTACATGTTTAGTCCTTATTAGGGTTTTCGTCCTATTGCCGGTTAAAGACTACCAACGCAAGGCTTAACTTCCATTAGGATTCATTCGAGTATCAAAGTCCTACCCAAACTAGGTTTACTTTTACGAAGCCACTAGATCAAAAACCGTAAACCAAGGTGTTTGAGTGACTTCCTGCTTGCCTACCTTGTAGGCCGAGGCGTAATCCTACTATAATTCAGATTATGCAGCTAGGGCGTAGTTATTCTCGCCGTTTAAAAAAGGTGAAATATGAGATTTACGAGCTGTATTCCAGCGCTCGACATGCTTACCATATTATTAGACCCGCTGTCAAAACCAGTCGGCCCCGGTAATTTATTTGAAAGAACGAATCATTTCCCCCCTTGAGGGGGTAAGGGGGTGTTCAGCCACCCTAGATGTATTTTTATTAGGGCGTGTCCGTAAAGTAGAAACTACGTTTCACTTCACGGCCGGGCTTTCGGTCATACATGCTATGTTACCTCTATCCCTCACGCAGTTTTCACCCGCCGAAGCTCGGAGAGCGAATGAGGGCAAATATACACCAAAAACGCTATCTTTGCGATCCGTTTTATAATTTCAAAAACCATTCCAAATGCCAATTACCTTTGCTGTTATCAAGGAGCGCAAGAATCCGCCGGATCGTCGTGTCGTTTTTTCACCTGAAAAGTGCCAGGAAGTCAGTCAGAAATTTCCGGATGCCAACCTCATAGTGGAAGCTTCGGATATCAGGATTTTTCCAGATTCGGCATACAAAGGGGCAGGGTGTAAGGTTATGGAAGATATTTCGGAAGCCGATGTGATGTTAGGAGTGAAGGAAGTTCCTATCGATGCCCTTATTCCAAACAAAAAATACTTTTTCTTCAGTCATACCATCAAAAAACAACCCTATAACCAAAAATTACTTCGGGCCATCCTGGATAAGAAGATCGAACTGTACGATCATGAAACCATTATAAAGGAAAATGGAGCCCGCCTTATCGGTTTTGGACGTTATGCCGGACTGGTAGGTGCCTACAACGGTGTAAGAGCCCTGGGGATTCGCGACGGATTATTCGAACTCCCTAAAGTAGAACACCTGGCAGACCTGGATGCCGTAAAGGCCGAACTGGACAAGATTACCCTTCCCAATATTAAAATTGCCCTCACCGGAACGGGGAAAGTGGCACAGGGCGCAAGAGAGATCATTGATCATTTGGGCATTAAGGAAGTAAGCGATGCGGTCTATCTTTCTTCAGAATTTACCGAACCCGTGTATTGTATGTTGGATGTCATGGAATACAACAAACGAACCGACGGAAAAGCGGGAAATAAATATGAATTTTATAAGGACCCCTCCGGCTATGAGAGTAACTTCATGCCGTATGCCAAGGTAACCGACTTCTTTATCGCCGGACATTTTTACGGAGACGGAGCTCCTTTTCTGTTTACCCGTGAAGATGCCAAAGATCCGGATTTCAGAATTAATTTGGTTGCAGATGTTTCTTGTGATATCGATGGTCCCGTAGCCAGTACGATAAGACCCTCTACCATTGCCGATCCGTTTTATGGTTATGACCCTATGACCGAGAGTGAGGTACCGTTTGGAACGTCCGGTTCTATCGCGGTGATGGCTGTTGATAACCTTCCGTGCGAGCTACCCAAAGATGCCAGTGAAGGATTTGGGGATATGTTCATGGACCATGTGATTCCTGCCTTCTTCAACGAAGATAAGGACGGAGTTTTGGCTCGTGCACAGATGACCACTTCCAACGGTACCCTGACCCAGCGATATAGCTATCTTCAAGACTATGTGGATGGTCTAGAATAACAAACTCTACCCAATTGGGGTGATTTTAGGTGATTCATAATCAATGAAATACGCATTTAATCGACGATAAAACACACTTAGTCGAATACCGTGTGCTTTTTATCGAATTTTCTTACAGCAATACTGTAAATCATCGATTATTCACTAATATTGATAGACCAAATTAAGCCTCCTTATGAAACAATTAACCCTGCTACTAGCACTTCTCTGTGCGTTACCAAGCTTTAGCCAAGTTGGAATAGGAACTACCGAACCGCAAGCAACCCTTGATGCGAATGGTAATATCCGTGTGCGGAAAATGAACAGCTCTCTAACCAATTCTGAAGCGATCAAGATCGTGAAATTGGATGAAGAAGGTAATTTCGTGGAAGTGGAGATCGACGAAAACGCGATTTTAGAAGACAACAAACTGCTCGTGATCGAGAATAAATACAGGATTGCAGAGACCACTGTGATTTCGGCGGGTACGATCCATAATTTAAGCCTCGTGATCCTTCCCGGGGAACCCAATGACGACCTAAACGGTAGATCGAATTCTGGATCGTTGTAAATGATTGGAGATAAGTTGAAGGAACTCCTCATTTTTATAGGGTTTGATGATGAAATCGTTGAACAAGTTATTCGTGTTCTTAATCATGATCTTTTCCCTTTCAACCGCTGTAAGTGCCAGTATGGGTATGGTGATCCCATTGGAGCGAATTTTTTCCGTAGTTTCATAACCATTCATTCCCGGCATATTAATATCCATTAAAATAAGGTCGGGCCGTCGTTTTTGAGCGAGTTCAATACCTTCCATTCCGCTGTTGGCTACGGTAACATGGGCGCCATGCTTTTCGAGGGTTTTCTTGGTTACTAGTAGATTGATCTTATTATCATCCACTACCAGGATATTTTTGTGTTGGAATGAAAACTTTGAAACCGTTTTCTCTTCCACTTGGCCATTGATCCCCTGAGGCAGGTCGAACCATAATAGGAACGATGCTTCGGTACCCTTACCCCGGGTACTGTTCAGGATGATCTCAGAATCCATTTGATCCAGGAGTTGTTTTACGATAGGAAGACCTAATCCGGTTCCCTGATGCTCATAATCTGATCCGGATTCAGAAAATTCCGTGAATATATGAGCCAAACGCTTTTCGGTGAT
>JBCBDM010000262.1:0-3496 GCA_038529705.1 Bacteroidota bacterium
TTCCTTTGTTTGTAAAGCTTATTCCTAAATTACTGCCTTCTGCATTCAGGGAGAATATTGTAGATGAAGACAAAAAATAAGCATTACTCCAACCACAATTTAAAATCTCGAACCCTTTCTCTGGCAACGATCACTTCCTGTTCTTTATAACTGCGCATCTTTAACTGCAATCTGCTATTGGTATAACTAATAATATCTTTGATCGCATTTATATTGATATAGAACTTTCTGTTGATACGAAAAAAAACCTCTGGAGCAATCTCTCCTTCTAGTTGTTCCAGTGTAGTATCTAAAAGGTAATCCCTCCCATCAACGGTATGCGCATAGGTTCCTTTATTTTCTGAATAGAAACACTCTATTTCGTCCACTGGGATCATTTTGATATGTTGCCCGATCTTGGTTGTAAATCTCTTTTTATACTCCCGTTCTACAGGATTGACAAGAAGTTTCTTAATATCCTCAAAATTGAGTTGAACATTCTGAGACTGTGGAGCACGCGCCTCGTATTTTCTAACGGCCTGTTCCAATTCTTCCTCGTCTATCGGTTTTAGCAAATAGTCGATGCTATTGAGTTTAAATGCTTGCAGGGCGTACTCGTCGAAGGCGGTAGTAAAAATGATCGCACTCTTCACCTCAACTTCGTCGAAGATCTCAAATGAAAGTCCGTCACTTAATTGAATATCCAGAAAGATTAAGTCCGGGTGCGGGTGATTAGCAAACCAGCTCACAGATTCTTCTACGCTGTGGAGCATTTGGTCTACTCCTACATTTAGTTTTTGCAACATGCGTTGCAGACGTCTGGCCGAGGGTTTTTCATCTTCTATAATAAGTACGTTCATTGAGGTTGATGATTTATAGTTTGTTAGTTATGTAAGGTCTGGTAAATGCTCTTTTTTTCTAGGTGTTCCAAATTGAACATTGAGAATTCCTTAGTTCCATTTGGTAGAATTTCTAAAATCTTCATCGTCCTTATCCATATATTCCTTGATTTTGCGTTCTTCCCAGTCTTTAAAGAATCTGAATTTATGCTGAAAGACATATAACCCATGAAAGGTCAGTCCGATTCCCCAAAAGAAAGGAGTTGTAAAATAGGCAAAAGAAGGAAGCCCAATAGTTCCCCAATTGCCAGAAAACACTCCCATCTGAACCAAAAGCAGCAATACATTCACTATAATATAAACTACCAGGTGCGAATAAAAGCCTTTGATCTCTTCCATTTTCTTTTTCGCCCTTTTGTATTTATTGTTTTCTATTTCTTCCATAATTTGAATTATTATTGATACCGTTTTTCCTCATTTAAATCCTCCTCCATAAACTCCTTGATTTTCTGTTGCTCCCATTTTTTAAAGAATCCGATCTTATAGCCAAATACGCTGAGCCCATGAAAGGTCATGACGACAGCCCAAATTCCAGGGAATATAAAGGTGTTCCAGTTTAACCAATTATTAAAACCTTCATCATCACTAACCATCCCTGCTTGTGGTAAGAGGTAGAACCTACCCACTAAAATGAATATGTTTATAAGAACAAAGACTTTAATATGCTTGTAGAATCCTTTGATGGCCTCTACGCGTTTCTTCGCTCTCTCATATTTTTGATAGATTTTCGTTTCCATAGTAAGTTCCATTAACTCCAACGATTATTAGAAACCTCATCATCCTCGTCCATTAACTCCTTGATCTTTTTTTCTTCCCAATCCTTACTCATGAATGGAGCCCATCGAAAGGCTTTGGCCGCCTGAAACAAAATCCCAATTCCCCAGCCCAATGCTGGCCATACCACCCATAGATAACTCCAACCGTTTGAGTAGTAATTGAGATATGCTAGAAATCCCATGAAGACAATATAGAATATGAGTCCGTTGTAAAATTTCTTTATCTCGGCTACCCGTTCTTTCGCTCTTAGATATTTGTTCTCTCTATCGGTATTTCTTTGGTCCATAGTAAACTCGATTCTGTGGTTCATCTTAAAATCGGATTTCCTCTTCCTCTTCTCTCATAATTTCACGGATTTTTCTGCTTTCCCAGTCCTTTCCGAAGAAAATATTAAACCCAAAGACCTCCGTGGCATGTCCTAAGACACCCAGTCCCCAACCGGCTATGGGAAAGATAGCCCAGGGAAATCCTCCCGTCCTTGAATTAAGCCATATAAAAAATACAACAAATATGGCATATATAGTAGCGTGGGTATAAAAGCCTTTCATCTTCTCTACCTTTTCTTTGGCTCTTTGATATCTGGATTCTGAAATATTCTCGATACGTTTCATTGTTTGGTTTTTTTAAGATTACACTATAAAAGTATCTCAGAAATGGTAGACGTTACAATGAATACTACCCAAGTGTTGAATTATGCGGATGGACTGTCAAAAAACCTACTTCTCATCCTCGTCCATGAGCTCACGGATCTTACGTTCTTCCCAATTCTTTCCAAGGAACGGGTTATAACCAAAGACCTCCATTGCGTGTCCTCCTACTCCGGCTCCCCATCCCAATATGGGAAACATTGCCCAGGGAAACCCGGTACTTATTACATTTAGGTAAATGAACACTGGAACCATAATGAGATAGATACTGAAGTGAACGTAAAAGCCTTTAAGTTCTTCCACCTTCTTTTTAGCTCGCTCGTATTTTTTACCGGAAATATAGGTCTCCTGGGTTTGCCTGCTAATACTTACACTCTTGGTAAGCAATGGAATAGCAACACTAAACTCTTTCTGATCTTCCTTGATCTGGACAGGTCGATCTGTCAACAAATAATATCTTCTCCTTATATTCTGAAGTCCAACACCACTACTCTCCTTCACCACCTTCTTGGGTTGGACATTATTCTTGATTACCAGGTTTCCATTTTCCTCGTGAATACTGATGTAGAGTTTTCGGGTTGGAGTCACCTGATTGTGCTTTACGGCATTCTCCAGCAATAGTTGCAGGGACAAAGGAACTACTTTGGCCTCAGGGTTACTTAAATTTTCGGGAAGGGTAAAGACAATACTGTCTTCAAAACGCATTTTGATCAATGACATGTATAAGCGAGCGAATTTCAGCTCTTCCTCCACAGTCACCAACTCTTTGTTCTTCTGTTCTAAAACATAGCGATATACCTTAGACAAGGCCGTTGTGAAACGTGTTGCGGCCTCTGGGTTTTCTTCAATTAAACTGGTAAGTACATTCAGGCTATTGAATAAAAAGTGAGGGTCCAACTGATTCTTCAAAGCATCGAATTGTGCCGAGGCAGTACCTGCAATGATCTTTTGTTCCTTTACTTTCTTCTCCTGCACATGCCTGTAGTAGTAAACAGCGTAGAAAATACTAACAACCACCATCGATATGATGAGTGAACTGTAATAGTCTGCCGGTCCTTCCTTTCTTAGGAACTCGTTAAAATCCTCTCCCTGTATGCCCACGAGAATAAGTCCACGCAACAGGAAGATGGCCACAAAACTCACCAGCAAGGCCCCGAGCAGACTATTACAGTTCACTCATCATATCGATGGTGG
>JBCBDM010000263.1:0-3468 GCA_038529705.1 Bacteroidota bacterium
ACGGCTGGCTGGAGATCAATGCTCCCATGGATGAAGATATCGTTGTACAACGCCTGCAAAAATTCGATCGTTTGATAAAGATAGGATAATCTCGTTTCCGAGAATTGGAACTTTTCCCTTTTTTCGGTTAGTTCCTTACTCTTGTTTTGAAGGCGTTGTACAACGATATCTTCATCCATGGGAGCATTGATCTCCAGCCAGCCGTCGTCATGCAAAAAGGCTACGGGATCTCTTTCGAAGAATTTCAAATAGTTTTTGCGATACCAGTGTAGGAGATAGGGGACATTGGGCTTGGAGGCGACTGTTTCCAGATTATAGAGGAAACTTTTGTTTTCGGGAAACAGGCTTTCATCATTGGGGTCCTCTCCGTCGCTGGCAATACTCCAGGCATCTATGGTAACAATGAAGATTCCGTTGGCCGCATCTTTTTTCATCTTTCGCTTAATGCTCTTGTAATATCCCGGGCCGTAGGGACTGTGAGCTACCGTGAACGAATAGTTCAATAGGGAATGGTCCGGGAGCAGCGATTTGAGTTCTGAAGGCTGGAAACAATGAGCCGCCTTTGAAGTCCCCAAGATCAAGGAGTTTTGTTTAGGACTGGTAAATCGTATATAAAAGGGGTCCGAATACCCATCTGCCTGATAGAAGATTGCTCCTATGGAACTCAAGATGAGGACGACAAACAAAGCGCTATGTAAGAGAAACTTCTTCACGACTAAAATTGAAAGTAAATAAACTCTTGCTCGGTTCCTTTAAACAGAAAAATGAGCATGGTCAATCCATAATAAAACCCCCACTGGATCGGTTTCTTCCAGCTCCGGGTCCACTTTTCAAGGCCGTATTCTTCCTTTCTGGCAATCCATTCCACGACCATAAGTGCTAGGATCAATGGTAAAAGTAGCAGCATTTTTATATTGTTCAAAGGCTCGGGTTCACTAAATAGGCTCATAGAGAATATTCCCCGGAAATATTGAAAAGCTTCGGTCATACTTTCGGCCCTAAAAAATATCCAGGCCAGAGAAACAATGAGAAAGGTAAATAGAATGAGCACCGCTTCTTTGAAACTAGGAAAAAGCCACTTGGTTTCTATATCGTTCAGGTAGCTACGATTGCGTTTGGCCCAGACCAGGGGAATAAAGAGCAACGCATGTACCGCGCCCCAACATAAAAAGGTCCAGTTGGCCCCATGCCAAAAGCCGCTCACCAGGAAGACGATAAAGATATTTCGGAGCTGTTGCCAACGGCTTCCACGACTTCCCCCCATAGGTATATAGAGATAATCCCGAAACCAGGTAGAAAGGGAAATATGCCAGCGGCGCCAAAATTCGCCTATATTCCTTGAGAAATAGGGATACGCAAAATTCCGAGTGAGTTTAAAACCAAACAGTCTGGCAACTCCAATGGCTATATCCGAATAGCCAGAAAAATCTCCATAGATCTGGAATGAGAATAATAATACCCCAAACAACAAAGTGCTACCGGAATGTACGGATGGATCACTGAAAATACCATTAGCAAACTCTGCACAATTATCGGCGATCACCATTTTCTTAAACAATCCCCAAACAATTTGTTTGCAGCCATTCACCGCCTCATTGTATTCAAATTTCCGCTGTTTCAGGAACTGTGGTAGCAAATTCGAAGCTCGCTCAATAGGACCTGCGACTAATTGCGGAAAGAAACTCACAAAGGCAAAAAACGAAATGATGTCCTTGCTGGGTTCCAATTTCCTTCGGTAGATGTCTATAGAATAACTAAGGGTTTGAAAAGTGTAAAAACTGATCCCAACCGGAAGAATGATCTGAAGTCGGGAGGCCTCCAAAGGCTCGCCAAGCATCGTAAAGGCTTCGGCAAAACTTTCAGCAAAAAAATTAAAATACTTGAAAAAACCTAAAAAGCCCAAATTCACAATGAGGCTTAGCCCCAATAATATCTTTCTGATAGGTTTCTCCTGAGTTCTGGCCATTCGAAGGCCTACCCAATAATCTACCAACGAACTAAAGGCGATCAGGGCCAAAAATCTCCAATCCCACCATCCGTAGAAAAAATAGCTAGCTACTAAGAGTAAGAGATTCTGGAGTTTCAGCGATCTTTTGGTAACAAACCAATAGAGTAGAAACACTAGAGGTAGAAAAAAGGCAAACTCCAGAGAATTAAATAACATAGTTTAGTATTGAACTAGCTTACTATGCGAATATAATATAATTGCAGAGAGGGGGTGATTAGAAGTTATAAACCACCTCAAGTTTGTAATCTTTCAGTGCCGTTCGCGCTTGGTCAATATCCTCTGTAAAGCCCAACATATAGCCCCCTCCACCGGAACCACAAAGCTTTAGATAATAGGCATTGGTCTCAATACCTTTCTTCCAAAGGGTGTGAAATTCTTTAGGGATCATGGGCTTGAAATTATCCAGCACCACTTTTGAAAGTTGTTTGATATTACCAAAAAGGGATTTTACATCCCCTTTAAGGAAGTCCTCCACACAGGCATCTGTATGCTTTACAAATTGGTTCTTTAGCATATTCCTAAAACCTTCTTCCTTCATATTCTTCATGAATATCTGAACCATCGGCGCTGTTTCGCCCGTACTCCCGCTATCCAATAAGAAAACCGCTCCTTTACCTTCACGTGTTTGAGATGGAATACCAGCAGGTTCTATATTGTCCTGAGAATTGATGAGAATAGGAAGACTTAAATAACTGTTCAAAGGGTCCAAACCAGAAGACTTTCCATGGAAAAAAGATTCCATCTCGGCGAAAATACCCTTTAATTGTAATAATTTCTCCCGCGTGAGGTTTTCCAAAACCGTAATCTTATCACTAGCGTACTTATCGTAAACCGCCGCTACCAGAGCACCGCTACTCCCTACTCCGTATCCCTGAGGTATACTGGAATCAAAATATAATCCGGAAGCCACATCCCTCTTAAGTGCCTCAATATCAAATGTTGCCAGGTAGGGTTTTTCCTTTTGAAGCTGTTCTAAGTATGAAGAGAACCGTTCTAAACTTTGATTGGACTTTCGAGTTGCGACCGTTCCGTGTTCGTCTATCTTTAACGCACCGTTGTAAAAGTTGTAAGGGATAGAAAGGCCTTTGGAGTCTTTAATGATTCCATACTCTCCGAAGAGTAGAATTTTTGAGTAAAACAGGGGACCGCGCATAAGTTGTTAGCTTTACGTATGCTAAAGATACGTTTTTTGGCTATAAAATTATATTGACAACGCAAATATAGGGTTTTCTGGTATATGGATTTCAGAATAATAACTTAAAATATACATAGTAACACGTTCATTATTTGTATTTTAGATTAAACAACCCATGAAATGAAAAAAATCTACATCCTAGGTATCATAAGCCTTACCACACTTTTTTCGACACTTATTGCACAAACTCATAACTGGACCGGGAACGGCGGTGACAATGATTGGTTCAACACAGCCAATTGGGATACCGGTACCCTACCAATAG
>JBCBDM010000264.1:0-3463 GCA_038529705.1 Bacteroidota bacterium
GATTATCAAATATAACGTAAAGTCCGGAAACAGTTCTGTGCAAGGTGGCCTTTTCCAAGGGTTGCCTGTATCGAATTCGAGCCATGACCTCTTGGGACTGGTCTACTTTCAATTCGAGGTCTTCCCGGATCCAATGAATCTCACTTTCCTGCACAAAAAGGCCTCGACGGTATAGACCCGGATGATCTTTCCCCTGCCCTGTATAGATGACATTCTCCTCGACATCCGTATCGATAATAAACAAAGGCTCTTTAGTACCTCCTACTGCTAACCCCTTCCGTTGACCCTTGGTAAAATAATGAGCGCCCTGATGCTTTCCTACCACCTTTCCATCTTCAAGATGATACTGATATTTTTGCGAGAGGAAGGCCAGCTCTTCTTCTTCAGAATTGAAGTCTGGCACCTCTTTTCCGTATTCCGAAAACTGAGAAGGTACTTCAACAATCACCCCTTCTTTAGGTGCCAATTGCTGTTGAAGGAAATCGGGCAAACGAACTTTTCCGATAAAACAAAGGCCCTGTGAGTCTCTTTTCTCTGCCGTGATCAGATTCTGCTCTGCTGCGATCTTTCGAACTTCCGGTTTCAGTAATTCGCCTATTGGGAATAAGGTTTTAGCCAACTGTTCCTGTGATAACTGACAAAGGAAATACGACTGATCCTTATTGGGATCCTTACCGGAAAGCAACTGGTATACTTCCTTTCCATCCTTTTCCACTATACCCTTTCGGCAATAATGTCCAGTGGCTACGTAATCGGCTCCCAGATCTAAAGCGATCTTCATGAACACATCGAACTTGATCTCCCGGTTACAGAGCACATCGGGGTTGGGTGTACGACCCATTTCGTATTCCTTGAACATATAATCTACGATGCGTTCCTTGTATTGTTCACTTAAGTCAACCGTTTGAAAGGGAATGCCCAATTTTTGAGCCACAAGCATGGCATCATTACTGTCTTCCAGCCAGGGGCATTCGTCTGAAATGGTCACAGAATCGTCGTGCCAGTTCTTCATAAAAAGGCCAATAACCTCGTAGCCTTGCTCCTTTAAAAGGTAGGCTGCCACACTGGAATCTACTCCACCGCTAAGTCCAACTACGACTCTTTTTTTCTTCATAATTCTGGGTACAAAATTACAATAAAATACCGGCAAATTATAGTCGGATGAAAAAGCCTGAAATAACAAATCCCAAATTTCAAAGTTTTTTTCGTCGATGAAATTTGGGACACTTTATATAAATGGAAATATTAGTTCCTTTTTACTGGCTTAGGATAGATCTCTTCCAACTCAACCTTCCCATTCTTGTAGTATTTCCAGAGGCCGTGTTTCTTTCCTTTTACATACTGACCTTTAATGGTCACATTACCATTGGAGTCGTAATATTCTGCAGGGCCGTGTAATTCGTCATTGATGTATTGTAGCTTCTTCAAAAGAACACCCTCTAGCGAATAGTAATTATTAGCCCCCTGACGTTGTCCATTAGTATAGTTCAACTCTTCTGTAACCTGGCCGTTGGGATAATAGGTGGTTTTAACACCGTCTAACTTCCCGGCAACATAGAACTCACGGGTCATCACAGCCTTGGACTTCTCAGGATAGTAGACCCATTCGCCGATTCGATCCTTCCCTTTCATCTTACCTTCACTTACCAATTTTCCTTTCTTGGTAAAATACTTTACCGCCGCAGTATTATCTTTGGAGGAGAACTCTTTCACCACCATAGGTTGTGTCTTGCAATCGTCGCAATAGAATTTAAAGGTCCCGACCTCCTTTCCATGTTCAAACCGACCTTCATAGCGTAATTGATCACTTCCGGGGAACTTCTTTTGCCAAATACCGTGGCGCTCACCATTGGCATCCATCTGATTAATCTCCTGTCCTAACACTGTGGTAAGTCCTGCGATACTTCCGAAGAAAATAAAAAACAACGTCTTCATGTTGTGATTGGGTTTCATTTGAAATGTTAACGCCATTGAAAGGCTAAAATTGTGCCAAACATCCCTCCCCAACTCTCCCTTCGAAGGGAGGGAGCAAGGACAGGTCCACTTATTTCTTCTGGGCCTTCTTCTGAGCCTCTGCCTGTTCCATCATCTCCGACATCTTTCGTTGGAAACGATTCTGCTTTTTAGGCTTTTTCTTATTGGCTTCGATCTTCGCATGTATTTTATCTTCATCGATAATGAAATTCTTGATCACTAACATGATTCCAATCGTGATCAAGTTAGAAGTGAGGTAGTACACCGAAAGTCCACTTGCGTAGTTATTGAAGAATACCAACATAAACAACGGAGACAAATACATTAAGAATTTCATATTTGGCATTCCGGGTTGCTGCTGTTGTTGCATTTGCTGCCCGGTGCTCATCATCATGTAAACGAAAATGGCGATGGATGCCAGGATTGGGAATAAACTCACATGATCTCCGTAGAAGGGAATGTTAAATGGTAGCTCGGCAATGGTATCATAACTGGATAGATCCTCCGCCCACAAAAAGCTCTTTTGCCTGAGATCGAAAGCTGTAGGGAAGAAGGTAAACAAAGCATAAAAGACCGGAATTTGCAAGAGGGCTGGCAAACAGCCCTTCAACGGACTGGCCCCGGCAATGGTCTGTAGCTTCATGGTTTCTTGCTGAATCTTCATCTTATTATCCCCATACTTCTCACGAATGGCATCTATTTCGGGCTTTAACACCTTCATCTTGGCCTGAGAGACATATTGTTTATATTGAACCGGAGATAGCAATAGCTTAAACAATATAGTAAGGACAATAATGGCGATTCCGGCTGGGAACCATTTACTCAAGACTCCAAAAACCGGTATGATAAGATATTTATTAATGACTCCAAATATCCCCCACCCTAGAGGCATGGCTTCATCCAAATTCCTATCATAGGTCTTGAAGATCTGATAATCTGTAGGACCATAATACATGTTCATATCATAGGAAAGTCCCCCTGCTTTTGGCTCTAGCAACATTTTGGCCCCATACTTCTTGGTAAATACAGTATCCACTGCCTCGTCTTCCACCAAGTCAACAGAAGTGAGTTTCACTTCCTTAAACGGAGTATCTGTCAATAACATGGAACTAAAGAAGTGTTGCCTGAAGTTCATCCAGGTCACGTCTATTTCGGTCTCTTCATCCTCTCCTGCCGGTGAAAGCTTGGAGTGGTCGTCTCCATTCTCGTGTTCATAGGTAAGACGCGTATATCGGTTTTCGTAGGTAATACTTTTGGCCTGACGATATCCTTTAAAATTCCAATCCAAATAGATAGGTCTTGAGGTATTGATCACTCCGTCCAGGCCTTGGCTTCTAATACTGAAATCCAACATGTGGTCGCCCGGTTTCAGTTCGTAACGATATTCCAAATATGCCGTTGGAGAAGTTTTCAACTTCATGGAAAGCACGCTGTTCTCCCCGTTTTTCGTTAGGGTTGGCTCAAAAGGCAACTCTATCGAATTTAAGAC
>JBCBDM010000265.1:0-3451 GCA_038529705.1 Bacteroidota bacterium
TTCGAAAAATAATTAGACTTTGACTATTGCCTGATTATTTTTTTTGTAATTTCTCCTACGTCTGTAGTTATTTTTACGAAGTAGATACCTGTTTCTAAATCAGATAGGATAGTGGTATGCGAATTTTTCTTTTCTCTTATAACTTCTGAAAATCTTCGACCTCTTACATCAAACACTTCAATGGCTTTTATATGTGCATTTGGCGAATGTACGTTTAAGGTTCCCGAGGTGGGGTTGGGGAATACTGTGATCATTCGCAAGGCTGAATCTGAAGGCCCAAGGATCATCTCACCTTCAAACTGAAGGGTGAATCTGTTATGGAAAGTTCCTTGGTCGCTTGAGAACACATAAGCAGTTTCACTAAGGTTGTGCATTTCATTGGTTTGATGGTCCAAAAGATATACGGTTGTTTCTTCCAGGTTCGCTCCTTCCACTTGTACGATTGCGATCTTATAGTCCAATGTGGCTTCTATCTGTGTAGAGAATCCAATAGGCACTTTGGTTCCGGTCTCGAAAGCTTCCCTGGATTGGATTCCGAGCTCCTCGCTTCCATCCTCCAAATGAGAATATAGGGAAACCACAGTGGCCAAGCGTCTGCTGTCATAACCTGGGTCGAGCTGAGCACTGGCATTTTCATTGAACCCGATCAGCATAGTGGCATGCATGTCGTAATCCAAATTACTCACCTTTACCCAGATGCGATCCTTATTGTTTTGGTTTCTTAGAGTGGTGTTATTATCGGTCCTTCTCATGGCATTTGTAAAGATGGCATTACCTGCTCCGGTAGCTTTGATGCCAAAACCTTGTCCTGTGGCTATATATCCATTGGGGGTAGTACTGGTACCAGGATCACTGGCTGCTGGGGTTCCTCCCGTTAAATTATACATGGAAATATCTTCCATAGAAAAATTCATAGCTCCGGCACCTGGTAATCCGGGACTAGGTGGTGTAAGATGCTCCCAAAAGTAAACTTCATTGATCATGTTATTGGCTCCGAGGAAGTCATTGGCAAAAATTGCAGAAGGGTAGGGATTGGCCATTACATTGGGGCTATCGTTTTTGGTAGTATTGAATTGAACCGGGTACATAATGTTTCCATTATTCAACGTTCCATCATCATAGGAGTAATTGAATACGCCGCCTGGCTGACCAAAGCCGGATTGTGGTCGGACCAAATACCCAACTCCGGGATCGATAGATCCGTTATAGGCATTCCAGAAGTCTCCATTGTCATCGGCAAAGTTCTCAGCACCCGGGAACTGAGCGGTAACGTCGGGGTGAGGAACGAAGTTGGCGGTGGTAGCATCTAACACCAAAAAGGCGGAGTTCCAAACACTGTTTCGTGTCTCTGCTGTCATTGGACTTCCTAAGATCATAAAATCCCGGGAGGCCAAGTTAGGGGTAGTTTGTAAAACATTTATGGTTCCATTATTAAAAACGGATGCATTGGAAAATGCTTGAACAATACTTCCTTGATGCTCTACGATAAGCGTTCCGTTCACGGTAATATCGTTGACCGTGCTGAGATATGAATTGGCTCCAATGGTTAGCGTTCTGGACGTATCGACCTCGCAAGTACAAGATTCAATAGCTCCGGAAACCGCAGTGTTGTAATCTTCACTTATTTTTGCGTTGGAACCAATTCCAGGAGTACCATTGTCCCAGCTTCCTCCGGTATAGGAGGTAGTTTCTCCCACTACGGTAACAATGGCCGTACAACTAGAGGTATTTCCATAGTCATCTTCTACTGTTAAGGTAACATTGTTTGGACCCAGGTTAAGGCAGGTAAAGGTAGATAGGTCAATACTTCTTGAGGTAATTCCAAAGTCATCGGTAGAGCCTCCATCCACATCCAATGCCGAAATAGAAACACTTCCGGTAGCCGCATCCAGAGTGGCTGTTATATTTTGACAAACTACTGTGGGAGGGGTATTATCGTAATTTGGATCTTTTACCAACATAAAACCTCTTTCGATATCACTTATCAGCAAGTTTCCACTTTCAAAATAAGGATAGATATTCCAGGCTCCATTAAAGTTAGCACTGTTACTCGAGGTGAAGGTGTCAAAATAACCTACCTCCGTCATACTTGGAGTGACATCATATAATCCGTCGACCTTTAGTACACGGACACCGGCTCGATAGTTGGCTAGATAAAAACGATTTCCTCTTACATAACCGTTATGGTCAATAGCGGCAGTCGGACCGCTGTACGTATAATGTTGGGTTGGATTGTCCAAATCACTGAAATCAAAAACCCAGGTTCGGGTGTTGAAGCCTACATTTCGTTCGTCGAGTTCGTCTCCCAAAAGAAAGAATCTCTGATCTTCGGTAAACCAACCTTGATGTGTATACCCAAATGGGGTATAACTTATGGAGGAGATCTGCGTCGGGGCTAATTTATTCGTAATATCTACAATTACAATCTCATTTTCATTGCTTCCAATTAATATCTCTTTACCCGTATGATCGGTGTCTGGTCCGTTATAGGTTACCACCTGGGCATCATGGCTATAGGCATCTATGGCATAACCTCCGGCGGCAGTGGGATTTGTTGGGTTGGATATATCAATAAAATGTGGGCCTCCACTAAAGGTGGAAGTTCCTACAGCATAGGCGTAGCCAGAGTCTTCGTTAATTACAATATTGTGGGCATTGCCAAAACCATTATAATGAGCATCTTCCGTAAAGGTAACTGGGGGGCTGCTAACACTTCGAAGTCTGGTAAGGTCAAAAACTTGCATACCATGCCCACTTGCCTCACTAACAATAAAGGCATGGTTAGCATAGGTCTTTACATCTCGCCAACTGCCGCTAGAAGTATGGGTAGGAAGTTTTCCCAAATAAACAGGGGCGGTAGGAACGGATATATCGATAAAAGCAGTTCCGTTACTAAGGCCTACCAAAGCATATTCTTTTCCATCGAGCGGGTCTGTCCAACCCCATGAATCATTGGCAAGGCCACCGCTGGCTCCCATCGTTGCCAGTGAAATGGTGGATTGAAGATCGAGCCCATCACATGGGAATCCTGCTGCACTGCCTCCACTACAGGGAGCTGTCTGAGCAAATAATGAAATACTGGTGATTGAAAGTAAGACGAGTAGATATCTTTTCATCAGAATATTTTTTGGGGTTAAGGTGTGCAATATTCAGAATACTTTCTGAAATGACATAGCCTAAAATACAAAATTTAAGTGGGAACATTCATTTCCCCTTGGTCAGGGCATAAATGCGAAGCCCCCAACGATGTGTTGAGGGCTTCTAGATTCTCCTCCTTTCAAGGAAGAGATTGCTGTCAGATAGTTAATAAGCCAACAAATTATTCTTTTAGTATGCGTTTGGTAACGGTACCTCTTTCGGTAGTTACGGTTACGAAGTAGATCGAAGCATCTAAGGAAGTCATGTCCACGGTTGCCTGACCTACAAGATCGTAGTTGCTTGTTCTTACCTT
>JBCBDM010000266.1:0-3425 GCA_038529705.1 Bacteroidota bacterium
ATACGGCATATACGGTGTTGGGATCCCCGGGCTTAAGCCTAAAATCAACAATATTTCCCGTCTGCATAACTTGAAAAGTATCTCCTCCATCGATAGATTTTTGAAGACCTGAACTTGTTGCTACCCAAATGATGTTAGAGTTCGATGGATCGACAACGATTTCATTCATTAGAAAATTGATGTTGGTATTTCCAGGATTTAAGCCAGTTTCATTCCATGTAGAGCCACCATCCAGCGATTTGTATACGCCAATGCTAAACGAGTCCGCTGCATCATCATCCCCCGTGGCAATATATATAATGTCGGAATTGTTGGGGTCTATGGCAATACCGGAAACCCCTATCTGCGGAAAGTTATCGAATAGGTTGACCCATGAATCGCCCGCATCCGTAGACTTCCAAATACCACCAGCTGGTGCGCCGGCATACCAAATGTCCTCATTGTTCGGATCTACTGCAATGGCATTTATCCTGCCTATTCCAGGAAGACCTATCGCGATGGCCCCTGCGGTCGTTGGCCCAATGGAGGTCCAATCACTAACTGGATTGGCAACCGCCGCATTGTTTATCTTATTTTGATGGGCTTCCCAAAGCTGTTGGGAACCGGGTAGATATCCTTGGGAATCCACTAAATAACTCCAATAATTTTCCCATCTCTTAAATTGCTTAAAACCGCTTCCTCTAGCCTTGTAATCCTTGCCTTCCCAATAGGCGTCAAAGGCAGCTCTCATCTCATCAAGGGAAAAAACTTCTTTTTGGGATTTTGAGGTCGTTCCTTTTTTCTTGTGGAGTTCCTCCATCCAAGGCGTATTTTCAATATATTGGGCTTGTAAAAAATAGGAGAAAAGGATAAATAGGAATAGGGGGGGTAATTTTTTGGCCATCGGGGATTTTTTGGTAAATATGCTGAAAAATATGTGAATAATCAATTTTTTTAGATGAACCACTTTGATTTTTAAGGGCTTATGAAGCCTTTAAAGATGTTAAAAATATGAGTAACCCCCTTTTCCCTACACCAAGAATACGTTCCGAAAACTTTCACATTTCGTTACGAACAAAAAAATTAACTTTGCCCTGAGCAAGTTTCGAGAATGAGATACCTATTTTCTGTACTATTTATTTTTTTTGCCCCCGTACTCTTTGCCCAAGAAGATTCTATTCAGGTCGTAAAAAAAACCGACTCCTTATTACCCAATAAAAAAACATTTGGTGGTCCCAGACAGGAAATACCGAAGGATTCTTTTAAGATTACCATTCAGGATTACAAAATTATTTCCCATGCAAGGGACACTACCTACTTGGATACCACTTTGACCATACGAAAAGAGTACAAATACAATTATCTAAGAAAAGATGATTTTGAGCTACTTCCTTTTCCCAACGTTGGTCAGCCATACAATCGGTTGGGTGTGAACTTGGAACGTAAGACCCTTTATCCACAATTGGGGGCCAAAGGAAAGCATTTCAATTATATGGAAGTCGAGGACATACGATATTTCAATGTAGCTACACCTCTGACGGAACTTATGTTCAAGACCACCTTTGAACGTGGTCAACTGTTAGATGCCCTCTTGACTTTTAATACTTCCCCGAGATTAAATTTTTCAATAGCGTTCAAGGGGTTTAGATCAGATGGTAAGTATCAGTTCAATCAGGCCGAATCCGGCAACTTTAGAACAACCGCCAACTATCAAACCTTAAATGGAAGATATACCTTAAGGGCCCATATAGCAGCACAGGATATAGAGAACGAGGAAAATGGTGGTATCAGTAACAGGCAGCAGTTTGAGGAATCTGACACCGAAGATTTCAGTGATTTTACGGATCGTTCAAGGATAGATGTAAATCTAACGGATGCAGAAAATAGAATTTTGGGTAAACGCTATTTTCTGGAACATGGATATAAATTACTCAATAGAAGAAAAGATTCAAGTAGCGTTAAGTCCACTTCATTGTCCATAGGGCATCAGGCGTTTTATGAAACCAAGTTTTATGAGTTTCAGCAGACAATTCAAAATGCGTTTTTTGGTACGGCATTTGTAAATGAGATATCGGATAGGGCAAGGTTAAAAGTAGGTTATAATGAGCTGAGTGCCGAATTTTCAAATAACACCCTAGGAGTTCTTAAAGGGGTTGTAAGCCTCTACAACTACAATTATTTTTTTAACAGTATCGTTATTAATGATCAAGGGCAAACCATAGGAAATCAGATCAAGGGAGAAGAAATTTCCCTAGGCGGTGATTATTCAAAACAAATAAAGGGTTTTAATATAGCAGGGAGTATTCGTTACACGGTGTCAGGTGATTTAACCAATAGTCTTATAGATGCATCCGTAGGATATCGAATCAATGAAAAGAATACAGTAAGAGCCGCTTTACACTCTTCTTCTAGAATGCCCGATTTTAACTTTCTTCTGTATCAAAGCGATTATGTGAACTATAATTGGCAGAATACGGCTGTTTTTGAGGAACAAACCGTAAACAGTCTCCAATTTAGTTTGGAATCCGAAGTGTGGGGAAATATTTCAGCAAAGTACACTACCACGGATAATTACACCTATTTTGCCTCTGCAGCCACCCAAGAACAGATAGCTGCCGGTGAGGAAAATACCCTTGTTAGGCCTTTTCAGGAGAACAATAGTGTTAATCATTTAAGAATTAAGTACAGTAGGGAATTCAGGTCAGGGAAATTTGCCCTTGACAACACATTGTTGTATCAAAATGTTTCGCAAAGTAATGAGGTGCTCAACGTTCCACAGTTGGTTACAAGGAATACATTATACTTTTCCGATGATGTCTTTAAAAAAGCCATGTACATACAGACTGGTATAACGTTTAAATACTTTACATCCTATAATACGGATGCGTATAATCCTTTACTGGGAGAATTCTATGTTCAGAACAGGGAAGAGTTTGGCGGGTTTCCCCTCCTGGACTTGTTTATAAACGCAAGGATCAGGCAAACGAGAGTATTTCTTAAGGCCGAGCATTTTAATTCTTCTTTTACCGGCTTCAATTTCTATTCCGCTCCTGATTACCCGTATCGAGACTTTGTTATTCGATTTGGTCTGGTCTGGAACTTCTTTTCTTAGTGATTATGAGCATCTTAGTATACTACTTTTAGGTTTGTGGTTTTGCCCATCTGCTTTTTGGGGGAGCCAAGGGAAGTGTTCGTGTCCCAATTATTCGTGTTGGATCTGCATGTTTACAAATTATTTTTTGATTATTAAATACTGATAATCAGTTAATTGTATTTTTTTTCAATGTTCTTTGTATTTTTTTTGATTTAGGTATTGTGTAAGCGAAAAAACGGTTATATATTTGCACCCGCTTTCGGGGGGAACTTCGGGAGTTATAGTAGGAATTCAAGAGTTCATTGATATATTGATAGACAGCGCGTACGGCCGTGATCTTGTTTTAGACGGG
>JBCBDM010000267.1:0-3414 GCA_038529705.1 Bacteroidota bacterium
AGGATCATACATTCTGAAAGAATTCGGAAATCCTTTCAAATCCAGAAGTTTAAAAAAACTGAAAACAACTTCAACCGCTGTTTCTAATTTTCGCTTACCTCATTGTAACTTCAGTCTTACTGAATTACAAAAACTGGAATTTCGAAGCCGCTATGCTGGATTTCATGGGACTGTTCTACGTTGTTTTCAGTTTTTTTAAACTTCTGGATTTGAAAGGATTTCCGAATTCTTTCAGAATGTATGATCCTTTGGCGAAAGTACTGCCGTTTTATGCCTGGATCTATCCCTTTCTGGAAGTTGCCCTGGGATTGATGTTCTTACTACGCTTTGAGATCACTATTGCCTTGATTGCCACGGTGGTTATCCTGGGAGTTACCACCATTGGAGTGACCAAGACCCTCATGGATAAAAAGTCCATCCGGTGTGCTTGTTTGGGAACTGCGCTCAAGTTACCCATGACAGAGGCTACTTTTATCGAAAATACAGTGATGATCGCCATGGCCGTTGTCATGCTGCTAAAAGGGATGTAATATGAAACGGATACTTATATGTTTAGCATTACTTCCTGCCCTTGCATTGGGACAGGAGACCTTGACGGGAAGGATCACCGATGCCGATCTGGAAACAGAACCTAAAGGCCTGCTCGGTGCCAATGTTTTTTGGCTGGATACTACTGTAGGTGCGGCGACAGATATAGATGGAAATTTTAGCATTCCCTATCAACCTGAGTTGAATCAATTGGTGATTAGTTACGTGGGTTACAGGACAGATACCATTACCGTAAACACAAATCAGCGAATTGAACATGCCTTGCGATCCACTAATAGTTTGAACGAGGTGACCGTATCCGCCCGAAAGAAAGCGACCTCTCGCTCTTTTATCGAGGCTCAAAATACCATATTGGTGAGTAGTGATGAACTTTTGAAGGCTGCCTGTTGTAATCTTTCCGAGAGCTTTGAGACCAATCCGTCCATTGATGTGAATTTCCCGGATGCGATCACAGGAACACGCCAGATTAGGATGTTAGGATTGAGGAGCCCGAATATTTTAATTACTACGGAAAATATTCCGGCTATTCGGGGAGCTGCCCAGGCCTATGGTTTAAGCTTTATTCCAGGGACCTGGGTGGAAAGTATTCAGATCACCAAAGGAGCGGGAAGTGTTGTGAACGGTTTTGAGAGTATTGCCGGGCAGATTAATACCGAACTTCAGAAGCCTTCCAAAGACGACAAATTCTTTTTGAATGCCTACGGAGCTGTTGACAGCCGATTTGAACTCAATACACATTTTAATACCCAGCTAAGTGATAAGTGGCATACTGGACTATATCTTCATGGAAATGTAAGAGCTCAGGAATTCGATAATAACGATGATGGCTTTCTTGACCTTCCTTTAGCCCAGCAAGTTAATGTCATGAATCGCTGGCAGTATACCGATGCCGAAAAAGGCTTTGTGAGTTTTATCAATCTACGCTATATGAATGATGAGAAACAAACAGGGCAATTAGGCTTCGATCCGGATAGAGATAAATTCAGTAATTCGATCTGGGGAAGCGAGATCAATACCGAACGGGTTGAGGTGGCAGCAAAATTGGGCTGGGTGAATCCAGAGATCCCATGGCAAAGTGTAGGAGTGCAAACGGCCTTCAGTCATCACGAACAAGAGTCGTATTTTGGATTAAAAGAGTATAATATCAAACATCAGAGTTTCTACGGTAACGCTCTTTACAATTCGATCATTGGGGATTCCAGGCATAAAATCAAAACCGGGATGAGTGTAACCTACGATAAATATGACGAATTGGTTCAGATCACGGAATTTGGCCGGGTGGAGAATTCTGTTGGGGCCTTTTTTGAATATGCTTACGACGATCTGGACAACATTAATCTAACGGCTGGGATAAGAGCAGATAATCACAATTTGTTTGGATTCTTCGTGACTCCCAGATTACATGTTCGTTATACACCGTGGGAAAGATCTGCTTTTCGATTTTCGGTGGGAAGCGGAAGAAGAAGTGCCAATATCTTTACTGAAAATCAGCAGTTATTTTCCAGTAATCGAATCATTAGGATATTGGATAATGACGGTGATATATACGGTTTGGATCCTGAGAAAGCCTGGAACTTTGGAGTGTCGTATCTACAAGGGTTTAATTTATTTGGAAGAAAAGCGGATATTACCCTGGATTTTTATCGAACCCAGTTTGAAAATCAAGTAGTGGTGGACTGGGGTAATTTTAGAGATGTTACCTTTTACAATTTGGATGGAGAAAGTTATGCCAATAACTTCCAGGCCGAATTGAACGCCGAGGTATTGAAGAACTTAGACCTGAGACTAGCTTTTAAGCACTTCGACGTGAAGACTACCTTCAATCGAGGGGCCGTTGATCGAGGGACTATCGAGAAGGCACTAATTCCCACCAACAGGGTTTTTGCCAATGCCGGCTGGGAGTCTGAATTGACGGAAAAGGGAAGCCAATGGAAGTTGGATGTTACCTACAATTGGCTGGATTCGCAGCGCTACCCATTTACAGACCTAAGTCCGGAAGAATTTCAATTACCCGAGCGTACACCCACGGTAGGTACGCTAAATTTTCAAATCACCAAAGTTTTTTCTCCTACCTTTGAATTGTATCTGGGAGGAGAGAATATTACCAATGTTCAACAAGACAATCCTATTCTAAGTGCAGATGACCCTTTTGGGTTTAATTTCGATAGCACTTTTGTGTACGGCCCAATTTTTGGTACATCATTTTATACAGGATTGAGATATAGAATTAATTAATTATGAAAAGACTAGTAATTATTGTACTTCTGCTAGCAGGAGTTACCCTTCAAGCTCAAAACAAGAATGCCAAAGCGGCCATCGAGGTGGATGGTGTTTGTCTAATGTGTAAATCCCGAATAGAGAAGGCTAGTTTCAAAACAAAAGGAGTGAAACACGCAGATTGGGATGTGAAAACCCATGTTTTGAGGTTGATCTTTGATGAAAGGAAAACGAGTTTGGATTCAATCCAGGCGAATATTGCTGCGGTTGGGCATGATACAGAAACTGTAAAGGCCACCGAAGAAGCCTATAACAGTGTTCATGACTGCTGTAAATACCGAGATGAAGAAATTAAGAAGGATCACGGGAATTAGTGTATCTTTAAGGGTATGAACAAGACCAAAAAAGGATTGCTGTATTCCATTACTATTTTCGTTATTGTATTTGCCGTTGTATGGGAATACTATATGAAACAATGGATAGCGGCACAGCCCGATGGTGGAGAGAGCACAGTAAGGGTTGATACCTTCGTGTTGTGGCCACTGGTGATTACGCTGGTCGCCGTTTCGTTATTTCAGCTTTTTGGAAATAAGAAATAGAAAGAGTCCTCACTTTATGGGGGCTTTTTTAAGCTATAATCCTAACTAC
>JBCBDM010000268.1:0-3401 GCA_038529705.1 Bacteroidota bacterium
ACCAAATCCTTTTCATTGGAGGAGAGGATATGGTTCAGACCGGAGTGAATGAAGAAGTTCCAGCCAAGCAATGGCATGATTTTATCGGATTTACCCCGGTAACCGCAGATGACTGTGTAGACGATCCAAATGCCATAGGTTGGGTGTCTATCAATCACGAACGTATTGTTGCCAACGATAAGATCGGTGACGGAGGTGGAATGACCGCTTTTCTTATGGGAAGACAACCCTCCAATGACGAACTATATGTAATTCCTCAAGAACTAACAGACGGGAGAGCCGGAGATTTCTTCAACGTAGATTTTAGCAATGTGGGTGAAACCGGTATGAACTGCGGTGGAATCAACTCCATTGTAGATGGTCGTATTTGGACGGCAGAGGAATGGTTCCGAAGTGACAATGCAAGTATTTATGACGGAGGCAATGGGGTGCGCGATACTACGGCTTATACGATTAAGTATACCGAGTTTGAAAGCGCCAACTTCCAGACCATCCCCAAGTACCAAAACTTTAACTGGATGGTGGAGATCGATCCACGAGCTGCCAAAGCGGTTAGAAAGCAATATAACTGGGGACGTCAGCCTTTCGAGGGGGGAACGATTGCCGCAGATAATAAAACGGTATATCTTGGAGCAGATGCTACACCGGGCTTCCTTACGAAGTTCGTGGCCGACGAAGAAGGAGACTTTACCGTAGGTACTACTTATGTATACAAACATGACGCCGCAGGAGAACCTTGGGTAGAGATCGATAATGGAGATTTCTCGAAAATGCTAGACTTTAAAAACGAAGCGGTGTCCGCTGCTGCCACCATGTTCAATCGTTTGGAGTGGGTAACCATTGATAAGAACACGGGCAAAGTCTATATGACAGAAACCGGGCGCGATAATCCTGCAAGTCGTTGGGAAGATGAACTAGCCTTAGGAGCTGTTTTTGCTCCTCACCATATTCAAAGAGCCATTGATCAGGGAGTGTCTGGGCCAGACGATCCGGATTATTGGGATTACTACGGAAGAATCCTCGAATTCGATCCGGCGACCGGAGATGTTACTATTTTTGTGGAAGCAGGGCCTTACTTTGAAGTAAGTCCGCCATTGGCAGATTACCCTGCCAAGCACCTTTCAAATCCTGACGGATTGAACATGTTATATGTAAATGTAGCTGGTGAAGACAAAACCTATATGTTGATCAACGAAGATTTGAATGGTACTTCTTTCGGGCGTACACCTCTCGAGTATCCCGATGATAGAATGTGCGAGATGTACATATTGGATATGGACGTTGAAAATCCTACCATCGATGACCTTATTCGTCTTACACAAACACCGAGAGGTGCCGAGATTACAGGAGCATGTGCTACTGCCGATGGAAAATCGGTATTGGTGAATTCTCAGCATCCGGATGGTTCGAATCCATTTCCATACAACAACTCACTAACCTTTGCCATCACAGGTTTCGACGATTCCGGAGCCATCGATACCTTGGCAGCACCCGATTTTGAAGGAGCTTCAGACGATGCCTTCTTATTGTATCCCAACCCAACAGAGCGTATTGTGTATTTCAACAAGGTAACAGACATTGCTTTGTACGATATTACAGGGAAACGAGTGAAAGTATATCGTGAGGTAAAATCCATCGATATTTCAGGATTGCCCACAGGAACGTACCTCCTTAAGAACAAAGAAGGAGATTCAAGAAAACTTTTAGTTAAGTAATTTTTTTCATAAGACAGGGCCGGATGTTTTAGGATGTCCGGTTCTGTTATCTTGAAGTAAGGCGTTATGAAATCAGATTCTATTTTACTCTTCGGAAGTTTATTTATTTCCATTCTTCTCATCTCTATTAGCAAACCCAGAAAGACATCCAAATCTTCCTATGTTGATAAAGCTATAGGGAACATCAATGCAAAATTTCAAAGAGACCTTAGCTCCTTTCAGGAATCGACAATTCAGTTTTATAGGGCTACAAAGTCACTTCAGGAAAATAAGACAAGCATTGTTGCCATTCAAAAACATTACCAATCTCTTAGAACCTCGTTCAAGCGAGTAGAATTCTTCCTGGAATATTTGGACAAGGAAGCTTATGACAAAGTACTCAACGGAGCACCCTTACCAAAACTTGAAAAGAAGGTAGCGGACCTAACTATTTTGGATCCTAAAGGCATCCAGGTTATTGATGAACTTATAGGAGGTGAAGACCTTACCCAAGCCAAAATACAACAGCAGTTATTGGACCAGGCATTGAAACTTAAGAATGATACAAAGAAAATTCAGATGTTCCTTGGAGTGCGAAGCGTGACAGACCGACAATTCTTTGAAGCTTCCCGGCAGGCTGTCATACGATTAATCACTCTGGGGATTACCGGTTTTGATACTCCCGGTACCTTAAGTGGAGTTACCGATGCAGCGGTGGTTTTAGAATCTCAAAAAGAATATCTCCAATATTATGAAAGTGAATTGGAGCAAGTACAGGCAAAGAAATTATGGAAACAGTACCGTAGACTATCCAATAGAGGTTTGAGCGAACTGAGAAGCGCTAATTTTGAGCGTCTTAATCGTATGTTTTTGATCAAGGAAGTGTTGAATCCTATCTATAAGAATATTAGGGACATTCATTTGGCTTTGGATTATGAAACCATAGAAGAAGTCTCCCGTTACCCTCTGGCGGTAAATTATGAAGCCGATAACATTTTCGATAAGGAATTTCTCAATAAATTCTACTATGTAAGCATGACCCGTGATTCCAACTATGAGAAAGTGGCAAAGCTCGGGAAACTATTGTTCTATGATCCGGTACTTTCTAATGACAACAAAATGGCTTGCGCCAGTTGTCATACTCCGGATAAGGCATTTACCGATGGCCTTCCTACCAGCACATCAAATAAAGGAATACCTCTGGAAAGAAATGCCATGACCTTGAATTACTCGGGTTATGCCTCCGGTTTTTTCCATGATTTGAGAACCAAGCGACTCGAAGACCAGTTTGAGCATGTAGTGTTAAGCGAAGATGAATTCAATTCCACTTATCCGGACATACTTGAGGAATTAAAGGATAGTAAAACCTACACCACCCTATTTTCTGAAGCGTTTCCCGGTGAGAAAGAAGCCATTAAATCGAATAACGTGGATTATGCGTTGGCTGCCTATATTATGAAACTTTCCAGCTTCGACAGTGCGGTAGATCAATACTTCCAGGGAGCAATTGACGAACTTCCGAAAGAGGTAGAAAAAGGATTTAACCTATTCACCGGAAAGGCCAATTGTGCCACCTGTCACTTTTTGCCCTTGTACTCAGGTCTTGTTCCTCCCCTGTATAAAGAATCGGAGGCCGAGGTTCTGGGAGTCCCGGATTCGGAGAAGAAGCCCTGGATACTGGATGATGATATGGGAAGACTTGGGAAT
>JBCBDM010000269.1:0-3391 GCA_038529705.1 Bacteroidota bacterium
TTTGTACTTTTTTCAACTTCCTTAAGGGCATCCAGGTTCCATGGATTCATTACTAATGGCTTCTCGCAAATGGCATCGGCACCCTGTCTCAAACCAAATCTTATATGCGAATCATGCAAGTAATTGGGCGTGCAAATGCTTACATAATCCAGACTCATTTTGTTTTCAAATTGAAATTTTGATATATGCCTGTCAAATCGCTCAAACTCAACAAAAAAGTCTGCCTTGGGAAAATAACTGTCAATAACTCCCACACTATCATTAGGATCATAGGCCGCTACAAGGTTACCGTTTAACTCTTTCATAGCTTTCATATGCCTTGGGGCAATGTATCCAGCAGCGCCTATTAATGCAAAATTCTTCATGATATTATTCAATTCTTGATACACCTCCCTGGTCCAGAAGGTATTTTTGTTTTGTTTCCGGGCAAATTGCGATATGGTTTTCATCAAAATTAAGGCGATGTCCATATTCACTTACCCATCCTATTTGTTTTGAGGGATTACCAACAACCAGCGCATAGGCTGGAACTTCTTTCACTACCACCGCCCCAGCTCCAATAAATGAATACGCTCCTATATCATTACCACATACAATCGTGGCATTAGCACCGATAGAGGCTCCCTTTCTCACTGTAGTTTTTAGGTATTGATCTCTTCTAACCACCGCACTTCTGGGGTTAATTACATTGGTAAAGACCATTGACGGCCCCAGGAACACATCATCCTCACAGACAACACCTGTGTAAATAGAAACATTATTCTGAACTTTCACATTATTTCCCAAAGTGACCTGAGGGGAGACAACCACATTCTGACCCAGATTACAGTTCTTACCTAACTGGCAATCTTTCATCACATGAGAGAAATGCCAGATCTTGGTGCCTTCTCCAATCATGCAGCCCTCGTCGATCACCGCAGTTTCATGAGCGAAATAGTCTTTCTTTTCTTCCATCTACTTAGATGTGATTCTATGGATAGTGAGTGAATTTAAAGCTGCAAAGTTATGGTTTTTATGTGGACTTGAAAGGCCTAAACAAAAAGTAATGAAAAATTCATATAGGAGATTAGGACTCCAATGTTCTTAGGCCGTCAGACCGATCTAAACCCGCTGGATGACATGAAGATTCTATGGTAAAAATGTCATTAAGTTCCTCAAGGGTTTTTTCTGAAAGGTGGATCTCTGAATTAGAAGGAGTTGACACTGAGTGGAATATCTTATGTTTCACTGTTGTAGGTACTACCCATGACAAGAATCGTATCAAGCCTATTTTTTTAAGCCAAAAGAACATTTTCTGAAATCGGAGTTTCCTCGTCGCATTAACCGACTCAAATTGAACATCGGAAAAATCTTCAATACCCAAGAAAACAGACACTTTCAATAGGGTCTTCTCCGTCTCCTGAAAGAGCTCTTCCGAGGTTAGGTGTAATACCTTTTTCCCAAAATAATGGTTGAACCTAAGTATAGGGTCATTATAAAAACTCATCCCCAATAATGAACTCCATTTCAAGGTGCCCTCTTTATAGGCTGTCATTTCCCGAATTATTACAGATTCCATAGGTTTCTTTTCCCGTAATAACCCCAAATCCATTTTATAGTGTGAAACAGCCCTTTGTAATGGATTTCGGCTAATAATAACAATCTTGGCGTTGGGATTGTACTCATGAATCTTCTTTGCAGCCTCCGGCGCATGTAAGTAAGATATACTCCCTTCTGCACGATACGCATGATGCTGTGCCAATGAAAATAGTTTTTGATACTCTTCCGCATTCGTTATACGAGCCCGGTGTATGGGTTTGGGAAATTGTTTTTTGAAGTACCTATCTACAAATCCTTCCTGAAGAGGTTCAAAGATAGAATTAGGCAAACTATCGACGAAATAATGAGGTTCCTTTATAGGTGAAACATAAATATTCGGATGCCGCGAAAGTAATTGCATAAAGGAAGTCGTACCAGCTCTCATGGCCCCGACTACAAATAGATTTACCTTCCCATCTTCCATACTACCCTTTGAAAAATTTCAATAATCCATATAATTTAAACGGCAGGAATTTCAATATTTTTAACAAGAACCCATTTGGGCCGTCCATCATATTCCTGGCTCGTTCGAAGACCATTTGTTCTTCTTGCTTTGAATAGCCTTTATAGTTTTGAAGATAAGTAATAAGTATAAATTTATTGAGATATCTTTGAAACCATTTCTTTTTCTTTCCCGAGATTACGGTGCTTACTTCACTTAATGTTTTGAGGTACGTACAAAAATCTGAAGCATCATAATAGTCCTGGGAGGTAGCATGGGAGTGTGTTTTACAATAATAAGAAAGGGGGCTGTTTACGAAAATTACCTCCCGGTTCTTACAGAGCCGAATCCAAAGATCATGATCTTCATGTTTCCTTTGCCCGGGACGAAACTTAGCCTCAGTGGAAAATAGCTCCTTCTTAATAAGACTAGACGACGAGTTTATGGGAGGTAAATACCGGCTAATCACCTGAAAATAGTCGAGGCGTCCCGTTTTCCCTTCTGCCGGTAACAGCTCATGCTCATATCGTTCAGTGTTGTCCATAAAAACTCTGCTTCTGCCAGATGCAAAGACTCCCTCCTCAGGATATGCCTGCGTTGCCTTGATCATCTCTTCTAAAAAAACAGGTGACCAGTAATCATCCGCATCCAAAAAAGCGATCCAAGGATATTGGGCCAATTCAATCCCTTTATTTCGGGCCACCGAAACTCCTCCATGAGGCAACGTAACCACCCGAAGCCTAGAATCTTCAATTCCATTGACAATGCCTAAAGAATTGTCCGTACTTCCGTCATTGATAACTAACAGCTCGAAGGTTGTATAGGTCTGGTTCAGCACCGATTGCAGGGTCTTTGCAATATACTCTTCCTTGTTGAATAATGGAATAACTACCGAAATCACCGAAAAAAGATTTTAGAAAGTCGATCTATTATAGGGAAAGTAAACCTTTCCAATGAGCTCAGATGATTTTTATCTTCGTTGTCTCCCCTGATTTCTATCCTCGAATCCAGGTGGCTTCGCATAGGATTTCCTCCAATAGCATGGGATGGATGTACCCGCAAATCCTGCATATCGAAAGATACGTCAAGGAATTCTTGCAGCAGGCTTAACACCTTTATGGGATGCGCAATCAATTGCTCATAAGTTATGAACAGATAGGGCGAATGATTCTGTAATTTTCTTCCTTTCCATCTAATTTTTAACCAGCTTTTCACGATAAGGCTATTGGATTTAACCGGCATAAACACTTCCTTATTGCGATATTCGGGCAACAATACCTTCTTCTTCCAACTATTGGCAACAGACATCAGGTTTCTTTCCAAATGGATAACCTTTAGATCTGAGAAACTCAAGATTTGTAGGAGTCGAGC
>JBCBDM010000270.1:0-3330 GCA_038529705.1 Bacteroidota bacterium
TGGTCTCGTTTTGCGTGAGGGAAAGTCGCACCACATTAGTGATGGAGGGTATGATCTCGCTCAAAATAAGTCCAATGGATAACACAATTCCCGCTGTAAAAACTGTAAAGGCTGTATTACCTCCTTTCAGGTCCAAATGCTTGAAGAAAATCTTATGGAGGATACTGTAAGAAAGATAGATGATAACCACAGAGACGACTATGGAGAGAATGATCTCAAAGAGTGCAAGGGTGAATAGTTGTTGATTCATAAGATGCTTATTTACTGGTGAGTATCACATTCCAATGGGTGATATCGTTAAAATTGCCCGGGAGTTTCCCAGCCTCATAATATTTTGCCGTGGTCTCCCAGACCACATATTTTTTTCCGTAATGGCGTTTAAAGATTCCTGCAGCAGGCAGGTTGATCCCAATAATGGAATGCCGATAAAATTCGCTGTTCAAAATGGCCACGTCGTAATTGAAATACTTTAAGATGGAATAGATTAGAACGGTCCGTGTGTCGCAATCTCCTTTTAAATTCTGGAGGAAAGAAACCGGATTCTGAATGCCATAGGTAACATTTCCCAAACAGCACTCGGGACACTCTTCCAAAATACTTCTAATGGAGGGTTCGTAATGGGATGCATCCAGGCATTCCTCTTGAAAAACGAAGGAATAGGGTATGTCCTGAATACAGCTTACCACCATTTCTGCAAATTCCATCTGGTTCAACCTTTTTTCATCATGTATGGCCTGAAATGTTTCCATGACCAGATCGAGTTTGGGTGTGTCGGTCTGCTCAATATGATCGTACAGGCTTCCCCAGAAATATTCGGAAGAGGGGTTATACTCCCATTTGTCGATATATTTTCGAAGCGATCTATAATCTTTTCTACGTACGGTGAGGTCTCCTTCGTATGGATTTCCATAATTGTCTTTCCAGGTTCTATGGCTAGAAAATACAGGAACGGTGTCGTTGTTTTCCACGATGGTGGACAGGGTCACTCCTTCTTCCTTGTTAAAAGTCACTTCTTCCGTAGCCAATGTAACCGTACTCAACAAGAATTGGGAGAACATTCGTAATCCCAAAATGATAATAAAGATGAGCCCAATATTAATAATCAGGCTTTTTATGGAAGGCCTTCCTAGCCATTTGGAGGTAAGTCCGGCGGCAATTAACATGGCAAGTGCCGCCGAGAGGTAGGTATTTAAGCCTGTAATGGAGGAGATAAAGATAAGACCAAACAAACTCAGCAGTCCGAAGATAAAAATCCACAGACAACCGTCGTTATTTTTTTTGGAAGTG
Organism: Bacteroidota bacterium; assembly: GCA_038529705.1. Classification (GTDB taxonomy): domain Bacteria; phylum Bacteroidota; class Bacteroidia; order Flavobacteriales; family Flavobacteriaceae; genus Aureisphaera. The sequence continues at coordinate 1,288 of JBCBDM010000270.1, forward strand.
TTCATTATAAGACCATGAGATTACATCCTCGAATATCGCTGGTATCAAATCTACCTAAAATTTCGAAATTTCCGTCAGTATGCTTTTTCCCCAGGTCCTGGGTTGCAATGAAGGAGCACGAGTACCAATTAGCCAGATCGATCACATTGATACCTCCTGTTTTTCCTTCCACATAGGTAAAGGGGTCTTCGGTATCCCGGGTAAGTACTTGCATCCATGAAGGGCACGCGAAGATGCCGTTTCCTTTTGAGTAGGCCTGGGACAAAAGTTCGGTCATTCCGTATTCACTATGGATTTCAGAAACGCCAAAACCTTTTTTGAGAACGGTATGGAGTTCTGTTCGTATCATCTCTTTTCTCCGTCCCTTCATGCCTCCTGTTTCCATAATGGTTGTATTCTTGAGGTTGAATGTACGCGCTTCTACCAGATCGAGTAATGCGTAGGAAACCCCTAGAAGTAGCACAGGCTTTCCCTTTTTGTCCAGATGTTCCAGGGTTTTTATAAGATCCTGGAGGTTGTTTAAGTAGAATCCACTAGCGGTATTGCCCGAATCTTTAATGAGGGTGTCGACCATATAAATGAGGGAGGAACCTTCACGTTCAAGGTAAGAAGGAAGCAAGGCGAGTATAGTCCAATCTTCCGGGGGTCCGTAATATAGATGAAATCCTCTACGGAAGCTTTGCCGGTACAGGTCCAGAGAAGCTACATGGTGTTTACTGGTAATACTGGACGTGGTTCCGCTACTGGTAAAGGTGATTTCCGAATTTCTACCTGAGGAAATAATTCTTTCACTCTTAAAGAATTCGATAGGAAGGAAAGGGATGTCGGTAATTCTTTTTACAGAATTAGGATCGACCTTCAATAATTGGCAGAACTTTCTATAAATCGTTCCATGCGCATATTGATAGCGGAAGGCGTCCAGGGCAGCAGTTTCAAAAGCCTGAGGAGATGATATGTTGAAAATGGATGTTGTGAGCATGACCCTACTTCCCAAGTACACCCCAAAAATAGGCAATAAAAAAAGCTTCTACCCAAGAGATAGAAGCTTTTTAAGCGTTGATCGCGGGAAATTATCTCACGACTAATTTCTTAGTAGCAACAGCGTTTCCTTCTGTTATTTGTACAATATATATACCACTGGTCAATTCGGCGATGTTCAATTGAGCGCCGTCTGCAACTATAGTATTGATCACTTCTTTTCCAAGAACATCGAAAATTGCCACTGCTTTTTCACCTTGCAAGGCAGAAGAGATCGTGATAAAATCTGTAGTTGGGTTAGGATACATAGCAAATTGAGCCCCTGTTACATCGTCTACGCTCAATGGGTCTCCGCTAAATACCAGGTTGTCGAAGAAGAATGCTTCAGAACCGGCATTACAACGTACTTCAATCACCAACTGTACAGTACTATCTGCAACAAGGTTCACAGATCCTGTGATCCACGCACCTTCAATTCCAAGGTCGTTGATGTCATTACCTGTGGTGTCGAGGATGTCGATCTCGGTAGAATTGGTAAGGTCTTTCACATAGATTCTCAAACGATCCGATCCGGATTCGTTTACCGTACCGTCACCTTCATAACCCGTTTCAGAAAGAAAGTAATCAATGCTCATACTTGGAGTGGCAACCCCTGTAAGATCCACCTCGTCGAATTCAAGGATAAAGTTTCCATCGGCATCACTAATTTGGTATCCCTGGTCTCCATCGGTGTAAGGAATACCGCTGCCAGGTGTAAAATCGGTTACCCCTACGAAGTCTCCATCGGTTAAACCTACATCCGGAGTATCGTAAGGCTCATATCTGGCATCGAAGCCCATTTCGGCACCGGTAGAAGTCCAGTTTATAAATGGCTCGTCTGCATTATCCACTAGGTCGTGCGCTACTGCAGGATCTCCAGTATCTACATATTGAACTCCAAAGATACCAGGCTCTTCAAAGCTCGTTCCGGCGATTTGCGCCATTGCATTCAGGCCTACAAGACAGGCCACTAAAAGAGTAATTTTTTTCATTGTATTGTATTAAAATTTAGTGCAAAGAAACGCA
>JBCBDM010000271.1:0-3298 GCA_038529705.1 Bacteroidota bacterium
ACTATTGGGGCCCTGGTACAATTTGTCTCTCGCTATCTCCTTACCTTCAATTTTGAGAAAAAACCCATTTGGGCCGCTTCCTTGTTTGGAGGTTTGGCCATTACAGCTATCTCTTATTTTATCATCATCAAAGGCCTAAAAAGTGCTGCGGTGCTTCCTGAGAGCTTCAATGCCTGGGCGCGAACCAACCTGTGGCAGTTTATAGGGATCAATACCCTTGTCTGGACAGGGATTTCGGCCCTGGTCATCTCAGCATTTAAATACAATATCTACAAGCTTATTATTATCATAGGAACTTTTGCGTTGGCCATGGCCTTCGCCGGTAATGATCTGGTAAATTTCATTGGTGTTCCCATTGGCGCTCTCAACGGATATGAGTTGTGGGTAGATTCCGGAGTGCCTGCAAACGAATTTACCATGGAAAGCCTGGCGAACAAAGTGGAAACAAATCCATACTTACTGTTACTTGCCGGGATCATCATGGTCCTCACTTTGTGGTTCAGTGAGAAAGCACGTAGGGTGGTAAAAACATCTGTAGACCTGTCCAGTCAGGATGAAACCAAGGAACGTTTTAGTCCCAACTGGTTGTCTCAAAACCTGGTACGCGGCGCCATTACCCTCAACAACTATTTCCGAAGCCTTCTTCCTAAAAGAGCTAAAGAAAGTATTGCCGAAAGCTTTACGCAAGCAAGTAAATCGCGAGTCAAAGAAGTGGATCCTCCGGCCTTCGACATGGTTCGGGCTGCCGTAAACCTGGTTGTTGCGAGTGTGCTTATCTCTATTGCAACAGGCATGAAGCTTCCGCTATCCACCACCTATGTTACGTTTATGGTAGCTATGGGATCTTCCCTGGCGGACAGAGCCTGGGGTAGCGACAGTGCGGTATATCGCGTAGCGGGAGTGATCAACGTCATTGCGGGATGGTTTATGACGGCCTTCACAGCCTTTACAGCCGCCGCTATCATGGCGTTTCTATTACACAAATTTGGAGGAATCGCCCTTGCCGGTCTGCTAGTGCTTGCCCTGTTCTTGATTGTACGTAGTTATGTAAAAGGGAGCAAGAACACCAAGGAGATCAAAGAGGAAATACGTTTGAAAAAAGCCGAAAGTTCATCCATACAGGGAATTATTGAAGAAAGTTCGAATAATGTTTCTATGGTCATGAAAATGGGCTCCAAGCTTCTGCATAGCACTCTAGAACACTTAGGGAAACAGGATCTGAAAAAGTTGAAGAAGGATCGCGAATACGGAGAAAAGCTTTCCGACGAAATGGATGGACTGAAAAGTCACGTATTCTTCTACATCAAGAACCTGGAAGGAGATAGCACGGCGGCCAGTAAGTTCTATTTATTGATTCAAGACAAGCTGGAGGACATCGTGCAGTCGTTTACCTTTATTACCAAAACGAGCTACAAGCACGTAAAGAACAATCACCGTGGGCTGCGATACAATCAGATCAAGGATTTGAATGAGATTGAAGGTAAGTTGATCGATCTCTTCGGAAAAGTATGTACCGAATTCGAGAATCAGAGTTTTGAAAACCTTCCGGCCATCATCGATGAGAAAGATGCCTTTATGAACTATCTCTCGGAAGAAATTGAAAAACAGATCCAACGAACCAAGGATCCGGAGGCCAGTGCTAAGAACACTTCGCTTTATTTCAGTTTACTTCTAGAATGCAAGGATCTGGTGGAGAGCACTACCGAACTTCTGGAGCAGTATTATATTGAATACTCGAGGACTACAACTCCCGATATCCTGTAATTTTCGCCCCTTATAGGCATTCCATATCTTTCCCTTATTTTAGCGGAACTAAACTGTATGAGATGAAGTATTTGCTCATTGGGGTTATGTTACTTTTAGCCCCCCCGAATGGTTTTTCCCAATCGATGTCCGGAACGGAGCTTTTGGATAAAACCATTGCCTATCACGACCCTAACGGAAATTGGACAGATTTTAACGGCTCCCTATCCCTTGAATTAAAGCGTGCCGATAATTCTGTTGGAACGAGCGAAGTAACCATCAATCTGGCCGAGGAGTACTTTGACGTTCAAATTGAAAGAGATGACAATATAACTGGTTACACAGTCTCAAAAGGAGATTGCAGTATATCGTTCAATGGAAAAACAAACCCTTCCGAAGAAATTCTCAAAGAACATAAACTAAGTTGCGAACGCGCCTATTTGTACAAAAACTACTATACCTATCTCTACGGACTTCCCATGAAGCTGAAAGACCCGGGTACCCACATCCATCCAAAAGTAGCGCTCCAAACCTTTAAAGGAAAAGTGTATTTAGTATTGAAAGCTACTTATGACGAAGCGGTAGGTAAAGACGTTTGGTTCTTCTACTTCGATCCTAAGACCTATGCCATGGAGGTTTATCAATTCTTTAAAGGAGATCCGAAAGCCGAAGGGAAAGATACTGGAGAATACATTCTACTCTCGGAAGAATCCATGGTTAACGGAATAAAAATGCCTGCTGTAAGAGCCTGGTATTACAACAAAAACAATGAATACCTGGGCACCGATAGGCTCAAAACCCGTTAGGGGGTCCTCCTTTAAAACTCCAAAAACTGAAATTCATCTTGATGGTAGTAGTAATAGTCCAGGGCAATAACCAAGAAGTTATGGATGAAGTGGATGATCATTCCCAGCCAAAGTGTTTTGTATTTGTAGCGCAGATATCCTAACATGATCCCGAAGGGAAAGATCCAGAGAATTGAGACCAGTGAAAAATGTACCAAGGCAAAGATGAAAGCCGTAGCCAGGATGGTCACCTGTGGGCTCGCAATCTCACTCAACTGGTTGAACAGAAATCCTCTAAAGGCCAATTCCTCAAAAATAGGCGGAATTACCGTGTAAAAAATAAGAACCCAAAAGACCGTATTGGCATAAGGGGCGTATTCAACAAATACATTGTCCGTTTGCTCAAACAAGCCCAAATTGAGCCATTCTACGGCATAATAAACCACGAACGCCGTAAATACCGGAAAAACCAGAGAGAACAGCACGTTCTTCCAATTCACCAACCGAAAATTGTAGAGCGCGTATATTCTTTTAACATCAAAAAACGTAAAGAGGAGGGTAAGCATGATAAATACAGCTTCCAGGGCAATCTCGACTCCAAGAGAATCGCTTTCCGAAAAAAGCACAAAAGACACGATGGAATACACCAGGAAGGTGAGATAGAAGATAATAACCAGTTGCAAACTTCCTTTTTCTCTTTCTTCTTTGGGTTGGGTGATCTTCTTACCGCAATGACCACAGAATTTGTCAAAGGCTAGAACCGTTTCTTT
>JBCBDM010000272.1:0-3249 GCA_038529705.1 Bacteroidota bacterium
GAGGGATTGGCCAGCATCTCGTTCGTCAATAAATTAAATTCATCTTCTAGGTCTTCAATGGATGTTTTGCCAAACCTCGCTAACTGAAATGGCAAACTGTTTTTGAAGAACAGGAACCAATCTCCTATTTCTTGATACTCCCCCTCGATTTGTGAGCTATGAAATTCATAATAATTTATCTGTCGGGCATACTCGCTGATAAGATAAAGTTGATCTGCAAGGGTCTTACCATCAATAGGGGCCGAATCCGGATTCAGCGTCTCGATTATTCGCGTACGCTGACTAGTACCTGGCCGGTGCTTCAAGGGATGTGATATGTTTGTTGGTTTTCCCATCTTATTCTTTTATTAAATCCCCTGATCGGCTTCTCTTAAATAAAAATCGTAGACGTAATTATTCCGGGTATTTGTACCCTCAATGCGATAACTAACGGTAATACGCAAGAGTCCTTTTATCAGTTCAAAAGAATCGGGTTCGGTAATATCTACACGCTCCAACAAAATTCTAGGCTCAAAGTAAAGAATAGCTCTCTCTACCAGATCTTTTATAAATCCAATGAAAGAATTATCCATACTTTCAAACTGATAATCCTTTAGGTTGCATCCGTATTCGGGTTGCATAACCCGCTCCCCCAAACTGGTTGAAAGCAAAATTTCAAGACTCTGTTCTATATCTTTTTCCGCACTTACCATGGTCACGGTTTTACTGTCTTTATCAAAAGATGGGGGAAAAGACCATCCGGTACCTAAGTATGCTTTGCTTGTGTTCATTTTTCTCGTTTTTAGCCTCCGATAATTACCGTGGGATTCCCCATCACTATTACGCCTCCATGAGCTGTCATATCACCTATCCTTGCTGCAGGTCTGCCACTTATTAAAACTGTTCCTGAACCTCTTACAATGGTATCCGGGGGGCCTACGCATGTACACATATCGCCAACAACAGCCGCTGGCTGGCCGCCAATCAGGACATTCATCACGGAAGGCCCTGTTATGGGTCCGCCTACATGGGGAACCGGCCCGTTAAAAAGTGGACAGGTATGCATATCTGTTATTCTTGCTGCTGGTGGCATTTTTCCTCTATTTAGTTGATCATTACGGTTCCGCCCTTTACCTCGGTTATTCCACTGCCTTCAAGTTTCGCCGTTGAACCGGTTAGTTCCATACTTGCCTTTGCTGAAATAGCCATCTGAGCCGCACTCAAGGTCATGGTAGCACCGGCCTTAATTTCCAAGGTGCCCGTCGCATCGATCATAATATTGCCCGGACTTTTCATTTCAATTCCGCTTGCATTCAGTGTTGTGCTGTTATTGTTCTGATCTTTAATGGTAATGGATGTATTGCTTTCATCCAACTCAATACTATTCCCCGCCGGGGTATCTATGGTGATAGTGTTTGTATCATCATTAAAATGAATTCGCATTTTTGAGCGGGTCACGAAGCCCTTCTCATGATTACCGTCCGTAGCCTCTATCGGGGCTGGAAAAGCACTACTGTTTACCATGCCCAGAACGACCGCGTCACGGGGATCATCATTCAAAAAGCCTACAATTACCTCGTCTTCGATTTCAGGAAGAAAAAAAGAGCCTCTTCCTCCGTTAGTATCTCCTTGACCGGCATCCAGAGTTGAAACCCTTGCCCAGACCCCTGGTGCATTGTTATCGATTATGGGCAATCTTACCAATATCCGGTTCTCGCCTTCGGGATCGCCTTGAAGTTGTACTACTTTCCCAATTTGAAGGCCATTGATAGCAGGAAGTAGTCCCGCTGCGGGAGTATCGGTAATGTCTTTGTGTATATGTGAAAAGCAATCCGGCCTTAGTCCGAATTGAGCCTGAGTATACCAAGACCCATTGTATACATCTTGCCGAACTGCAGATACATATGCGTTTCCCGTAAATCTTGCGCCAACACCCTGAAGCTCTATTAACTGACCTGGTTTCAATTCTCCAAAGCCCGTGAATTTAGCCCGGCCACGAATTTTGGCCAAGCGGCTTATTTGCATCATTGATTTGGTCCATTCTTGTAATTCTTCTTCCATAGCCTGTCCCGTATGCCGCAATTCATAGATTTCCGGACTGACGGTTCCTGCCAAATCTTCACCACTTACATTACCCGGTTCACCAATTGGCACTGCATCCGTGGTGTGTTCAAACAACTGTTGTGCGCCGTAATCCCAAGATTTCGCTTCTACGGAAGCCCATTGATTTCTGGCATCCATTTCGGCTTCGAAGTCGATAAGCGTAGAGCCAAATAGCACTGCCAGCGCAGGGTTTGAATCTGTTTGGGGAGTCTTTATACCGATCTTTCCATCATCAACGATCACCAGCTTTCCATTGGCTTCGGCCCTGCTGAGGATAAAGTCCCAATCTGTGCAGTGATGTTGAACCATTTCTAAATGTGTAATGCTTGTAGGTTCAACATCAGGTGTCAATCCGTTATATCTTCCAATCACTTCCTCCATTATTTCACTGTCTTTGCTGCTTTCGAAATAACTATTGTGTCTGCCCAGAGTCAGTTTTACGGCCTCATCCCGGCATTCAAGAATAAGCTCTGTTTCCCCGCTTTCTTTGACCCTTATTCCATGTTTAACAATTACTCCTTTGAACAGTTGGTTGTTTTCTCCATCCCGACCCAGTTTGATGTTGATGGACTTTCCGGGTAAGAATTCTTCCTCCTCACTAATTCTGAAGGATTCATCGGCGGAGTCTCCATCTTTCATAATTATTTTGGCCGTTGGGATCCGGTTTATTTCCTTTACTATGGAAATAGAGAGAATCTGATAACCAGGATCTACTAATTGATTATCGATTAGAATATCAAAGGTTGATACATTGTATGTTGCCTCTACGGGTATTTCTCTATCTTTCATGTAGCTTGTTTATCTAGTGGCGGGAACGTAAGTTCCGAACCGGCATCCAATGTTCTAAAAGAGGTAAGGCCATTTACCCAAGCGATTTGGGTAACATAGGTCGATTTTTTATAGATTTTATGGGTCATAAGGTCCAGCCGGTCATCGGCCTTCACCTGTCTTACATGTGTCAGGTCTGGCGATCTTCTTCTTTCACGTGCGGTACGTTCCTTTTGGGCAACATAATTGAGAAAGGTGGCAATTACCTTAATCCGCAACGGGTCTCCGTTGGGCTTAAAAAGGGTATAATTCAGATCTAAATTTGAAAGAATGCAAGGAAACATAAAGTCTCCCCATTGAACCTGTAAAAAATGAGGGCGATGTATTTCACCGTTCATA
>JBCBDM010000273.1:0-3196 GCA_038529705.1 Bacteroidota bacterium
ATGTTCTTATTCTCTTTGGGCCATTACATTTTCGTATTCACTTCCGAAGTACTCCTTGAACAAGGCTTCATCTTCCTCTTTCTTCTTTTCCAAGAAATTAGGATCGTTGCTCAATCCGCTTAGATCGAATAAGGTAAGCGGATATTTTATATGCTGAAAGGAAATTTTTCCACTCATAAAACATTTAATAAAAAACGCCCGGTCCGCAGCAATCTTATACTTTTCGTCATAGAGCCCCATGGTATCGAAAACAGTTCGCCTAAACAAAGTACTTTGGTGAGGTAATGAGGTCTTGACAAAATAATAAGGTGTGAGCTCGTCGGCATAGACCTTCTCGCCATCTTCAAAGCGATAATCTCCATAGATAATATCTCCCTGGAAATCCTGATGAGATATAAACTCTGTTAATGCGTTGGCATGATCTAGTACATCACCGCTATTTAAAAAGAGTAAATACTCGCCGGTCGAAGCCATAATGCCTTTGTTCTGAGCATGAAAAACCCCATCATCCTTTTCACTTACCCAATGCGTTATCTTCGGTGCATGCGCTTCGATCTGCTGCACGCTGGTGTCTTTAGAACCACCGTCTATGATAATATACTCGTAGTCCCTAAACGTTTGCCCAAAAACCGAATCCATGGTCTTCTCCAGACCTTCGGCATCGTTGTAATTGATCGTGATTATGGAAAGTTTGGGCGAATGCATTTCCTATTGAATATACCAGTGATACATTTTGGTGAGGCCTTCTTCCAAAGAGATAGCAGCTTTCCATCCCATGGTATTGATCTTGGAAACATCTGTTAATTTCCTGAAGGTGCCATCCGGCTTATCTGTATTGAAAACGAATTCACCTTCAAAGCCTACCACTTTCTTTATAAGCCCTGCCAATGCTGCAATGGTTACGTCGGTACCCGTCCCAATATTGATATGCGTATTTCGGATTTCTTCTTTTGAATCCGTGATTCCTTCCGCTTCATGATGATTCATCAAAAACGTACAAGCCTTGGCCATATCTTCCACCCACAGGAATTCACGCATGGGTTTTCCCGATCCCCAAATTTCCACGGTGACCTTCTCTTCTTTCTCAATTCCGAATTGAGACAATGTTTTCAATATTTCTTCTTCCGAAGCTTCTCCACTAACCTTGGCTATGGGTAATTTGTTCAAATCCTCCCTTAGGATATCCCAATTGTTGTTCTCAAGGGCTTTCCCCAAATGGATTTTCCGAAGCAAGGCCGGAAGCACATGTGCTTTTTCCAGATCGAAATTATCGTTGGGGCCGTACAAATTAGTAGGCATCGCCGAAATATAATTGGTCCCATACTGGATATTATAACTCTCGCACATTTTGATCCCGGCAATCTTAGCAATGGCGTAGGGTTCATTGGTATACTCCAGGATATCGGTTAAAAGATAATCTTCTTTTATAGGTTGCGCGGCATTCTTGGGGTAGATACAGGTACTTCCCAAAAACAATAACTTCTTAACATGGTTCAAGTAACTTTGATGGATCACGTTATTCTGGATCATCATATTATCATAGATAAACTCTCCCCGGTACGTATTATTGGCTCCAATACCCCCTACTTTGGCAGCAGCCAGGAAAACATACTCTGGTCGCTCTGCAGCAAAAAATGAAGCTACGGCCTGAGTGTCCCGTAAATCCAGTTCTGAACTCGTTTTCACCACAAAATTATGGTAACCTTCTTCTTTAAGCTGCTTCAAAATGGCGCTTCCTACCAGCCCTCTATGGCCGGCAACGTAGATTTTTGCATCTCTATTCATAAGGCTACTCGTAGTAATTATGAATGGTATAGCCCCCCTCTTTTAAGTACTGGTCTTTTTTCATCAATTTTAGGTCGCTTGCCATCATTTCCTTCACCAGGTCCTCTAATTGATATTCAGGCACCCATCCCAGTTTTTCTTTGGCCTTGGTTGCATCACCCACCAAAAGGTCTACCTCGGTTGGCCTGAAATAATTAGGATCTACGGAGAGCACCTCTTTTCCTATTTCCAACGGATATCTCTCATCTTCAGCTTTTTCTACGAAAGCCTTTTCATCCACACCCGTACCCTCGAAACGAAGGGTTACTCCAATTTCGGCAAAGGCCATTTTTATAAATTCACGGACCGGTGTGGTTACTCCGGTAGCGATCACCCAATCTTCTGGTTTGTCTGCCTGAAGGATCATCCACATCATACGCACATAATCTTTGGCGTGTCCCCAATCCCTTTTAGCATCCAAATTTCCTATATAAAATTTATCCTGGAGTCCCAGAGCGATCTTAGCCGTAGCTCGTGTGATCTTTCGAGTAACAAAGGTTTCCCCACGAACTGGAGACTCGTGGTTGAACAAAATTCCGTTACAGGCAAAAATATCATAGGCTTCCCGATAGTTAACGGTTGCCCAGTAGGCGTATAACTTGGCTACACCATAGGGACTACGTGGATAAAAAGGTGTTTCTTCTGTTTGAGGCACCTCCTGGACTTTTCCATACAATTCGGAAGTGGAAGCCTGATAGACCTTCGTCTTCCCTTCCAGTCCTAAAAAGCGAACCGCCTCCAGGATACGTAAAGCTCCAATCCCATCTGCATTGGCCGTGTACTCCGGCACCTGAAATGACACTCCAACATGGCTCATGGCGGCCAGGTTATAAATCTCATCCGGTTGAATTTCATTGATGAGACGAATGAGGTTTGTACTATCCGTCATATCCCCGTAGTGTAGGATAAAATTTCGGTTATCCGTATGGGGGTCTTGATACAGATGATCGATCCGATCTGTATTAAACAAGGAAGCCCTTCGTTTCAATCCGTGTACGGTATATCCCTTCTTCAGCAGGAATTCGCTCAGGTATGCGCCATCCTGCCCAGTAATTCCAGTTATAAATGCTACTTTCATAGTGTTAGAATTGTTGCTCAGTTAGTTTAGTAGGTTATGGTATACTTTCATATATCCTTCCGCCTGTTTTGCCAGGCTAAAATGTTTTTCTGCATACGTTTTGATCTCATGAGGCTTATAAAGTGAAGTGTTCGCTAATAAGCTTTCAATGGCCCGGGCTAGGGAAACCGCTGAAATCTCTTCCGCTAACATACCGTTAAATTCATTCTCAATATGTTCCTTCATCCCGCCTGCAGCAAAACTAATGACAGGCGTGCCTGTAGCGAATGACTCCAACATTGTATTGGGTAAATT
>JBCBDM010000274.1:0-3151 GCA_038529705.1 Bacteroidota bacterium
AAGAGTAGGAGTGTAGATAACAATAATTTTTTCATAGTTTGAGGTTTTGATTCGTAAAGGTAAGACGAATGTCTTTCAGAATAAAACAAGCTTATTCCGAAAGACATGGCCTTTCGATTAAAGATAACGAAAAAACGTTGAACTACTTCTTTTTCTTATAGAGAGGAACCGAAGAACAAGCCTCTCCATATAAAATACTTTTGGCTACCGGTTGAAGTTTTTGAGCGAGCAATACATACGCATTTTGAGGGATGGGTTTATGAGCGCAACCTTTTATTATAATAGGCTTGTCTTTGTATTCAGACGTATCCAGATTTGCCAAAATGTCTGAGAACAGTAGGCTTTCCAGCTCTTCAGAAGAACCTACCACTGTTTTTCTCGCTACCTGAGATAGTTGTAATGAAACAAGCATATAGGCCCATCCTGGAATAATGGCATCGGTTGAGCAATGCATATGTACAAAGGCATTGGTAAAAGGAGTCCAATCGAAGTCTTTAACGGCTTCTCTGAATTCTTTTTCCCGTAAGACGATTCCTTCCCAGAGCCATTGTGAAATATCCAAAGACATACGCGGACCCTCCGGATAGAATTCTTCCAAATCTATAGTGACCAGTACACTATTCGCTACTCTATTTATAATTTCTTCTGCCATTCTATAACATTCCCAATTCTAATTTCGCCTTTCTACTCACGTTTAACATCGGATGCAAAGTTTCAAAGTTTTTCTGATCTTTCAAGCTACAAAAACCTTGAAACAACCACCAGCTGCCCCCTGGAAGTTTTCTTTTTATTAGAGCATCCCCAATTCTAATTTCGCCTCTTCGCTCATAAGTTCCTGGGTCCAGGGGGGGTCGAAAGTGATTTCCACTTCGGCATCCTTTACTAATTTGATGCTTTTTACTTTGTCCTCAACTTCCACGGGTAAGGTTTCTGCCACCGGGCAGTTAGGGGTGGTAAGGGTCATAAGAATTTTTACTTCGGAATCTTCATTTACCAATACATCGTAAATAAGGCCGAGTTCGTATATATCGACGGGAATTTCAGGATCATAAATGGTTTTAAGGACCTTTACGATCTTTTCTCCCAATTCTGTTGTATCCATTTCAGTAGTACTCATCATTAGTTTTTTAATTGTGCCTGATAGGCAACAGCATACAATTTCATTTGTTTTATCATGGAAACCAGGCCATTTGCGCGCGTTGGAGATAGATGTTCTTTCAAACCAATTTCATCTATAAAGTCCATATTGGCGGCGATAATGTCCTCCGGAGTCTGATTCGAAAATACTCGGATGAGCACTCCTACTATTCCTTTCGTAATAATGGCATCGCTATCTGCCGTGAAGACGATCTTATCGTCTTCCAGTCTGGCGTTGAGCCAAACCTTACTCTGGCAGCCTTTTATAAGTTTATCGTCCGTTTTGAGGCCTTCACTTATCAAGGGAAGTGATTTTCCCAATTCGATGAGATGTTGATACTTGTCCATCCAATCGTCGAACATTCCAAACTCGTCTATTAATTCTTCTTGTATTTGGTGTATTGTCATATTATTTATCGGCACTTCGATCTCTTACTGCCACCAATAAAACACTTCGATCTGTTTTGGAGTGTAGGGTGAGTACACTACTCTCCAATTCATAGGATCCGGTATTTCTAAGGGCATTCATAAATGCATTTTCCACGTCCATAATAGGTTGGTCACAGGCCATCTCTGTGGAGCCTATCTCACTAAAGGACAAGGCATATAAGTCTAGCGCATACTTTCCAAAGAAACTATTGCAACCCGTGTTACCATTAATGCTTTTATCCAGGGCTACAAAATTAATGGTAGGCGCATTGTCTGAAACAGCTTGATCGTTAATACTCGAGATTTTATAGGCGCCCGAAAGCTGGACATTTCCTGCCACGTCAATTACTTTTTTTGTCTCGTCACAACCTGTTAATAGTAAGGCTGCCAATAGGATGGTGATACATGTTCTCATTTCGTTGAGGTTTAGGTTATTTAAAAGTGAAGATACCTAAAATCTTTGGCTTTCCCTTTTAAAACTCTGTTAACTGAGCATCATTTTAGCTCTCTGAACTCCCTCGACCAATTTGTCTATTTCTTCCTTGGTATTATAGAACGCGAAAGAAGCTCTTACGGTTCCCGGAATCTGGTAAAAGTCCATAATAGGCTGAGCACAATGATGTCCCGTGCGTACAGCTATCCCTAATTTATCCACTATCGTGCCAATATCATAAGGATGGATTCCTTCTATATTGAAAGAAATTACTGAAGTCTTGTCCTTACCGGTACCATAGATCTTTAGTCCATCTATAGATAACAGTTTTTCGGTTGCATATTCCAGTAGCTCGCTTTCGTACGCAGCGATGTTTTCGAAACCAATATTTTGCAGATAGTCGATGGCAGCTCCAAAGGCAATCCCTCCACAGATATCCGGCGTTCCCGCTTCGAACTTGTGAGGTAGTTCTGCATAAGTAGTCTTTTCGAAACTCACCTCCTTAATCATTTCACCTCCTCCCTGATAAGGGGGTAATTGGTTCAGCCATTTGTTCTTCCCATATAATATTCCTACACCGGTAGGACCGCACATTTTATGTGCGGATGTTACATAGAAATCAACATCTAGCGCCTGTAGGTCTGGTTTAATATGTGAGCAGGACTGGGCTCCATCAACAAGGACAGCTGCTCCCACTTCATGGGCCTTATCTATAATGGTCTTAATAGGGTTAATAGTACCCAGGGCATTGGAAATATGATTTACAAAGACCAGTTTCGTTTGGTCAGATAGCAACGCTTCGTAAGCGGAGAGTACGAGCACCCCATCTTCATTCATGGGGATAACTTTGAGTATCGCACCCGTACGTTCGCACAGCATTTGCCAAGGTACAATATTGGAGTGATGTTCCATTGCCGAAACGATGATCTCATCTCCTTTCTGCAAGATGGAAGAAAACCCATGAGCTATAAGGTTGATTCCATGGGTAGTTCCGGAGGTAAAGATAATCTCATGAGCATGGGCTGCGTTGAAGTGCTCCTGAATCTTCTTACGAGCTATTTCGTAAGCATCCGTAGCTTCTTGAGAAAGTGAATGAACCCCTCTGTGAATATTGGCGTTGTAATTAGTGTAATAATCAACAATGCAATCGAT
>JBCBDM010000275.1:0-3086 GCA_038529705.1 Bacteroidota bacterium
ATCAATTTCCATAATCGGTTCCGGGTTTTCATCTCTTGCTGCAGCTTCTTATCTCGCCCATGCCGGGCTCGACCTCCCACGGTAGCATTCTTTTCGTATATAGTAACCTCGAACCCGGCATGGGCGAGATAAGAAGCTGCAGCAAGAGATGAAAACCCGGAACCGATTATGGAAATTGATGTTTTCATTTTGTTTAACGAATATAAATATTATTCAAACAAAACAAACACAATCCCATTTATTTAAGATTATTTTAATTTTTGAAGACGCTCGTTCAGCTCATTCAAACTGAGTAATACGCTTACCCCTTCCGGTAATTTGCTGGGTATAACCTTCTGGACCTTAGAGCCCATGATCCAGAGTTTCATAGGTTTAATCTTAATGATCTCCTCATGAAACCGCTTCGTGTAATCATAGACTGATTCCTGATCCGGTTTTACTGTGAAATAAGACAAGAAGGTAATATCGTCATAATGTTTTAGGACGTGCTTAAGGCTGTCCATAGGAATATTATTTCCCAGGTAAATAGTATTAAATCCTGCCGAAATGATTTCATAATTAGCGAACAACAGTCCTATTTCGTGTAATTCTTCATAAGGAAGGTATAGGGCAAAGGAAGGCGCTTCTTTTTTGGTACGTTCCTCCTGAACTTTACTCACGTTGATTACGATCTTTTGTTTGATCAATTCGGAAATGAATCGTTCATGGGACGGATCGATGGTACCGGTTTGCCATAGTAAGCCAATTTCACTTAGGAGTGGTATAAAGATATCGTAAAAGATCTCTCGAAAAGATCGTTTGCCTTCCAGCTCGTTATAGGTTTGCGTAAACAAGTGGTGGTCAAAGTCGAACATAGCCGTTTTGAAGGCCTTGATGGAATACTCCTCCTGGTTGGATTGCGCCAAACTACTAATGAGTTTGGTGATCTCACCTTCTTCAAAGCTGGCGATCTTGGAGATCTTATAGCCCTCATTGTATAAGAGGGTGATGTTCAACAACTTCTTTAAGTTGATGAGGTCATACTTTCTAATGTTGGTATCTGTACGAGTGGGTTCCAGCAAATTATAGCGCTTCTCCCATATGCGAATCGTGTGTGCCTTTACGCCACTAAGATTCTCCAGATCCTTTATGCTGAATTGTGTTTTGATTAACATTGTTCTACCATGGATTTGCCTAAAGGTAATGAAATTGACCTTTGAAAACAGAAATCGTTTAATATTTTAACAGAATATATGAACATTTGTTTAACAATAAGCTTATGACCAGTAGGTTGTCGGTATAATTGGGCGATGGTCTGTGTTTCACTATTAATAGGGCTTTAACGAATTCAGGTATTGAGCTTTATTGGCTTTTATTCAATTAGGCGACTTTTTTGAAGTTAAACGAAATCTTTTTAAGATTGAAAATTTGGGTCTGGGTTCGTCGGTAAACACCTTTGCGATTTTTTTTTTTTTGAGTTATTCAACTTACAAAAAAGAAGTGGCTCGCCACCCTAATTATTAGGACTCAGATTCGTCTGTAGAAGATGATTATGTGCCTTGGAAGCAATGTATCCAAATGGCTCCTTACGACTTGTGACGATAAACAGAATTTTGGAGTCTCTGGGGGTGGATAAACGGCTTCGCAATTCTTTTTTGAGTTATTCAACTTACAAAAAAGAAGTTGCTCGCCACCCTAATCATTAGGGCTTACCTATACCCATAAAAAAAAGACTACCCTGTTTAGAATAGTCTTTTCTTGTACCGAGAATGGGAGTCGAACCCACACGCCCTAATGGACACATGGCCCTCAACCATGCCTGTCTACCAATTCCAGCACCTCGGTGTCAATGAAAGGTCTGTAAACCAAAAAGTCGAGCATAATGCTTCGACTTTTTGTAGTGGTTGTGACCTGGCTGGGGCTCGAACCCAGGACCCTCTCCTTAAAAGGGAGATGCTCTACCAACTGAGCTACCAGGTCTTGCTTTTATGCGGGTGCAAATATAAAACCATTCTATTTATTATTCAAAGCAAATACCATTTAATTTAATAAATATTTTTCCCTGCTTTTTTTGTGTCTGTTATTCCGATATTTGCATTCATGAATTTGGTTCTAATTGGATATATGGGCAGCGGAAAAACTTCAGTAGGGAAGGAGCTCGCCCGATCGTTGAATTTTACTTTCACCGATCTGGATTCGGCTATAGAAAACTCGCTAGGGATGACTATTAGCGAGATCTTCGCTTCGAAAGGAGAGATATTCTTCCGCAAGCAAGAAGCCGAAGTACTTAAGGAAGTTCTTTCAGACCAAACTAAGCTAGTGCTGGCAACCGGAGGAGGTACTCCTTGTTATGGAACGGTCATGCAGGATCTTTCCAATAGGGATCATACTACCACTATCTACCTCAAAAACAACTTGGATATACTTACAAAACGATTGTTCCAGGAAAAGGAGCACAGGCCCTTAATTGCCCATCTGGAAACTGAGGAACTATTGAACGATTTTTTACGAAAACACCTTTTCGAGAGAACATTCTATTACAATCAGGCGGATTACATCATCAACTGTGATGAGCTTACCGTTACAGACATCGTGGAAAATATACTTTTAAAACTATTCTAGGAAAGCCTTGTAGCTATTCTTTTCGAACACCACAGCCACATTCTCATTCAGGGAAGTGGAAAGTGAGATACCTTTGAAATCGGCTTTCACCGGATATTTCTTGTGATTCCTGTCCACTAGCACAGCGGTTTTGAACTGCTTGAGTGGTACCTCCAGGAAATGCTTCACGCCATAGATCAAGGTGGTACCGGA
Source organism: Bacteroidota bacterium (assembly GCA_038529705.1). Classification (GTDB taxonomy): domain Bacteria; phylum Bacteroidota; class Bacteroidia; order Flavobacteriales; family Flavobacteriaceae; genus Aureisphaera. The sequence continues at coordinate 2,794 of JBCBDM010000275.1, forward strand.
GTATAGGACGTCGTCTACCAACAACAATGATCTATTTGCGTAGTCCTCAACTTTTAAAGACGTCTTTACAGGGTTGGTGGGTTGCTTTTTGTCGATGATCACTTCACAAAGGGTTACTTCAATAGGAGAGATCTTTTCCACCTCTGTTTTAATCCTTTTGGCCAGCCGGAAACCGTTTTCTTTAATACCGGCAATAATCACCTCTTTTTCATTCACATTGGTTTCATAGACCTGATAGGCCATGCGCTTTATCTTATGGGTAATTTCCTTATGGGTAAGAATAATCGTGGATT
>JBCBDM010000276.1:0-3062 GCA_038529705.1 Bacteroidota bacterium
ATCATATCCATAAAGTCGAATGGATTGCTGGTGTTGTATTCTTTGTCACAGCCCAGTTCAACTAGTAGGCGGTCTGTAACAAATTCCAAGTATTGTGTCATCAAGTTGGAGTTCATCCCAATCAAACTTACAGGAAGTGATTCGGTAATGAATTCGCGCTCGATATTCAAGGCATCAACAATGATCGCACGAATACGATCTTTTGGCACTTTATTCACCAGGTGGTGGTTGTGCAGGTGTACCGCAAAATCGCAGTGCACTCCTTCGTCACGAGAGATCAATTCGTTGGAGAATGTAAGTCCTGGCATCAGGCCACGTTTCTTCAACCAGAAAATAGAACAAAAGGCTCCTGAGAAGAAAATTCCTTCCACGGCTGCAAAAGCGATCAAACGCTCTGCGAAACTTGGACTTTCGATCCATTTCAAGGCCCAATCCGCTTTTTTCTTGATGGCCGGGAAGTTTTCTATAGCATTGAACAGCTTATCCTTTTCCTTATCGTCCTTCACATAGGTGTCAATCAACAAGGAGTAAGTTTCACTGTGGATGTTCTCCATCATGATCTGAAAACCATAGAAGAACTTAGCTTCACTGTATTGAACTTCGTTTACGAAGTTCTCTGCCAAATTCTCATTTACGATCCCATCACTTGCAGCGAAGAAAGCCAAAATGTGTTTGATGAAATAGCGTTCATCGTCATTTAGTTTTGTGGTCCAATCGGTAAGATCCTGATGTAGATCGATCTCTTCCGCGGTCCAAAAACTGGCCTCCGATTTCTTGTACCAATCCCAAATATCATGGTGTTGGATTGGAAAAATTACAAATCGGTCTTTGTTTTCTGCTAAAATGGGTTCTACTGCGCTCATTGTCCTTCGTTTTAAATTTCGTGAATTGTTTCTCGTTACTAGGGACTAACAAATATGGAAAATTTAGCTAGTTTTTTCTGAAAAATGCCATCAAGGTTTTCAACAAAGTTTTCAACACGTACGTAGAAGCATTGTTATTATCATCTTGTTAAAAATTTGATTTAACTTGTTGATTATAAGCTATTTATAATTGATAATTCATAGTTATGAACAATTGGAAAGGTTGTCGTTGAAAACCCCAACGGACTTCCATTTTACCTCGGTTCGGCAACGTTTTGGTAACGTTTTGGTAACCTGAATTTTCAACAATAAAAGAAGAAAAATTTAACATGAATTTTCTTCAGTAAAAGTCAATTTACAAAAAAGCCACTCCAAAACAGAGCGGCTTTCCAACTTAAACCTAAAAAATACCTATCCAATTATTGTTTAACTATTTTGATGGTTTCGGTTTTGCCTTCAGAAGTTACCTGTACAAAATAAATTCCAGACGGGAGTGAGGTTGTCGATATACTTTTTTGGTTCCCCTCGGTTGAAATTTGCAAGATGGGTGCTCCCAGAACATTAAACACTCTAATATCCTCAAGGGTGGTGTTAGCACTTATATGTAAAACTTCATCCATCGGATTCGGGTAAAATGTCAATCCTTCCACACGGTTCTCTTCCGCACTCAGGAGTTCCGTCTCTGCATCGTAATAGAGTCCGTAGGGAAATATACCTCCCGAAGTACCTACAAAAGCGACGCAGGGAAGGTTGTCGTTAGTTTCTGCGACGGCCGCAGCAAAACCATCCCAAACGTCAATATCTGAATCACTAACCCTACTGAAATCAGGCATGTTGTCGCCATTATAGGGCCGGGAATTAAGCGCATCGTTTTGAGCATCATCGACAATATCTACCACTCTAATTGCCTGTATTTCCTCTACGTCGTTGCTCTTTCGTATCCACAGATCCGGATGTCCGGCACTTTGGTTGGCTAGCGGAACTCCGTTAAAGATGGAAACAAAGGGCGCCCCACTTTCCCGACGGTACGCTCGGTAGCGATAACCATCTGTCGTTCCCGGATCTCTTTGAGAGGTAACCACCAGCACCTCATCGGATGCCACACCTTTTCTTGCAGCTTTTATCGTTGGGTCTACAGATTCATCCATCGCTCCTGTAGTGATGGTTTCCCGAGCCATCCAGGAAGCAGGGTCATTAAGGTTTGTATTTACACTAACATAGAGGTTTCCGGAACCGGCCCCGGTATATACCGTATAACAACCTCCGTTTCGTCCGTAGGCAAATTCTATTTGAGCCCCACAAACGTTATCGATACTCACGGCATCCACCCAGTCAAAGCCATAGCTTCCCGCCGTACTTCTGGCAGAATACACCTCGGCCGAGCAGGCATCATCCTTCAAGTAGGTAGCAAAAACGCGTTGATTTGCCGTAACGCCCGGGTAATTTCTATCCACTCCAAAGTCGGAAACTCCATTATCAATAGTGTCAAAAGAAAAGACCCCTGTATCCAAATTCCAACGTCCTGCCTGAAACAGTCCCGAGTCGAACATACTGAAGGCGAGAAGATATTTCTCCCCTGATCCACTTATCAAGACCAATTGCAATTTGCGTATGGGAGAGGCGGCTTCCTGCTGCTGCCAAAGCTCCCAATTAGCACCACTGTCGGTAGACTTGTAGATATAGATAAAATCTTCGCTACCTCCTGTATCAATGATATTTTCATAGACCCCGATATATAGATCTCCATTCAGGGTAACTTCCATATCCACTCCATCGATAAAATCCTCCCGAATCAAGCGATCCGTGTCCCAATCTCTGGATGGGGGAACTTCCGGACGTGGCACGATCTTCTCCGGAACATAAGGAGTTCCATTAAACCCAAATCGGTCATAGGTAATAGCGTTAATGTGCTTATATAATGCCGCAATTTCAGGGTTTACCTGTTGCCAGGCTGCTTTAATGGCTAGTCGGTTGGCTTGGATTTCAGCTGGAGTTCCCTGGTTTTCAAGTATCCTGGCTTCTTCATAAAGCGCATTCAGTGTTGCATTTCTTTCTGTTTCCGATGGATTAATACCATCCAATGATGCCTGGTCTGCTTGGGCAAAAGCCATCACAATAAAAAACAGACTACCCCATAAGGTTATTATTCTTTTCATATCATATGATTTAATGGCCCTACTCTATTGTATTGGCTTTTCG
>JBCBDM010000277.1:0-3021 GCA_038529705.1 Bacteroidota bacterium
TGGACATCATAGAAGACTGGAAAAAGGATTTGTAATATCGTATAGAGTCCAAAGGAGTCATGACAGTATCAATGGTCTTATTCTTGGCCGTCCAGGAAAAAATACTCATCTGGGTTTTCTTACTGAAACTTTCAATGATTTCTTTTTCACTCTTTCCTTGCTTGGACAATTCTCGCCAGCGATCTGTTCTTCGCATAGCCGAATTCATGATCTGATCGATCTCTTCCTTATTAATATCTCTAAAAGGGGCTGTTTTATTCTTCTCGTTTTGACGGTCAAACTCCTTTTGAAGATTTGCCATATGCATTTGAACGGCTTCTTCCGCATACGTTTGCATTTTAGCATTGATAGTTGTGTAAATCTTCAAGCCATCACTATTGATATCGTATAAGCTTCCATCGGGTTTTGGGTTTGCCTTGGCCCAATCCTTCATATAGCCACGAATATACTCACGTACATAAGTTCCAATTCCCTCATCGTGATCCTGAGGGGTAAAGGTTACACCTAAAGGCAATTGTTGAAGAGAGTCCTTAACCTCTTCTGTGATGTAATCATATTTAGCCATTTGAGACAGCACCACATTTCTTCGATTCATAACACCTTCTTGGTTTCTTCTAGGATTGTAAAGGGAAGAATTTTTGAACATCCCAACTAGCATTGCCGATTCCTCGATATTAAGTTCCTGAGGCGCCTTATTAAAGTAAATATTCGAAGCGGATTCAATTCCGATGGCCAAATTCAGAAAATCATATACGTTGAAATACATCGTGATGATCTCTTCCTTAGTGTAACGCCTTTCCAGGCGTGTTGCAATGATCCACTCCTTCACTTTTTGAATTCCTCTTTCCCATCTATTGCGAGACACCTGATCCGTAAAAAATTGCTTTGCTAACTGTTGCGAAATGGTACTGGCTCCGCCTCTTGAACCTAAATATGCAAAGGCGCGAACGGTACCCTTGGCATCGATTCCTGCATGATCATAAAAACGAGCATCCTCCGTTGCTATCAAGGCATTCACTAGATGGTCTGGAAGGTCTTCAAACTGAACAGGAGTTCTATTCTCTTTAAAAAACTTACCAATTACTTTTCCATCTTCGGAAACGATCTGTGTAGCCAGATCCTTTTCTGGGTTCTCTAAACTAGTCTCATCTGGCAGGCTCCCAAAAATGCCCCAGGAGGCAAGTAAAAACAATAGAAGAAGGAGAAATACTCCTCCTCCAAAAATCATCCAAAACGTCTTTATATGGCGTTTGTTCGAGTCCTTAGCCTTCTTAGCGGCTGGTTTCTTTGTTGCTTGCTTTGCCATGAGGAGTCATTGATTATTGATTTGCTGCTTCTATACTGTATCCCACTTCGGTAATCCCATCTAACTGGGTAACGCCACGCACCTCGCCGTTATTGCGTACCGCCTGTGAAACTGTAAGTTTGTAGTTGCCCTCTTCGAAAAACGTAACGTTCTCCTTATACCACAGCTTACTTTCTTTCACAGTTCCTATGCCAGTCCCCATCCAGGCACCATCTGGATAGGCCATTTTGTACTCCAGGGTATCCGTAACTGTTTTCCCGTGCGGAAATTCCATGGAGGCGATCAAAAATATATTGTTGAAGGGGTAATCATTTGTATTTCTAAGATGCAAGAACACATGGTATTGCTCTAAAGAATCCAATTGTGGAATCTCGAATGCTGCCACATCATGCACATCCCAGTAACCTGGCATATCTCTCATTTCACCAACCACCATTTTAGAATCACAAGACATAAAAAGTGCCAGAAGGCCGATACATATCAATAACTTAGGCATTCTTGCTATTATTTCTGTTGCGGTTTCGGTTTCTATTACGGTTGCGTTTGTTCTTTCCTGAACCTTTCTTTGCATTGGCACTATGGTTTGAAGCTCCGGCTGTGGCTCCACTTTTCTGTTTTTTATTTCTGCGTTTATTTCTTCTTCTCTTGGGCTGATCGAAACGTGTTAAACTATCTTGACCTACCACGTTGTTGAACAGCTCCTCATGGGCTATGATCTTGTCTTCGATATAATCTTCAAGGCTTGTGGCGTTTTTTCCCTTTTTGTTCAAAGCAACAATCTCATTGACTCTGGCTACCTCCATCTCATGCCAATGCATTCCTTCTTTCTCATAGGAGAACCACATCAAGCCCTTAAAAATGTCGATCTTCTGACAACGAGCGGTCCCCTTATCTGTGTTGAGTTTTATATCGGTTCTGGGGAATTCGTCCAATGCCTCTAGATACGTGTCAAGTTCATAATTAAGACAGCATTTAAGTTTACCACATTGTCCCGCCAATTTTTGCGGATTCAAAGACAATTGTTGATATCGGGCGGCTGAAGTATTCACCGAACGGAAATCCGTGAGCCAGGTAGAACAACACAGTTCTCTCCCGCAAGAACCAATACCTCCCAGACGTGCGGCCTCTTGCCGAAAGCCTACTTGCTTCATCTCTATTCGGGTACTGAAGGTTCTGGCAAATTCTTTGATCAACTGTCGAAAATCCACACGTTCTTCTGCTGTGTAATAGAAGATCACTTTGGAGCCATCTCCTTGAAACTCCACATCACTAATTTTCATCTGTAGTCCCAGGCGAATGGCAATTTCACGCGATTGCTTCTGAACGTCCTGCTCTTTATTACGAACCTTTTGCCAGATATCAATGTCTTTTTGAGAAGCCTTTCGATAGATCTTAGGAAGTTCTTCAGGATTGGGCGGCAATTTTTTCTTCTTCATCTGCACCCGGACCAACTCTCCCGTAAGTGTCACAATTCCAATATCATGCCCGGGAGAGGCTTCGGTAGCCACAACATCACCAATGTTCAAAGTCAGTTTTTCCGGATTCCTGTAGAAGTGCTTTCTACCATTCTTGAAACGAACTTCAACACCATTGAAAGGTTCTATATTCCCGGGAAGTGACATATTTGAAAGCCAGTCGAAAACGGTTAACTTATTACACCCATCGGTTCCGCAAGTCACATTGTTCTTTCATACTTTTGGTTGTCCGTTCGCACC
>JBCBDM010000278.1:0-3002 GCA_038529705.1 Bacteroidota bacterium
CGGCCCACTTAGGTTAAACCCAATAGCATTACCTACACTAGATTCGTAATCCAGATTGATGGCAGAAAATAATATTCCAGGAACCAGAAGCAATATGAGCAAAAGAAATGGCCAGGATTTTACTTTAAAACCCTTGTAAAACATTCCTATAGTCATAAATACAATCACCATATACTTTACAAACTCATAGGAGATGAGTCCCTGTGTCATACGAGAGAACACCTCAAATCCTGTTATATAGGCAGCGGCAATCAACACCTCGTCATTTCTATTGCCATTCTTAAATACCAGCAATAAAAAATATCCGATGATTAGAAGCAGAAATATCTTGGAAGTAAAGGTAAATGCATAAATGGCCAGCCCTAGTGCCAGATGAAATAGCACCAGTTGAAAATAACGACTTGTAGTTACTGGTCTCATTCTTAGTGTTTGTAGATCTCCATCAATTTTGAAACCGCACTTTGCACCGAATACGATGCTCGTACTCTATGTTGAAAATCGAGAGCCTTTACGGATCGATCCTCGCTTCTACGAATATAATGTAGTATCGCATTTGCGAGAGCTTCCACATCATTAGGGGGGACAATCAGTCCCGCATTGCCAATCACTTGAGGTATTTGACCCACGGCTGTACACACCACGGGAAGCCCTGCAATTCCATATTCCAACAGTGCTACTGGCAGTCCTTCAGACTTAGAAGACAACACACCTATATCGAAGGTCTTAAGCCAGGGTAATATCCCGGTTTGCGCACCGTAAAAATAGACATTTTGTATCGCTTTCTTTTCAATTTGTTCCACTAACCCATCATAGTAGTCACCTTCCGTTATTTTTCCGATCAAATGAACCGCACAGTCCGGAAATTGTTCCTGCACCAATGCCATCGCATTGAGCAAATTGGCATGATCTTTTTGAGGCCTGATATTAGCCAGGCAAACTATATTAATATCTGCTGTTCCTTTTGTATGAGCGGATGGTTGTTCCTGGGAAAGTTCGGAAACAAAATTGGCTACATAATAAACCCTTGCGCAATGAAGTCTTTCCTCTGCCCAATCTTTTAATCTGGTGTTCACGGCAATAATGGCATCGAACTTACCTGAACAATAGCGTAAGACCTTGTCCTTTCGTTGGTCTAAGGCTTCGCTATTTCCATAGTGATCATGCCAAATCAAAATCGTTTTTGGTCTTAATAGCTTGATCAAATAGGCAAAGAAGAAGCTGCTGGAATGGGCATGAATTATTTCGATGTCATATCTTTTCACCCATTGATAAAGCCTTTTCAATGCCAACAAATCATACGCTTTCTTCTTCTTGAGAAATAAAAAGCCTACTTCCTTATTCAAGGAGGCTTTTAATGGCCCTTCTTCTCTGGTAGCGCATAAGAAGGAATCCATTTTCTGATGTGCCAATTCATTGGCAAGAGAAACCGACATACGTTCGGCTCCTCCTACCTCCAAAGAATCTATGAGCTGCAGTACTTTCATTTCAACAAGGTTGCAATTTCTACTTCGAACTGATCCAAGGTGTATTGATGAGACCATTTCTGGGCTCTTACGGACATCTCTTTAAGTTTTTCTTTGTCTCCTACCGCCGTAGCTATTTTATCTATATCGTTCTCCAGCTCATGATCCAGTAATATTCCGCGCTCTTCATTCCCCAGCATCCAGGGAACACAGGATATACTGGTGACCATTGGGATACATCCCCAAAACATGGCTTCGGCTACCACCTTGGGCCAGCCCTCAGACTTTGATGGCAGCAACAAAAAATCACTTTCTTTAAAGGCCTGCTCCACGGTTTCTGCCGTCTGATTTCCACATAGCTGCACCCTATCTTCCATGGTATTGGCTTTGATATAAGAGGCTAAGTTTGTTCTTTCCGTTCCCTCTCCAAACAAGCGAAGAGTTGTCTCAATTCCTTTCTCTCTGAGGCCCTTCAGTAGTTTGAGACAATACATAGGACGTTTTCCGGGAGAGAGACTTCCTACGAAAAGGAATTTATAAGGTGGGGAGCTATCCCGGCTTTGGATTCCTCTAACCTTTGTTCTGGGATACGTGGCGGTAAAAAAAGATTTGATATTTCTGGTTTGTTGTGGCCAATCTCCATAGACGAGCACTTGCATGTTCTTAGTCCAAAAAGTATTCGCTAATAATTTCTTTTGAATTCGATAACTCCGTGGTTGCACTGCCATCGGATCCCAGTTCCCTGCGTATTTTGCAGTTTTAGACTTCTTTGGAAACAGGATTTGAACCACAGCGCCAAGCAGTCCAATGTTTCCAGGGCACCGCAAATGAATATGATGGGCCTTGAGCATTCCTCTAAATATCTGAAACAAGATGAATGGCGTGAATAGTAAAGCTTTGACTACCTCCATGAAAGAGGTTAGCGATATCTCCGGAATTCGGATGACCTCAATCTGGTCGTGATCATAAGGCAAGTCTATTTGGGTGAGTTCCTGTTTTTTCAAAGGAGCCACGATAACCATCTTATCAACGTACTTCGCCCAAATATTCATTTCCCTTACATAAGGCCCATAGGCATAATAGCTCTGGTCCTTAAAAACATGCGGGACATGGGTGACAATAGTAAAGGTCATGACTGCAAACTCCTGTAAAAGTCGATATTCTTTCCTAAAATGGTATTCTTCTCGTAGCGTTTGCTCACTACTTTCTCGGCATTGATGCCCAATTGAGCCGCCTCTTGAGGGTGATCTATGCACCAAAGCATCTTTTCTGCTATATCCTCAGGTTCATATACATCGCATAGCAATCCCGTCTCACCATGAACAATAGTTTCGGGTCCCGGGCCATATTCTGAAAAGATCACCGGTTTTTTCAGCAACATGGCTTCCAAAGAGACCAGCCCTTGGGTTTCCATATGGGAAGGAAAGATACAGAAGGCAGCTTCTGCGTACCGAACGTTCAATTCTTCTCTAGAAACCGGACCGTGAAAAACTACATTCTCCAAAAACTGAGGATAGTCTTTTTTAAGCATTTCGATAT
>JBCBDM010000279.1:0-2945 GCA_038529705.1 Bacteroidota bacterium
ATCTTTTATTTTCAACCTATACGAAAAATTGAATACGATTTCATTTTTAATCGTATTTTCGAAATTAAATCAAAAAATTCGATTTCATTATGAACAGAACCATTTTCAAATACTCACTAATGCTGTTATCCCTTGCAGGGGGTCAAATTTCTGTATCAGCTCAAGAACTACCTAACGATTGGCATTTATTGGATCAGAAAAAAGATAATGTTCCGGGAATTAGTTTAGAGAAAGCTTATGAGCTACTTTCAGATAGGACTCCGGAACCTGTTATAGTGGCTGTCTTAGACTCGGGAGTGGATATTGCCCATGAAGACCTTGCTGCCCATATTTGGAGCAACAAAGATGAAAAGGCTGGCAACAAAAAGGATGACGACGGAAATGGTTATATAGATGACATCAACGGATGGAATTTCATCGGAAATGTTCAAGGAGAAAGCCTTATTGCCGAAACCCTGGAAATGACGAGGATCTACAAGCAGTATGTAGCGCGCTTCGGAAATAAGGACAAATACAGTATCGGTCCTGAAGAAAAAGAAGAATACCTGAAATTCTTGTACTACAAAGAAAAATTTGAAACAGAAAAACAGGAGTTACAGGATCGCGTTGACGATAGTAAGGAGGAAGCCGATTTTCTTGCGGAACTGGTTCCTCCAACTCAAAAAGCTTTGAAAAAGGAGATATTCTCTCGTAAGGATTTGGAGAAATTCAAGGCAAGAAACGAGAATCACCAACGATTAAAGGCGACCTTCTTAAGAATCCTGGACAGAAACCAAAATCTAACAGCAGAGCGGGTTATAGAACGCTATAAGAGCAGTAAGAAAAGAATGGAAGAAATGACATTGCGCTTAAAGCACAATTATAGTCTGTCCTTTGACGGACGTAGTCTCATTGGCCCAACAGATCCCGGATATGGAAATGCAGATGTTACCAAGCGAGCCGGACACGGTACGCATGTTTCGGGAATTATTGGAGCTGTAAGTTCCAATGATATAGGAATTAGAGGGATTGCTTCCCATGTGGTGATCATGCCTATTCGGAGCACCCCAATGGGCGATGAAGACGATATAGACGTGGCCAATGGAATACGATATGCAGTGGATAACGGGGCTAGAATTATCAATATGAGCTTCGGAAAAGACTATTCCCCGCAGAAAGAGGAGGTAGACGCTGCTGTTAGGTATGCCGAAGAAAAGGGAGTTCTATTGGTACACGGGGCAGGAAACGACCACACCAATACCGATTACTTCTATAATTTCCCAACGGCCCTTATGGAAGATGGTTCGGTAGTGAGCAACTGGATTGAAGTGGGTGCCACATCAGGAAATTTAAATGAAGACCTCGTCGCTGTATTTTCAAACTACGGAGCGAAATCGGTCGATATCTTTGCACCTGGTGTAGCTATTTATTCTACCCTTCCCGAAAATGAATATGACCATAGAAGTGGAACGAGTATGGCTTCTCCTGTAGTGGCAGGTGTGGCAGCATTACTACTTTCCTATTTTCCGGAGTTTACCCCGTCCCAAGTGAAAGGGATTATAGAGGATTCTGGTGTCTCTGTAGATCTTCAGGTACATAAACCCGGTACGCAGGAATTAGTTTCATTTAAAAGCCTATCCAGAACCGGGAAAATCGTGAACGCATACGAAGCGGTAAAATTGGCTCTGGAACGAACGAAAAATAAATAGTGTTAAAGAACCGGAAAAAAGAGCCCTTGTGAATCATAAGGGTTCTTTTTTGTTTGTATCTACTTCTTCAAAAAATTAGATATCTCAACAAACTCCAGGTCATCCCGGTTATTAATGAAGTCCTTGAGCATAGCCCTATGAGAACTCCCAACGATAATCAATATTCTTTCTTCACGATCTGCAATCCAATGAGTTGTATTCTTTAACATGATCATATTGCGCTCATACCAGGCAGCAGACATTTGAGCCCCTACCTCATTTCCGGGTTCTCCAATAGCCAACACTTGATCGAGGTATAGCGCATTGGCAAAGCGATCCATTTGGGGAGAATTCATATTGCCTAGAAAAGTAGCGAGATGGGTATGGGCCAAAATTGCGGTTTGTTCCCGTGTATAGCTCTGAACCATTTCAACAATAGCCTGGAATTCTTCCATTTTATTATGCTGCAGGCAGTACTCCATGACCTTATCAAAGGGAAGGTCCATTCTGTGGTCCATCCCAAAGATCATATCATGTCCCAATTGTTTCCCCAGTCGAAATCCGATCTGGTATGTTTCTGAAACCGGTAGTTCAAAATCACCTTTCAAATATGCCTGATACCGGCTATTCAAGGTGTCATTCTTACTAATGGGGTATTCTACAAGGATCTTAGTGGGACTGAACGCTTTCAATTTATCCACTACTTCCTGAATTTCTCTTTGCCGCCTTTCCCCTTTAGTATCTTCCATGGTTATAGCCGCGAGGTCTGAAGTTTCACCAAAATGAAACATTCCGAGGATCGCAACTTTAGGCACAACATCATCTGTTCCCCTATCGATACTATTTTGCGATTGGCTAACCGAAATAAAAATCAGACTAGATAAAATAAAAAGGAAAGGAAGTGGTCTCATAATATGGGTCTTTGTTTACCACTATAGACGTTAAAAACAACTTTTTGGTTGCACCGTTTGAAAAAGATTTTTTTTAATCCGCCAATCCTTTAGTTTTTGGTACTGTCATTATCTCTGGTAAAAGGGACAAAACTAACAGGCATTCTATTTCTCGTCTTTAATTTTCCCTTCACTTTTTTTCCTAAAACCAATTGCGAGTTATAATGAGAAGCCCCTACCGGGATAATAATGCTACCTCCTTCTTTCAATTGTTCCACCAACGCCTGCGGAATCTTTTGCGCTCCGGCAGTTACCATAATAGCATCGAAAGGCCCTTTTTCCGGCCATCCGTGATACCCATCACCAATTCGAACCTCTACATTGTTAT
>JBCBDM010000280.1:0-2941 GCA_038529705.1 Bacteroidota bacterium
ATAACACCAATGATTCTAGGTCGTGGAATATAAATTTCGACAGCTTAATTGAGCTCCAAACTTCTGAAAAAGTTGGTAGCGTCAATGGGTAACCTTTCAAGAGAATTGCACCCAAACATTTCAATACCGAAACAAAATTCAATCCAGCTGAAAATATCCGTATAGAATAAAAGCCATGCTCACGAAGAAAAAGACTAACAAGGGAAGAAGTCTTGATTCAAGTTCTCGCTCGAGATCTAATTCTTCAGAAGTAAGTAGGATCTTAAGAAAAACAATGATCAATCTAATGGTTGAAAACATAAGTTCTTAAATTTTTATTTTGGGGTCAAATTATATGCGCTAAACACCCTCTTCCTGGAAACCACTCCGCGTCCGACCCTGTTTTGACCCCACTAAAGTCGACCGCGGTAATGGGAGGAGTTCCAGTTTGGTTTATAAGGACATCCTTTTGTGCGCTGCAGTTGGGTGCATGAATTCTTCGAGCGAAGTTGAAGAAAAGCACAAGCCGTTTCCGATAAACCATGTCACTGAAATGGGCTTTACTCAGTTTCTGGTTCAAATAAACAATTTGTCGCAGTAAAAAAAGTACTTCCCCAATGGACAAAATGATGGACAAGTAAGGTAACTGTTAATTAGAAATGTAAAATAGCGGGGCGCCCCTGCCCCGCCACGCACAAAACAATAGGACCGAACCCTGACTGCTCATTTTATACATAATAATGCACCCTGCAACGGCAAAGAGTTCGAATCCAGGTAGATCTCATCTAAGAGATTATAAATGGCAAGAAACCATTTAATGGTGAACCAGAATAAAATTATCTGTAGACAAATAAATGGACAATCTAGGAAGCCAGTTCGATAAATTGTAAAATGGAGGTATCCTTAGAAATGCCCAGTTTCTTTCGGAGCCGATATCGAATCTTGATTACACTTTCCGATGATACCCCGAGAATATTGGCTATCTCCGAGGTCTTTAAATTTAGTTTCTCCAGCGCGATCAACCGTTCTTCCGAATTAGTAATCTCATTGTTCACTTCCCTCGCCTTTACCAGAAGGTTGGGATAGACCGTATTAAATTTATGCTTGAAATTCTTCCAGTGATCCGCCGTAAGTATCTTGAGAGAAACCAATTCCTGAAGCCGGTCGAGTCGGTCGGAACTTCCAAAATCGTCCTTAAGTTGTTGGAGCTCTTCTGTTAATACTTCAAGGGAATTACTTTTTGCCAGGAGCTCTTCTGTATATTCATCCAGCTCTTTTTTGTGTGAGGCCAGCTGAAGTTGTAATATTTCTCTCTTTTGTTGAGCTTTGAATTTTACAAATACAACCACACCCACCGCCAAGAGCAGACCAAAGCACAGCAGAACCCATAGAATTCGATTCTTTCCCTCGGCAATTTGATTGTCCTTATTGAGAATATCAATTTCGGCATTTTTCTTGACAATTTCCAATTGCTTTCTTTCCGTTTCAAATAAACTTTGATAATAAGATAGGCCATTGGTCTTGGTAACACTGTATAGAGAGTCTTTAATGGCAATATAGGCTTTGTGAAAGTGAAGGGCATTCCTCATATCGCCTTTCTCTTCGTAAGCGCGGTATATGATTTTCTGTGCGTTAGAAATTAATGAAGCCCTGCCAAAAGACTGGGCAGCAGATAAAACCTCTTTGCCTAGCTGCAAGGCTTCATCATAATTCCCTGTGCCGAGTAGAAATTCACATTTCGCCGTTTGAAATCGCAAGTAAGGGGTAGTTCCCTTATTGATTTCATCTACTTTTATCTCAGCAGCTTCCAGGTGTTTTTGGGCTTTGGACATCTCCTTTCGCTTGCTGTAGAATTCACAGAGCGCCGAATTTACAGCAATGGTGTCAAAAGCAAGGTGATCCTGTCGTTTCCCCACATAGGAGAGTGCCTTCAACAAACTCTCTTCCTGCTTCTTATATTCTCCCAGATTCTCATAGTTGATCGCCTGGTTAAAATATTCAACTAATAACTGATCCGGGCTCGTTTCATTCATTCGTTGTATGAGTGTCTTACGAGCTTCGATTGCCTTTTCATTGAAACCACAAATCCCATACACACTAATCACGGCTCCCTCGGTATAGAAGGTATAATCCTGATCTCCAAGTGCATCGTAGTACGAATAGGCCAATTGATAATCTTCTATGGCCTCTAAATAATTCCCGAGTTCAGATTGAGCCTGTCCTCTAAAGTATATGGCATCTGCCATATAAATAGAATCTGCTGTTGAAAAATTCTGAAATGCGCGGTTGTAATTGTCGATGGCCTTTTGAAAGTTCTTTCCATTGAAATAGGCTCCCCCTTTTTTTAAAAGAATCCCTCCCCTTAGATACGAGCTATGCGTACTATCAACCAGATGTTCAACCTTACCGATAAGCCTTAAGGCCCTATCCGGTTGTTGAAGGGTACTATTAATTGTATAGGAGCCCTTCACCATTAATTCTAAGGCTCGTTCATATGCCCCTTCTTCCAAAGCAATATCCAAAAAGGCTTCAAGATAATCGGCGTTGGCCTTAAAGTCCTTTCTATGAGTTTTGCTGAATAAACTATCCAGAGCAAGTAATTTTGACTTAGAGTGTGTTGCCGTATCCAGCATTTGCTGGTAAAAGGCCCTGTTATTTTGAGCCGTACTTTTAAAAACAAAGGAACTTAGGATACAAAAAAAGAGGAGGGTGCGCATATGGGTCAATTTTGAGCACAGTTTGTGTAAGGTTAATATAGCGAATTCTAAACGAACCCCGGACAAACCAAAGGATTCAATGATAGATTGAGGAAAAGAAAACAATCCTATTCAAATATGCCAAATGCAACATGGACAAAAAAATGGACAATCCTCCAAACATTAAAATTACAGGCATCGAATGGCTATTGAATGTGCCTAACAAGCAGTCATATTCTTCTCATACTTTTTTCTTTTCACGATAA
>JBCBDM010000281.1:0-2881 GCA_038529705.1 Bacteroidota bacterium
AATCGCGCATGAGCCGGTTTCCACCATAGTAAATCCGCATCTTTCTGCCCGGTAACGCCATTTAAGTCATGGAACAAGTACAAATATTCTTGCCTGGAGTGGCTCGTGGCCCAATCTTTCGGCTTCACAGCTGATTCTGCAGGAACTTTGGAAAACAATTCAGGCTCAATAAAATAGTCGAAATCGGATATATCCAACATACCTACTTCCGAATGTTGCCGCAAAATATCGTATAAAGTTGTGGATCCAGAGCGTCTTTCTCCAGCGATGATAAAGTGAGGATTATTCATAAATAGAGTTTAATCCTGAAAGGTTTTTTTCGAACAGCGGTTTTAACTCTTCTATTTCTTTTTCAGATTTATCCCACCATTCCAGCGCTTCAATTTGGTCCATAACATTCCTGGAAAAACGCGGTTTTAATATTTTGGCAGGAACTCCACCAGCAATATGATACGGCGGAACATCTTTTGTCACCACAGAACCCGCAGCAATTATCGCCCCATTTCCAATAGTCACTCCGCCAAGAATAATGGCATTTTTTCCCACCCATACATCATTTCCAATAAACGTTTTATCCGAAGTTTTATATTGGGTTAAAAGTCCATCCAAAAGTCTCTTGTTGATATAGGTTGAAAGATGATCTTTAGGATGATTATAGGTGTTTACGGCCGCATAGGGGCCAAACTGGCAATATTTTCCTATTTGAATATCTCCGTGAATTAAATTGTGTACCCCAAAGGTGGTTGCATAGCCGACTTCAACATTCCCATTGAAATTGGAAAAGCCCAACACCGCATTATTTCCCTCAAACCGAACCTTATCAAGCCCCCTTACAATACCGGATACCATAACCCTGCCCCGTTGTTCACTTCGGGTACGATGAATTACCTTATCGAATATTCTTAAAAAAAGTCTTATCATAATCCTTGAGATCCAACTAATACTCTTTATACCCTTCCTTTAAACCTAACCACTTAAAAAAATAAGGTTTAATCATCCTGTTGAGCAAGAGCCTATTTATAAATTTCTTAAAGCCATAAGCTCTGAAAAACCTCCTTGATTTCGGAAGTGTTCTCGTGTCTAATATCTTCCCATCAATGTGGTTAAACTCATCCATCATCCAGGGTTGTGGTAAATTACCCATATGATAAGCTCCATTTCGAGTGGTGGCTAACCGCCATAGCCCTGCCTTCTCATTGGGTATGTCTATATAATTTCTATCTGCCTGGGTCGCATAGGCCAAACGACTTGGCTCTTTAGGAGCAAATTTAAACACTTCGCTTCTCAAAGTAGCCACAAAATGACCACAACCCACCACGGCCGAAAAACCCTTCCTGTTTACGGTCATTTGATATGTTAATCGAATTTTTTTTCGATACATATCATCTTGCCTGCCAATACTCTCCGCAAATTTAAGCATATCGCCGGGATTACAAACGCTTGCAAACTTCAACGCCCCTTTCAAAAAAGCATCGACCACGGTATTTACCGTATAATTGGAATATACGGTGCCATGAGGCACCGGAGATACCATCCCAGCTTCGGGAAAGGTCGAAAATACGTCCTCAACATCCTGAATCCATCCATCTTTGAAGAGCACATCTCCGTCACTTATCGTAATCAATTCTTCGGAAGCAGATTTGGCTATCGGAATCACGGCATCAATCTTTCCAACGTTTTGCGCATGATGTATTAATTGATCAATACCTCCGGAAGTGTATAGTTCCTGCAGGTATTGAGTAACCTCCTTACAGCTGCCATTATTGACTACCGTGAGTGAACTCCTGGCATGTTTTGTTTTGATCACCGACTCAAGGCACATTCTGGTGAATTCCATTCCTTTTTCAAAATAACCCTCCAGATTGGGAATGTATACAGGTATAATAATTCTGTGATAACCCCCTTTGGGTATTTCTTTGTCTCTCTCAGGATTGGAACCAATGCGCATCTTTAGTCCTTAAAATAATGTTGCAGGCTGTATCTGGGCCTGAAAAGTTGATTAAACATAGGGATTTTTACCGACTTATCCGGGTAGGCGGTATTCCAATTATATACCGCAAAGTTGAGAAGTCGTTGAGCAATTTTATGGAGAATCCATGGGTTGCGCACTCCCATTTTCTTAAAATTCTCGAACATTTTCTGTTCCATGCCCACATATCGTTGTCGCTGAGCGGAGAGTCTGTTTTCATCATTATACACCCTGTAGAACGCCAATGGTTCATCCAAATAGAGAATGAGATGCTTGTAAAAGAAACGCTGATAGAAATCTACGTCCTCACCAACTTTAATGTCTTCATCGAACAGGAACCCGGCATCAAAGACTTTTTTTCGAATCAGAGGGGTTGGCGACTTCACTACCCATATTCCCAGGGCATTCCAGAAAACATTTCCGGAGCGTAAATGTATTTTGTCTTTGGAGGCTCCAATAACATCGCCATTGGGAATACCTTGCTCATCTACTACAGCTGCCGCCGAATGCACTAAGTCTACTTCAGGATGATCAATGAATGCCTTTACCTGCGTTTCGATCTTATCCTCGCGCCAAAAATCATCATCGTCTAAAAAAGCTAAAAACTGCCCTCTGGCATGTTGTATTCCGAAGTTCCGTGAAGAAGACAAACCACCATTTGGCTTATGCAGATACCTACAATTGGGAAACGAACTACAAATGGCCTGAGCATAGTTCTCCGTAGAGCCATCGTCTACCACTAGGATCTCCAAATGGGAATACGTTTGGGACACCACACTTTCTATCGCTTTCCGAAGATAGGTCTCGCGATTGTAGGTAGGGATGATAACACTAACCAGAGGTTGATCCATACGTTATAATGAAAGTCGTTTTCTTATGCGCTTTAAGATACCAGACAGCGAATTACGCCTG
>JBCBDM010000282.1:0-2847 GCA_038529705.1 Bacteroidota bacterium
GATAACAAAGGTATTGTAATAAGAAAATGGCAGACTTAACGCACTGCTCGCTAAAAGTATGATGCCAAAGAAGAGAAGTGCGATCACTATGGAGTTTTCGGAAAATGATCGTGCCCAGGCGTCAACATAGGCAAAACCATCGAAAAGGAAGAAAAATAAGGTAGCAGCTATAGAGACAAATCCGGATACCAATCCAAATCGGTATTTTTCTTTTTTATACGCCTGGGACTTTTTGTATTCCACTGGGTCGTAAACGTCATTCAATTCGTCCGGAATCTGAAGTGAAAATCGCCTGGCATTGAGATGTCCAATTACCTTGTCAAATAGAAAGTTTCCAATAAGAATTCCGATGATGATATAAAATAGGGTCTGAGGCTGCATTTTTTAACTTTGCTTATTGCTTATTGCTTATTGCTTATTGCTTATTGCTTATTGCTTATTGCTTATTGAAAATTCCGTTGTCTTTTGGCTTCAAATATAAGGATTCCGGCGGCCACCGATACATTCATGGAATCGATCTCTCCTTGCATGGGAATAATGATATTCTGAGCACTCGCAGCTCTCCATGGGGTTGAAAGTCCGTCAGCTTCCGTACCTACCACAATGGCTGCGGCCTCTTTGAAATTACAGGTGTCATATGGCACTGCCTCCTGCAGAATGGCACTGTAGATAGCAATGTTTTGGTTTTTTAAAAAGGCAATGATTTCCTCCGTGGTACCATAGGCAATGGTATTGGTAAACACACAACCCACGCTACTTCGTAAAATATTGGGATTAAAGAGGTCTGTCTTCGGATTGGCGATGATCACTGCATCCAGACGGGCTGCATCCGCAGTGCGCAACAAGGCGCCTATATTTCCCGGTTTTTCAGGAGCCTCTGCGACTAGTATCAATGGCTTCTTTGAAGTTAGTTTTAAATTTTGAAGAGACAGTTCTTTGGAAACGGTTATCGCAATCACACCTTCAGTGGAGGCCCTATACGCCAGTTTTTGATATACTTCGGAGGAGACTTCGACGATTTCGATTTCTGAAGTCATTCTATCCATAATACCGGAAAGCTCCGCTTCAGAAATAATATCGGAACAGAAAAGTAAAGTCTTAACTTCATAACCTCCTTTCAGCGCTAGTTCAATTTCGCGTTGACCTTCTATCACAAACATACCCGACCTCCTTCGTTCCCTGGATTTTTCAGTGAGTTGTAGGACTTGCTTTACCAAGGGGTTTTGAAGGCTGGAAATCTGTTTGTGCATGAGGCAAAGGTAATGGATTTGACCGTTTGAAATCAATACCTGTGTTTTTGATTATCTTTGATCAAAATTTTTTGAGGATGAATAAAATACTACTCACATTATGCTTAGTTGTATCGACTTTGGGAGTTCAGGCTCAGGTGGCCAATCAGCCAGAAGACCTAAGGGTTTGTGATGATGACAATGATGGCCTTGCTATATTTGATCTTACTGCGACTGCGGTAGAAATTTTTGGAGCACAGAACCCGGTTGATTTCACCTTAACGTACCACGAAACGGAGGTGGATGCCATAAATGGTACGAGCCCAATAGCATCGCCTGAAATCTATATAAATATTGTAAACCCACAGGCCATCTACGCCAGGTTAGAAAGTATAGCTACCGGACTGTTTGATACTACGAATTTTGCTTTGATCGTTCTTCCTTTACCATCACCGGTGGCACCTACTCCGTTGGAAGTTTGCGATGATGATGGTGATGGATTCACCGAATTTGATCTCCACGAGAAGGATGAGGAAATAACTGGAGGTGAGCCAGATGTCAGCGTATTTTACTATGCTACCTTGGCCGATGCAACCGCCAATATAGCTCCACTTGCCAGTCCGTACCAGAATGTGCTACCTTTTGCGCAAACCATCTACGTGAGAGTTCAAAATGTGATTACCAATTGTTTGTCTGAAATACTAACATTAGACCTTATCGTTCTGGACGGATGTCCCATTATAGACACAGAACCTTTAGATATTTTTGTAAATGAAGGGGACGGTAACGGGCAGGCTATTTTTGATCTCACCGTCAATGAAGACCTCATGTTGGGAGCGCAGGACCCAACGGTGTACTTGTTCTCATACCACACGACATTTGCGGATGCTCAAACCGATGCCAATGCGGTAAGCAATCCGGAATCCTATCAGAATACTGCGAATCCACAAACGATATATGTTCGCTTCTATAACAATGGAACAAATGGTTACGTAGTGACCAATTTTGAAATTGAAACCGACGGCGTTTTGGGAGTAGATGATGTGTTCTCCGATAATCTCATCATCTACCCGAACCCTGCTTCGGAGTGGGTGGTCATTCAACAAAAGCAGTATGCTTCAGACCTTGAGATTGTTGTTTTGGATGTTAATGGTCGCAGGTTGACTTCTGGAATTAGTTCTGAAGAAGAAGTCGTGAAAGTGGATATGGCGACATTGGCAAGCGGTATGTACTGGTTACAACTTACTTCGGAAGGAAATACCGTTGTAAAAAAAATAGTGAAGCAGTAAGTTTTAGCAACACTTCCGACGAAATCAAAAAACAAACCATCACATGAAATACTATCTTGTAGTTTTTACTTTATCCTTGGGCTTTGTAGCTTGTAAGGATCACCCAACTGAAACTTCCATAAAAGAGATTACCGTTTTTGAAGAAGAAGCTCCTGCCAAATATATACCCAAGGATTATCCGGCAAATATTGCTGCCGTATTTGAAGCTCATGGAGGTATGGTAAAAACGGGCATTGCCTGTATATGCATCTTCTTCATTTTGAAGTAACCATACGTCTTCTCCATCATATCCAATGGACCATTTCTCATTTTCAATCTTAACCTTTCTG
>JBCBDM010000283.1:0-2758 GCA_038529705.1 Bacteroidota bacterium
GCGTCTATACTTTCCGCAACCAGTATCTATATCTTCAATATCATTTACAGCACAATTACGGGAGACAAGATTTTTCTATCGGTGAAAGTTGAATGTCTTATAATCCCGGAATACGTCTTAAAAACAAAGAAAAAGCAAATACTAACAATGGTGATAATGGTACCTTGCACGGGTACGCTTACAACTTCATGAAATTTAATGGGAGTTTCCTGAAGGATTAAATATACCAGGAAAATAGATAGAACAACCACCAAAGAGTCAATAACCACTACAATCCATCTAGGCAAATATCTTTGATCCAGAAGGCTTAGTCTGTTATCGCCACTATACAATTGTCCAAAAAATTGTTCAGTTTTCTTCACTTAATGAGGTTTGGGGACTACAAATATAGGTAATATCTATGCGAATTTCTGAATAACGCTACGAATACGCTCCTTTTCCTCATTTTGAAGGTTAGAACCGGAAGGAAGACATAGCCCATTTGTAAAAAGGGTTTCCGAAATACCTTCCCCATAGAATGGGCTATTGCTAAAAACCGGCTGCAAATGCATGGGCTTCCATAAGGGGCGAGATTCAATATTCTCTGCCGCCAGGGCCAATCGAAGCGCCTTGGGCGAAAAATTGGCATCTTCACCTACTACAATGCAGCTTAACCAGTGATTTGAATAATAATCTGGACTAGGCTCCGTAAACACCGAAACTCCCCTGGTATCTTTAAACAGCGAGGTATAAAAAGCGTGATTCTCTCTTCTAAGTGCTATATGGGTGTTCAAAACTTCCATCTGTCCCCGACCAATACCGGCACATATATTGCTCATTCGGTAGTTATATCCTATTTCTGAATGTTGATAATGAGGGGCTTCATCTCTAGCCTGGGTGGACAGAAAGACCGCCTTGTTCTTCATCGCTTCATTCTGAGAAACCAAAGCTCCACCTCCGGAGGTGGTAATTATTTTATTCCCGTTAAAGGAAAGGATGGCTACATCCCCAAAAGTTCCACAAGGTCGCCCCTTATAGGTGCTCCCCAACGATTCTGCACTATCTTCTACCAAGGGAATATCATATTTTTGCGAGATCGCAACAATCTCGTCCACCTTAAATGGCATTCCATACAAATGCACCCCTATAATGGCTTTGGGTTTGCGGCCCTTTTCCATACGATCTATAATGGCCTTTTCCAGCTGTTTAGGACATAAGTTCCAGGTATCTGGTTCACTATCTACAAAAACTGGAGTTGCCCCTTGATAAACAATGGGATTGGCAGAGGCCGAAAAAGTCATACTTTGACAAATGACCTCATCCCCTTTTCCCACATTCAGAAGGATCAATGCCAAATGCAGTGCGGCCGTTCCCGAACTCAGGGCAGCTACATGGGTATGGTGTCCCAAATAATCCTGTAAGGCCTTTTCAAATCCATCTACATTGGGTCCTAACGGTGCGATCCAGTTGGTATCGAATGCCTCATTTACATAGGACTGTTCGGTTCCCCCCATATGAGGTGAAGACAAATAAATTCTGGTATTCATTATGGTTTGTTATATCGAATTATTTTTGAAGGGTTTCCATACACAACAGCGTGATCCGGCACATCCTTCGTAATGACCGTTCCGGCACCAATTACGGCCCAATTTCCAATCTTCACTCCTGGCAATAAGACACTTCCTGCTCCAATTAAGACTCCTTCTCCTATGGTCACGCCACCTGCCACAGCCGCATTTATAGCGATATGGGAAAAACTTCCCACAGTCACATTGTGAGAAACTGTTGCATTGTTATTCACAATGCAAAAATCACCCAGGGAAACCCCCGCATCAATTACCGTTCCTGGCAATAGTTGACAACCTTTGCCGATATGGGTAGAAGGATAAACTACGCTACTGGAATGTATCCAAGTAGACGTGTGGCATTGTAGCTTCTTTGAGATCTCTTTGCGAATGAAGTTGTTGCCAATAGTAATGCAGACATCTTCTTCATCGGCAATGGCACCTGTCGTGTAATTTTGAACAGGAACGCCCAAAATGGAAGATACCTTTGGCGCGTCGTCGTAGATTAAAGCAGGTACAGCATTTCCCGAACTCCGAATAAGTTCTATCACAGCATTGCAATGCCCGCCAGCACCATAGAGCACTATCTTTTTCATGAATTATGGGACCCTTTAAAAGCCTCGGTAGTTACCGAATTCTCATTGTTAATTCCTTCACGTATAAAAACTTTTTTCACGGTTCTCAATAGAATTCTAAAATCTAATGCAAAAGTAACATTTTGTACATAGTAAACATCTAATTCAAATTTTTCTTCCCAGGAGATTGCATTTCGCCCATTAACCTGAGCCCATCCCGTAATTCCTGGCCTTACTTCATGTCTTCGTTTTTGTTCATTATTGTAAAGGCTTAAGTACTCCGGAAGAAGTGGCCTTGGGCCTACAAAACTCATATCCCCCTTAATAACATTGAGCAATTGCGGGAGTTCGTCCAATGAAGTAGATCGAACAAATTTACCAATGGATGTTAGGCGCTGAGCATCTGGCAACAATACTCCCTCGTCGTCCCGTTCATCGCTCATAGTCTTAAACTTGATGATCGTGAAAATCTGTTCATTTCTTCCCGGTCTTTTCTGAGTGAAAAATGTATTTCGTCCCTGAAATAAGAACAAGAGGATCCATATAATCAGGAAAACAGGGCTTACCAACAAGAAACCCAAAAGGGAGAAAACAAGATCAAAAAACCGCTTCAAAAAACGCTCATACATAATGGCTCAA
>JBCBDM010000284.1:0-2755 GCA_038529705.1 Bacteroidota bacterium
GCATGAAGCGTAGCGTGAGTGAATTGTTCTTTTTTAAGTTGTGAAAGTTTCTCGGGAATTTTTTTTTGAATGGGGCAGGAAAAAACTAAAGGAAAAAATGGTTGAGATACTGGCGGATGCCTATTTAGGAAATGCGGCTAGAAGTAAAAGTGTGAATAACCGTATCCTGAGAACCAAAGGGGTGCATCTCGATTCTATCTTGTACACCAAACATCAGGTGGACAGCCTTACGTTCGCAGAAAGCAATAATTATTATGCTTCCAACCTTGATACCTATACAGAGATCATTACCAAAGTAGAGAATCTTCTCATGAAGCGAAAGGCACTTATGGATTCGTTGGGAGAAAAAAAGAAGAAAAAGAGACAGGATACATCTGCCAATGAAAAGCCCAAAACCTTTAAATCCGTCGATACCTCTCAGTCCGAAACGGCTTTAGAAGAGGAAGAATAGTTTTCTACTACCCTTTTTATCGTTTTGTCCATTGGAGTGAATTGAAAGTTCAGGTCTCGCTCTATCTTTGAGCTGTCATAGACCGAAGAAGTAAATAGACTATTTACCATAGATCTTATGAGCTTTCGTTTACCTCCAAAGAAAGAGTGACGAACAGCATCTAACCTGCTCAGAAAAATGAGAGTTCCTTTTCCCAATTTTTTCGTGGGCGCCTTGTTTCCAAAATGATATGCCAGACGGGATAATACATCCTTATAGTACATATTCTCTCCTACCAAAACATAGCGTTCGTTTTTTATATCGCTATCCATAAGCATCACTATCGCCTTAACCACATCCAGTACATCGACAAAACCAGTACCTCCGGGAGTATAGTAGTTCACTCCACGGGCCGCGTTTTTTACGATGGTTCCACTACCGGTATCCCAAAAACCTTCTCCAAGGATGACACCAGGATTCACAATGACCGCATTCAATCCTTCTTGTACTCCACGCCATACCTCCATTTCGGCTCCATACTTGGTAATGGCATATACGCCGTTATCTTCCTCCGGATTCCAATCGGATTCCTCGTCGATGTGGCTGCTGTCAGATTTGGCCGATAAGGTGGCAATGGAACTTACATAGCATAGTTTTTCAATATGATTATTCAGACATAGATTGACAATATGTGCCGTACCTTCCGTATTGATCTTTCTGAGGGGCCTGAGATGTTTTGGGTTGAAACTTATAAATGCTGCGCAATGATAAACTCTGGTAATTCCAATAAAGGCATCTGTAAGCGCAGGAATTTCGGTTATATCGGCAACCACCCATTGGATTCTATCGAAGCTTCTGCTATCTCCATAAGACGAGAATACCTGTTTTATGGCATCTAGATCGCTGGTGGCTCGATGCGTTGCACGTACTTTCGGATGTTTTTTCAATAGCGCATATAATAAATGCGCTCCTACCAAACCCGTACCTCCTGTAACTAAAATCATAGGGTAAAAGTAGGGTTTTTTACAATATGCTTTTCTCTTTTAAACCATCCAACTATCTTTGCCCAAACTTCAAAAATATGCCTAAAAATTTCGTTGAAGAACTCCGATGGAGAGGAATGGTGCACGATGTGATGCCTGATACCGAAACTCATTTATTGGAACAGATGAGAGCCGCCTACATTGGTTTCGATCCTACGGCAGATTCGCTGCATATTGGGAATCTTGTTCCTATCATGTTATTGGCCTTCTTCCAACGTGCAGGGCATAAACCGGTAGCCCTTGTGGGTGGAGCGACGGGTATGATAGGGGATCCTTCAGGGAAGTCCAGCGAGCGCAATTTATTGGATGAAGAGACACTCCGTCACAATCAGGAGTGTGTTCGGGAGCAGCTTTCTCAATTTCTTGACTTTAGCTCCGGTGCGGAGAACGAGGCCGTGATGGTAAACAACTACGACTGGATGAAGGAATTTAGTTTCCTGGATTTTATAAGAGATGTGGGAAAACATATCACCGTAAACTATATGATGGCCAAGGATTCTGTGAAGAATCGAATCTCCGGGGAGGGACAGGAAGGAATGTCGTTCACGGAGTTTACGTATCAGTTGGTACAGGGTTATGACTTCTTACATTTATATCAAAATGAGAATTGCACCCTTCAGATGGGGGGAAGCGACCAGTGGGGTAATATTACCACAGGAACCGAATTGATTCGTCGCATAGGAAGTGGAAAAGGATATGCCTTAACCTGCCCATTGATCACCAAAAGTGATGGGAGTAAGTTTGGGAAGAGTGAAGGAGGAAATGTTTGGTTGGATGCAAAGCGTACCTCTCCCTACAAGTTCTATCAGTACTGGCTAAACACCAGTGATGAGGATGCCGAGAAGTATATCAAAATATTTACGTTCCTTGATAAAGAGACTATTGAGGATTTGGTAGCAGAACACAAAGAAGCTCCTCATATGCGCTCTTTGCAAAAACGCCTGGCAGAAGAGGTAACAACCACTGTACATAGTGAAGAGGATTTTGAGAATGCCGTCAAGGCGTCGAATATTCTCTTTGGAAGGTCGACTTCGGAAGATTTAAAGAGTCTGGATTCTAAAACCTTTTTGGATGTCTTCGAAGGAGTGCCTCAGGCCGAGGTAGCTGCTTCAGAAATTGAGGATGGTCTGGATATCATTGCGGCGCTTGCCGAACGATCCGGATTTCTGAAATCGAATGGAGAGGCACGAAGAGCCCTGAAAGAGAACTCAATTTCGGTTAATAAGGAAAAGGTGGGGGATAATTTTGTGATCTCTTCCGAAGATCTCATCAATAATCAGTT
>JBCBDM010000285.1:0-2705 GCA_038529705.1 Bacteroidota bacterium
CATCAGAATACCATCAGAATCATAACTAAAATGTAAATCGGCTGTGGACGCATTGTACAGTATAGCAGAATTCCCTGGACCATTGGCTCCGGCCCCTCCAAATACATCGGCAGCAAAATCTTTGGCGATTAATTTGGAATCGGTAAAGATGTATTGTCCGTTTTTTGTGAAGCCAATACTAACGGTGTCTACGGTCCTTCTCTTCTTACTGGGTACTTTATAGGTGACTGTATAATCGAAAACCACCTGTTCGGACTGCGCAAAACCAAGCCCTGCTACAAAAAATAAAAGAAGTGTAAGGGTTGTATATCTCATATTAATAGTCTCCCAGTGTTTCAGGGTTTTGAGCAAGCCCAATTTCCAGCTGCTCATCATTCGGAGCCTTTCCATGCCAGGCATGGGTATGCATCATAAAATCAACGCCATTACCCATCACAGTATGCATTAAAATACAAACAGGTTTCCCATTTCCGGCCTTGGACTTGGCCATCTTAAGACCATCCATCACAGCCTGAAGATCATTGCCCTCCTTTATCTCAAGAACTTCCCAGCCAAAGGCTTCCCATTTGGCTTTCAGGTTACCCAGGGGAAGCACCGTATCCAATGAACCATCGATCTGCTGACCGTTATAATCCACGGTTACAATGAGATTGTCCACCTTATTTCCAGCCGCATACATTATGGCCTCCCAGTTTTGGCCTTCTTGTAACTCCCCATCTCCGCAAAGGGCATAGACCAGATGAGGATCTTTGTTTAGCTTTTTGGTTTCGGCAGCCCCTATGGCAACGGAAATACCTTGCCCCAAAGATCCGGAAGCTACTCGAACACCCGGTAAACCTTCGTGTGTGGTAGGGTGACCTTGTAATCTGGAATCGATCAATCTAAAGGTATTAAGTTCTTCCACGGGGAAATACCCGGAACGTGCTAGCACGCTGTAGAATACCGGTGAGATATGTCCGTTGGAAAGAAAGAAGATATCTTCTCCTTTCCCATCCATATCAAAACCATCTTTACGGTTCATAATTTCCTGAAACAAGGCAACAAAAAATTCGGTGCATCCAAGAGAGCCCCCGGGATGTCCCGAATTCACCTTGTGCACCTGTCTTAAAATATCCCGACGCACTTGTGTCACAAGGTCATTCAGGTAGTTTATGTCTGGCATAGAAATAGTAATTTTTCAGTGTCAAAAGTAAGCTTTTCAGCAAGGGGAGCAAAGAAGAAAATAACCCATTTATTAACGATTTTACCTTTTTAGTTAACAGGAGTCCCTTGAGTGAGAAAGTTTTGAGGATACTAACATTTCTTTACCATTCAAACCCATAAATCATCCTATCTTTGCCAACATAAAGCAAGTATTGCATGCAATTTAAATTGGAAGGTAGAGATCCGGCTAGTAAAGCACGAGCCGGCACCATTACACTAGATCACGGCACCATTGAAACTCCTATTTTTATGCCGGTGGGAACCGTGGGGACGGTAAAAGGAGTACACCAAAAGGAGCTCACGGACGAGATCGATCCGGACATTATCTTAGGAAATACGTATCACTTATATCTAAGGCCTCAAATCGATATCCTGGAAAAGGCGGGTGGTTTGCATAAGTTCATGAATTGGGACCGGAATATTCTAACCGACAGTGGTGGATACCAGGTATATTCTCTTTCTGCCAATAGAAAGATCAAGGAAGAGGGAGTTAAGTTTAAGTCCCATATTGACGGAAGCTATCATGTGTTTACTCCGGAAAATGTGATGGAGATCCAACGGTCTATTGGTGCGGACATTATCATGGCTTTTGACGAGTGTACACCATACCCATGCGATTACAATTATGCCAAGCGTTCCATGCACATGACTCATAGGTGGTTAGATCGATGTATGGCTCATTTGGAGAAAACTCCTTTTACATACGATTACGAACAAACCTTCTTCCCTATAGTGCAGGGGAGCACCTATAAAGACCTCAGAAAACAATCTGCAGAATATATTGCCTCTGTAGGGGCAGAAGGGAATGCCATTGGAGGACTATCTGTAGGAGAGCCGGCCGAAGAGATGTATGCCATGACGGAGGTGGTCACCGAAATACTCCCCGAAGATAAGCCTCGCTATCTTATGGGGGTGGGGACACCCATAAACATTCTGGAAAATATTGCCCTGGGGATAGATATGTTCGATTGTGTTATGCCTACAAGGAATGGGCGCAATGGAATGCTCTTTACAGCACACGGTACTATCAATATAAAGAATAAGAAGTGGGAAGCGGACTTCTCTGCCATAGACGAGATGGCCATTACCTGGGTGGATACCGCCTACAGTAAAGCCTATTTACGTCATTTATTTACCGTCAATGAAATGCTGGGAAGGCAGATCGCTACTATCCACAACCTCGGGTTCTATCTATGGTTGGTTCGTGAAGCCAGAAAACATATCTTAGCCGGAGATTTTGCCACCTGGAAGAATACCATGGTAAAACAAATGGACAAACGCCTGTAAATGCTTAGCATTCTCGATAAATACATTTTAAAGAAATACCTCGGGACTTTTATCCTGTTGCTCTTGTTGTTCATTCCTATTGGTATCACAGTCAATCTCGCAGAGAAGATCGATAAGATGTTATACAATAAAGTGCCCTTGGCAGATATCTTGTTGTATTATCTCGACTTTACGGTTTACTTCGCCAATCTGCTCTTCCCTCTATTTCTCTTTCT
>JBCBDM010000286.1:0-2663 GCA_038529705.1 Bacteroidota bacterium
GTAATGTGTTGGTGGTTCCGAAAATCGGATCGATTCCATTATTTCAGTTCCATAACATGGTATTCGAGTATCTCGATTTTAGGAATCGATCCCGAGGCTATACTCGATGCCAGATCTCTGGCCTCTTCCACCGTAAAATCTCCGGTAATTTCCGACCTCCCGCCTTGAATTGGCCCATTAACGCCTGGTGCACTAAACACCACATTATCCAAAACCACCGCAATCTGAGTCCGATCTTTAAAGGCTCTTCCCGTCATTTCCTCCCACGCACTGCTAGCCTCCTTAGTCATAACAATAGAAATAGAAGGTTGATCCAGATAATCATAGTTCTGCGCGGCTGTGGCTACCACATCTTCCTCTAAGGCAGCTTTTCCAAATTTATTCAACTTAAGCATATACAAAGGAATGGACGGTTCTGTTTTGGTACGTTGTCCCCATAAAAATTTGATGCGATTTTTGTCTGGTCCTAATAAATTAATCACAGATCTCATTGCAAGATATCGATTTACTTCAGCAGTGTCTTTGGCAGCTACATGAAACGTGCTACCGCTGAATCCATTTACATCGGCGTAAGCCAGCCTTAAAAAGGGGGCCATACCAGAAGAATCCGAGTCTCTAAGCATGTGATCTGCTTCCCCCAAAAACTCCAGAAGTCTTTCTCTGGGAGGCATATGGTAAAAAGCTAATTGTCCACTAATACTCAAAAACTTGCGAACACGATCTGCAGGAGCATCTGTCTCCAGAGTAAATTGAATGGTAGAATTCCCTGTTACTTTTTCCAAAGTTGGATAGGCTCCAAATTTTTCGAAGCGCCTCTTAATTGACAGCATCGCGTGGTCAATCTCCTGGCTTGAAGCGTTTCGATCTGCCAATTGAATAATGGCCTGTATTCGTTTATCGGGTTTAGGATTAAAATTTCCACAGGAAAACAAGCTGAAACCAAAAACCAGTGCGACTAAAATGAGAATTTTTCGAAACATAAGTAAGAATAAAAAAAAGCTGCTATAAAGCAGCTTTTGTAAATATATGTATTTTGATCTTATAGTTCCAACAATCCGTTGGTTTTGCTCACTCCGGCAGCACTTTCCTGCATATGGGCTTTCTCTGCATCGTTCAGTTCGATCTCAACTACCTTTTCAATACCATTGCGACCTAAAATTACGGGCACTCCAATACAGAGGTCATTAAGACCGTACTCCCCTTCCAATAAGGTAGAACACGGGAACATTTTCTTCTGGTCGCAGGCAATAGCTTGTACCAATCCGGATACTGCAGCACCTGGAGCATACCAGGCAGAGGTGCCCAATAACTTGGTAAGGGTAGCCCCTCCTACTTTGGTATCTTCTTTTACCTGAGTTAATCGTTCCTCGGAAATAAACTTAGAAACAGGCACGCTATTTCTTGTGGCCAAACGGGTTAACGGCACCATTCCTTTATCACTATGCCCACCAATCACCATTCCATCCACATCGCTAATAGGAGCTCCTAGGGCTTCTGCCAAACGATATTTAAAGCGAGCACTATCCAAAGCACCACCCATTCCAATGATTCGGTGCTTAGGCAGCCCTGTAGTCTTATGCACCAAATAGGTCATAGTATCCATAGGATTACTTACCACAATGATGATCGTATTAGGAGAGTGTTCGATCAAACTGGCAGAAACAGATTTCACAATCCCTGCATTAATACCAATCAATTCCTCACGAGTCATTCCCGGTTTACGAGGAATTCCTGAAGTAATCACGCAGATATCACTCCCTGCCGTTTTAGAATAATCGCTGGTAGAACCGGTGATCTTGGTGTCAAAACCGTTTAAAGAGGCGGTTTGCATCAAGTCCATGGCCTTCCCTTCGGCATAACCTTCTTTGATATCTAATAAAACAACTTCGCTTGCAAAGTCCTTAATGGCGATGTACTCGGCACAACTTGCACCCACTGCACCTGCTCCTACTACTGTTACTTTCATTTCAAATTAATTTGAAATTCCCGTGACAACGGGAATCTTTGGATTTATATTTGGTTTTATTTCGTTTCTGAAATTCGTGGCAAAAATACAATTATCTCATCAATTTTTAGGCATTAACGGGAAAAACAAAAGCCTATTTCATCTTCCATGTGGTGATTGCCTGGAATGAAACCCAGGCACCGGGCTACCTGCCTGCCGGCAGGCAGGTCCGTTGTATCTTTTTCTCCGGTGGCTTCGATACAATTACTCCGTAATCACTCAGCCACCCTTCAAAAAAGGATGCCACTCCAAATGCAAAGCATTAGCTTCGCTGAATCTTCGATTTCACGACTTCCTATTTCTCATCATCTTACATTTAGGAGTAATCCCTATCGCATAAAAAAAGCCTCATTGTAGAATGAGGCTTTTTTTGTTTTCGAGCTTTATGCGTCGATATTGGCATAAACGGCGTTCTTTTCGATGAACTCCCGTCTGGGAGGCACCTCATCTCCCATTAACATGGAGAATATACGATCCGCCTCCGTACCGTTATCGATGGTTACCTGTCTTAGGGTTCTGAACTCGGGATTCATGGTTGTATCCCATAATTGCTCCGCGTTCATTTCTCCAAGACCCTTATATCGCTGGATATTGGCAGATCCTCCAAACTTCATATTGATAGCATCTCGCTGGTCATCATCCCATGCGTACTCTTTTT
>JBCBDM010000287.1:0-2635 GCA_038529705.1 Bacteroidota bacterium
GTCCGGATCTCCGGGAAAGTCATCCTCAAAGGACACCTGTCCAACACCTCCACCTGCGCCAACGTACCAGTTAAAGTTACCATCCAGATTAAAAATCCATTGGTAGAGTCCCGTTAGTTTATAGGCATTAGTATTATCTCCGTCATTCCAACCCAATCCAAACTCCAAACGGTTATTGTCTCCCAGTCCGCGTTGGTAATTGATTTCAGTTCCTAGTCCATCATTGTCTCCAATTCGAAGTCCGATGGCATTCTTAGAAATTTCTTGAGCTTGAGCGGTCATGGCAAATCCGAAAATAGCCAGTACAATTAAAAATGTCTTTTTCATAATTTAGGTTTGTTGTTACGCCCATAAAATTAATGTGAATCTGTCAGTTTGTTGTTAATAGATTCATAAAGTACAAATGGGTCTTCATATGCACCTTTCTTTAACGAAAAACACTTGAGATTATTTTTTGCTTCTGTTATGACATCTTCCCAAGAGCACGAAAAGCGGATAACATTTCCGGCAAGGGATTGTCGTCATTGGGTAGGGTTTCGTCTGTGATAAGGGAAGGCACATCCTTCTTACCAGGGTGGAAATACAGTCGCCAGGATTCGTTATTGTATTCCAGGGCAGAAAGATTTTCGATCCAGTCACCACTATTTAAATAAGTGGTTTTTCCCTTCATGGTCTCTACGTCCCGGATCACTGGGTTATGAATGTGACCGCAGACCACGAAATCAAACTTATTATCGATAGCCAATTCGCTGGCAGTATTCTCAAAATCGCTGATAAATTTAACCGCCCCTTTAACACTGTTCTTGATCTTCTTGGAAAGGGAGTACTTTTCCCGTCCCATTTTACTGAGAATCCTATTGATAAGTCTATTTAAAAGAATAAGCAGATCGTATCCCCAGCCACCCAGTTTTGCGATCCACTTAGCGTGTTGTATGGACGCGTCGAATACATCTCCGTGGAAGAACCAGGCTTTTTTTCCGTCTAAATTAAGTACGAGCTTATCCAGTATATGAATATTGCCCATTTTGGTATCGCTAAATCGCCTTAGCTTCTCGTCATGATTCCCTGTGATATAATAAACTTTGGTTCCTTTGGCGGCTAAAGCGAATATTTTCTTGATCACCAAAAGATGAGACTTGGGAAAGTAGCGCTTCCGAAACTGCCAGATATCGAAAATATCACCATTTAGAATCAATTTCTGAGGTTTTATGGAATTCAAGTACTGAAGGACCTCCCTGGCATGGCAACCATACGTACCCAAATGTATATCGGAAATAACGGCTATTTCAACTTTTCGTTTCAAATTGTTCTTGGTTTGTACAAAATTCCAAAAACTCCAGACAGTTAGCATTATGCTAACGTTATGTATTGATTGATAAAAAGTTATTAGTACAGCTATCAGTTTAGCCAATATTAAGAGGGCAACCTATTTCTATATTCGATAGGAATCAATACATTTGTTGAAAACCAGCATATGGCAGGAAATACCTTTGGAACAGTTTTTAAGCTCACTACATTTGGTGAATCTCACGGAGAAGCTCTGGGAGGAATCATAGATGGCTGTCCTGCGGGTATTGAGGTGAATCTTATGGCCATAGAGAAGGAGATGCAGCGAAGGAAGCCGGGGCAGTCTGCCATTGTAACCCAACGCAAAGAACCAGATACGGTAAGGTTCCTTTCCGGGATTTTTGAAGGAAAAACCACAGGAACTCCCATAGGGTTTGTGATCGAAAACACCAATCAGAAGTCCAAAGACTACTCCCATATCAAAGATACCTACCGTCCGTCTCATGCAGATTATACCTATGACAAGAAATATGGGGTTCGGGATTATAGAGGTGGCGGACGTTCGTCAGCCAGAGAAACAGCGAGTAGAGTAGCGGCTGGAGCCCTGGCCAAACAATTTTTGAAAGACGTTAAGATATCGGCTTATGTTTCCAGAGTGGGAACGCTTCAGCTAGATAAACCCTATCCGGAACTGGACTTTTCAGAAATAGAGAAAAACCCCGTACGTACAGCAGATCCCGAAATGGCTGTTCAAATGGAGCAATATATAAAGGGAATTAGAAAAGAAGGAGATACGGTTGGTGGTACCATTAGCTGTGTTATTCAAAACGTCCCAGTTGGATTAGGAGAACCTGTATTCGATAAGCTCCACGCTCAATTGGGAAAAGCCATGCTCTCCATTAATGCCGTAAAGGGCTTTGAGTATGGCAGTGGATTTTCAGGCACCCAACTCAAGGGTAGTGAACACAATGATATTTTTAATGAAGATGGTAGCACCCAAACCAATCACAGTGGGGGAGTGCAAGGCGGCATAAGTAACGGAGAAGATATTTATTTTAACGTGGCCTTTAAACCGGTGGCTACCATTATGCAAAAACAGGACACCATCAATAAGGCGGGAGAAAAGGTAGAAATGCAGGGAAAAGGGAGGCATGATCCCTGTGTGGTACCGAGAGCCGTTCCCATTGTTGAGGCCATGGCAGCTTTGGTCCTGGCAGATTTTGTTTTGTTAAACAGACTATCGAAGATATAACTTAAAGTATATGAAAAAAATAGCACTACACTGGAAAATATTAATTGGAATGGTCCTGGGTATCGTTTTTGGCTTTATCATGACCGGAGTCGATAG
>JBCBDM010000288.1:0-2538 GCA_038529705.1 Bacteroidota bacterium
AAAACGAACTGTTTGTGCGATATATGCTTCAATCGCCAGATGAGAAATCGGGTGAGTAAGGTTCGTTTTTCGGGCGCCATACCTTGGTATCAAAAAATCCTGCCGAAGCAGGATTTAAAGTTACTGTTTTATATTGAGTTGGAGGCTCAGTTCCTGCAACTGTTCTACATCGATGGTAGCAGGGGCGTCGATCATCACATCCCGGCCTGAATTGTTTTTAGGGAAAGCAATGAAATCTCGAATGGTTTCTTGTCCCCCTAAAATAGAAACCAAGCGGTCTAACCCGAACGCAATACCGCCATGAGGAGGCGCGCCATATTGAAAGGCATCCATCAAGAATCCGAATTGGGCTTTCGCCTCTTCAGGGGTGAATCCCAAATAGTCGAACATCTTGGCCTGGATCTCCTTGTCGTGAATACGTATAGATCCCCCGCCAATTTCGTTTCCATTGAGCACCAGGTCATAAGCATTGGCCTTTACGTCACCGGGTTGGGTTTTCAACAATTCCATTTGTCCGGGCTTAGGGGAGGTAAACGGATGGTGCATGGCGTGGAACCTTTCTGTTTCTTCATCCCATTCCAACAACGGGAAGTCTATGACCCATAAAGGAGCAAATTCGTCTGCTTTTCTAAGCCCGAGTCTCTGCGCCAATTCCATGCGCAAGGCACTCAATTGGGCTCTCACCTTATGAGTGTCTCCGGAAAGCACACAGATGAGGTCTCCGGCTTTGGCACCGGTTAGTTCGGCCCATTCCGCCAGATCTTCCTGAGTATAGAATTTGTCTACCGAAGACTTAAAGGTTCCGTCTTCATTGCAGCGACAGTAAACCATTCCCATCGCTCCAATTTGTGGACGTTTTACCCAGTCGATCAGTTTGTCGATCTCCTTACGGGTATAGGTGTTTCCACCGGGAACCGCAATTCCAACTACCAATTCGGACTGATTGAACACATTGAAGTCTTTGTGCTGGGCCGCGGCATTGAGCTCGCCAAACTCCATTCCAAATCGGATGTCCGGTTTGTCATTTCCATATTTTTTCATGGCGTCATCATAGGTCATTCTTGGAAAGACTCCTATTTCAACTCCATTGATCTCTTTGAGCAAATGACGTGTAAGCCCTTCGAAAGTGTTCAATACATCTTCTTGTTCTATGAATGCCATTTCGCAATCGATCTGTGTAAACTCTGGTTGCCTATCGGCACGGAGGTCCTCATCTCGGAAGCATTTTACGATTTGGAAATACTTATCCATGCCCCCCACCATAAGCAATTGCTTAAAAGTTTGAGGGGATTGAGGAAGCGCATAGAACTGCCCCTGGTTCATTCTGCTTGGCACCACAAAGTCCCTTGCTCCCTCGGGAGTCGACTTTATTAAATAAGGGGTTTCCACTTCTATAAAGTTCTTTTGAGAGAGGTAGTTTCTAACAGCCATAGTCACCTTGTGACGAAAGATGAGGTTCTCCCGAACCGGATTTCGTCTAATATCCAGATACCTGTATTTCATTCGAAGGTCCTCTCCTCCATCGGTTTCGTCCTCTATCGTAAACGGAGGCGTGAGAGACTCATTGAGTACGTTAATTTCTGAAACGAGAATCTCAACATCGCCTGTGGACATATTTGGATTTTTGGACTCTCGTTCGATCACCGTTCCGCTCACCTGAATCACGAATTCACGGCCCAGGTTTGATGCAATTTCCATAACATTGGCCGGAGTTCGCTCCTCGTCGAAAATAAGCTGAGTGATTCCATATCGATCTCTTAGATCTACCCAGATCATGAATCCTTTGTTTCGGGTTTTTTGCACCCATCCGGACAGGGTTACCGTCTTATTTTTGTCTTCAATTCTTAGTTCTCCGTTGCTGTGAGTTCTATACATTGCCTGTTTTTTTCTAAAAGAAGGTGCAAATTTAAAAAGATTAAAGGGGATAACCTTGTTTTTTTGAAGGTTACTGATATGGCATTCAACACTTTTGAATAAAATCATTCTTAATAGGCAATTCATTGAAAAAAAACGAGTAAATCCTTGGTTTAAATGAAGAATTAAAAGTATTTTCGAATAATTAACTTAAACTTGATAATTATGAAACAAAACAACCTAACGTTCAGGATATTCCTGTTCTTATTGCTGTTGCCCTGTTTTGTGTTCGCTCAGAACACCATTACTGGTAAAGTAAGTACAGAAAATGGAGACCCTGTTTCTTTTGCAAACGTAATAGAAAAGGGAACTACTAATGGTACTACCACCGATATTGATGGAAATTATTCGATAGACGTGGAAAGCCTCCCCGCTACCTTAGAATTTTCTTCTTTAGGTTTTACAACGGTAGAGCAGTCTGTTAGTGCTGCCGGAGCCGTAAATGTAACAATGGCAGAGTCTGCCCAGGCTTTGGAAGAGGTAGTAATTACTGGTCTGGCAACCTCCATAAAGAGGTCTAATTCTGCCAATGCAGTATCTACAGTTACTGCAGAAGAGTTGGTTGGAACCACCGGACAGTCTACCATTGATGGGGCCCTTTACGGTAAAGTAGTAGGGGTTAAT
>JBCBDM010000289.1:0-2497 GCA_038529705.1 Bacteroidota bacterium
TACCATAAGCGCCAGGAGACTGCCTATGAGCCAAAGTTGGGAACGTTGTTTTTGTATTACGACATGATTGTGTTCATTTTTCGAATTGAGCATTTCAATCTGCAGTTCTTTCTTGTTAGATTCATATTGCTCTGTTATGGCCACGATTTCTTGTCTCACCTTACGCCCCTCCACAATCTCTTTCAAAGATATATAGGCTTCATTATGATAAAGGGCCTTCTTAAAGTCTCCCAGGGCAGTATACACTTCGCTCATATTCTTATGGGTAGTCATGGTCATTTCTTCACTGGTTGCGTATTGAAGTGCCTGCTCAAATTGTTTGAGTGCCATACGGTATTCTCCCTTCAAGACCAGTGCGTCACCCAGGTTATTATACAAATGATCCACGGTACAGTCCATGTTGTTAGTCAATCCTAAACGCGCGTAATAAATGGAACTATCGGCTTTCTTAAGCTTGAGGTAATACTTGCTAATCTCGGCGTACCGGGAAGGCAGAAAGACCTCATGATTCCATTTACGGACCTTTTCCAAAGACCTGAACGAATAAGCAAGTGCTTCCTCCCACCTATTCTCTGCTTCAAGCAACTGCGACATGAGGTGGTACGCATGTCCACTCGACTTATCGTTGACACTAAATCTCAACGACCGTTTGCAATAGTCCATAGCCTGTTCATTATTCTTTTTTACAAAGTGAATCCCGGCAATATTGATATAAAAAAAGTCCAGGGCCAGACTATCTTTTTGGGTGAGGAGGTCTTTTTGCAAAATAATCTTTTCCGCATCGAGCAAATGCCGTAAGGCATTTGTATAGTCGTTATCATATCTCAATATTTCACTATACATGCCTCTGGTCTTCAGTTTAATGGAATCGGACACGAGCGAATCTATCGTAAAACTCTCTTCGAGTATCCGTTTTGCTTCCTCTATATTGCCCTGCCAGTATTGAATCTTACCGTTGTTATAGTTCTTCAAACCTATAAGATCCGGGGCATTGTATTTTCCCGCTAAAATATGGAGGCGTTCCGTATAAATAGCAGCACTATCGAACTGTTTCTGGCGAGCATATTTGGTACTCCATTGGATATAATTCTGAAATTCGGTCAGCTCAAGACTGTCCAGGGACTGCCCCCGCAATGTGCTCGTAATAAGGATAAAAAAGATACCTACTACTACAACATTCGGAAGAATATAAAAGGGTCTCATCATTTTTGGATATATCACGCAGAATGATCTATCCCAAGATCACAAAAAAAACGGACAATCGGGCTATCGATTTATAAATTGAGAGAAATATGGACCTGCTATGCTACTAAGCTCCTAGTTTTCAAAAGGAATGGTAAAAAAGAAAGTGCTACCCTCTCCTTCCGTGGATTCCAACCAGATCTCACCTCCATGAGATTCCACGATCTTTTTACAATGTGCTAAACCAATCCCGGTTCCTTCGTACCTATCGGAAGCATGAAGTCTTTGAAAAATAGAGAAGATTCTGTCTTTGTGTATCTCGGGTATACCAATACCATTATCGGTAATTGAAAACTCCCAATGTCCATTTGCATCGCTCAAAGGATTTCCTTTTTGCGTAGCGACGATCTCTATTTGAGGAGGTACATGCTCTCGGGTAAACTTCATTGCGTTGGTAATCAAATTCTGAAAAAGTAACCGAAGATCAACCAAAGAGCCACGAACCATGGGCAGGTCTTCGGCATGAATAACGGCGCCACTTTCTTGAATTCTATGTTGTAAGTCTTTCTGAAGCGTCTGCACTAACTTTGATACCTCTACGTTGGTATATTCTTTTCTTCTTCCAATGCGAGAGTATTCCAGTAATGCGTCTATAAGTTGAGTCATTCGCTGGGCGGAACTACTAATATAAGATAGATTCTCCCTACCCGAATCGTCCAGCTTTTCATTATAATCATCGACCAAAAGACCAATAAGACTCGAAATGGTAATAAGAGGTTCCTTCAGATCATGGCTGGCAATGTAGGCGAACTCTTCCAGTTCCTTATTCTTACGGGCCAATACAATGGATTGCTCTCTCATTTGAGCGTTCTGTTGCCGCAATTGTTTGGTCAACCTATTCTTTGTTCGGTATCCTCTATAAAGTAAAAACCCACCCATCAAACTTATCCCAACCAAGACCCCTAAAAGCCAGTTCATCCGTCTTCTCATATCAAGTTCCACATTCTTCCGGGTAATCGTGGCCTTGCTTTGTTCGATCTCGCTATTGAGCGACTCTAAAACTTCTTTCTGAGCGCCAATGATGGAGTCCGTTTGTTTTATTTGTTCCTCCTGGTTCTTTATGAAGTCGATCTGTTCTTGTATGTTCCTATTGAGTTCACGTTCAATTGAAATCTTATCTTCATATTTCTTTTGTTGGATCTCACTTTTAGACCATAGTTTCCTGATCCATTCCTGCTGTTGACTTACAGTCTCATCCTTCGCATCTATCTCTGTTGCCAAGTCGTAATTCTCTCCCCGTTGATCAGCGATTTCA
>JBCBDM010000290.1:0-2495 GCA_038529705.1 Bacteroidota bacterium
TCTGTGATATAAAGTTAAACTGTTCACTTTTAGGAAAAGTTCTTGTGAGTTTATAAATGTCCAGCACAAGCTTATGAGATCGTTGCCATACAATATAATTTCTGTAATCTACCATACTTACAGCTTTTTACTTTACGCTTGATGCTATAGAATCCAGTCTTTAGGTTTTTTTAGTACCTCAATCAATCTGGCTTCTTCGCTTCCTGCTTCCGGATGGTGATCATACCTCCATTGTACTCTAGGGGGAAGGCTCATAAGGATACTTTCAATTCGGCCATTAGTCCTCAAGCCAAACAAGGTGCCTTTGTCATGCACCAGATTAAATTCTACATAACGGCCTCTCCGCACTTCTTGCCAATCTCTTTGTAGAGGGGTATAGGGCAGATCTTTTCTCTGTACTACAATAGGGACATAGGCTTCCAAAAAGCTATCTCCCACCTCGGTTACAAAATCATACCAGTCTTGCATACTTTGGGTTTCCGTCGTTTTGAGATAGTCGAAGAACAGTCCGCCAATGCCTCGAGCTTCTCCCCGATGTGCATTGTAGAAATATTCGTCGCAACGCTTTTTGTATTTAGGATAAAAGTCCAGATCATGGGCATCACAGGCCTGCTTACATATGCTGTGAAAATGCCGGGCATCCTCGTCGAATAAATAATAGGGGGTTAGGTCTTGGCCGCCACCAAACCATTGATCCACAATGTTTCCTGCGGAGTCGTACATTTCGAAATAGCGCCAATTGGCATGTACAGTCGGCACCATCGGATTCACAGGATGTAATACCAGACTTAGTCCACAAGCGAAGAAGTCGGCATCTTTCACCCCAAAATACTGTTGCATGCTTTCCGGTAATTTTCCGTGGACCTCACTAATGTTTACACCTCCTTTTTCGAACACTTTTCCATTTTCGATCACCCGGGTGCGCCCTCCTCCACCTTCGGGTCGTTTCCAGAGATCCTCTTTGAAACTGGCTTCACCGTCGATTTCCTCTAATGTTGAGGTTATGGTGTCCTGAAGGGTTCTTATATAGGTTACAAAAAGTTCTTTCAAGGGAGTTGTTTTTGTTTTTCTTCGGAAATCTGCAAGGCATCAGATTCCTTTAAAAGTCTTAGTGTTTCTGTGGTGGCTGCGGTTACCGAAAGTGGGAGCACCAGGATGATACCAATGATAGGAATAAAGAGCATAGCCATAAAAACAATTCCATTGCCCATAGCCACGCCGCTCTGGCTTCTTACAAAGCGAATACTTTGCCCATACTTAAAATGGCGTTCCAAGGTGTAGTCCATATTACCAAATCCTGCATAATATGCCTGAACCAGAAACAACAATACCGAGGAGATAATCCCAATGACTGGGATAAGTCCCAGGATTAGGATGGGAATGGTAAAAAAGATCTCCATCATTAGATTCCGAACGTTAATTCGTATTCCTCGCCAAAGTTGCGCACCGAAAGAGGTGTCCCTATGTTGATGGACTTTCCCTAAGAGATGCGCTTCTATTTTTTCTGAAACCGGACTCATGAAAGGCGCGCTCAACGCCATAATAATATGTTTGTACAGGATAAGCCCCAGAGCAATGACCATAATGCCTCCAAGGACGTTTCCAATGGTACGGAAAGTCTCAGATCCCCATTCCCAAACCCAGGCCTTTGCGATCCATCCTCCAATGTTATCACCTAATCCGTAGGCGGAAAAACCGATGAGGCCAGCAGTGACCAAACTAATGAGAATAGGCACTCCGAAATATTTCCATAGGCCTAATTTGCTTATAAGCTTAAATGTGCCTCCATAGGCCCGTATCCCCTTAAAGATGTTTTTGAACATGGTTGGTTATTCTGAAATATATACTAAAGTAGTATGGTTGTTTTCAATTTCTTCAATTTTGACCAATTTTTTAGCATTTACGAGTTGTTTTTGAAGAAAATCAATGATTTCCTTCTCTTTCCTGTCATAAAGCTCTAAAAAGTAAATTCTTCCTACCTCGTTATTGTGCAGGTCCATGGCTTGATCCAAAAACTCATTTTTTGTTACTTTTTCGTACAAATTGGTCAATTTTTGGGTCCAAAGAGCACTTTTTTGGGTGTTTTTTGTCCTTTTAAGTGTTTCTTGACCAATTAATATGTTCCATAATGCATGTCTAAAGGCATTCGGTCTACCATTTTTGTGATGTGCTCCCCCAAAAAGGGTATTGCAAATCTTCATGGTTCGTTGAGTTGCTCTTATGCTTGGTCCTATCAAAAAAGGTTTTTGCATGCAGAGTCCGGCCAAGCGAAATAGCTGCTTAATACTCAATTGCCGTATGCGTTTCCATAGATTCATGCTTCCGCTTTGTATTCTTTAACGGCTTCAATAAACGCACCGGCATTTTCCAATGGGATATTCGGGAGAATACCATGTCCCAGATTTACAATGTATCTGTCCTTTCCAAACTCGTTGATCATTTGGTGGACCATTTTCTTTATTTCCCTGGGAGGGCTGAATAACCGAGTAGGATCG
>JBCBDM010000291.1:0-2466 GCA_038529705.1 Bacteroidota bacterium
CTATTGTTTCAATGAATCTATTGCACCTTTCTTGAATGACGATTATATATTTACCCCTCAGATTTCATTGGTGGGTACAGGTAGTGAGTTAAGGTGCAATAGATTCATTGAAACAATAGTACCCCTTGTCCCCACCGTGCGGATCCCAATCTGTACCAGCGGCAGACGGAGTTGTCTGACTGGGATTGAAAACGATAAATGTTCCTGTATAATTTTCATTCGTAAAATCGTAGGTGGTAGAACCGTATGTAGAGTCTCCATCTCCATCGAACATGGTCCACGATCCAACATTCCCAATATCAAAATCCGCGTAGCTTTCGAAGTCTTCAGAAAAAAGAGTACTCAGCTGAGTCGCTACTGGTGCAAAATCATCATTTGTAATCGTAAATGTATAGGTATCCAAAGCAGGATTCAAGGTAGCATCTCCACCGTTGGCATTTAAAGATGTATTCACAATGATAGTATCATCTCCCTCTATAAATGCATCGTGATAAACACGTAGTGTCATTTGTTGAGGCGCAGTGCTTCCGGCAGGAAAAGTAACGCCTGAGGTCATTAGATCAAAATCTGAGCCTTGAAGAGCAGTAGACGCACCATCTATGCTAAAAGTAATGTCAGCATCGGCCGATGCTCCCGCTCCTATGTTCAGATCAACTGAAAAGTCAGTGAAAGCACAATCCGTATTTTCCGCTCCATTTCCAGTAATCGCTGCAAACGAAATTTCTGGGGTTGTGACCGCTGCTACAAGTGATACGTCCAGATCATACATTTGTACATTGTCTACCGCACTTCCTTGTTGACTCACTCGAACATAATAGGTACCCGCGGTGGGTAAAATGATATCCATAAGATTTTCACTTAGGCCAGCTCCATTCGCATTTCCCGTAGCAAGCACTGAAACTCCATCCGTATCCAATATTTCAAACATCAAATCTGAAACAGCCAAGGCATTAAATGAGGACCCAGCGGAGCAACTACCATCTCCATTCTGAACACCACTAAGATATTGCGTACCCGTTGGAGTAAGTGTTCCATTGAGGGAGCTGGACTCATTGATAGTAAAAGAAAAATAATCTACCTCCGAATTGTCATCGATACTTCGTTGTGTTCTATTGTAAGAAACGGGATTACCAGTGTTTCCAAGAAAAACAGCAGACGCAGTGTCATCATTCGAGCCATCAGGGTCTCCATAGTGTCTATTAGTAGCCAAAATATCGTCCTCTTGAGGCCCGTTGAACGCAGTGGAGATAAATGGCTCCATCAATTTGGTTTGCTGAACGGGACACACATGAAAAATTCCTAAGCCATGTCCAATCTCATGGGTTAGCACATTGGACGTTCCCAGACCTGGATTATTGGCATAGAAATTATCGTCGGTATCGATAATCATGTCGCCATTCTGAGGAAAATAATTACAGGCCAAAACACCACTATTTCCATCCAGACGATGGCCCGATATCCGAAAGTCTCCTCTGGTTCCAACAATTCCTGCTCCGCCGGTTACGACGGTTGCACCATCATCATTGGGCTCATATACAAATGTCAATCCACTGGCTGCGGACCAGGAACTGAACATATTGACAAAAATAGCATGCCAGGGAGCCGTTGTATAATCACCTGAAACCGTGGGTCCACCAAAAACACCATTAAAAAAAGCAATAAAATTACTAGGATCGGTTGACTCTCCGGGAACACCACACCCCCCATTACCTATTGGAGTTCCATCCGGCACATAGCTCCACGTAAGTGTGGTAAAGTCACCTTGACCCAATCCTCCTCCGTCTGAAGCGGTGGTAAACCATCTGTTTCCAATATTGAAACGAGACCCCTGCGAACTATTAGGCAAGCCTAAACTATTCTCAAGAATAGTTCGCATTCTATAAAAGTCTTCGATGACCTTAGGATCTGTATCGGGTGCGAAGCAGGTGGCTGGAAGTCCATAGCTGTATTCTGAGTTCATTCCGGTTGCTACTATTGACTGTTTCAGTGATTCTTCCAAGTGAGGTGTTATCACAGATAATGCCAACTGCTTTATCATCTTCTCAGCTTCATCTTGAGAGTGCTGAACATTCTCGGTCCGGTTGTTTTTAATTCCGTTTGAATTTTTATGAGTATCTAAGAGGGCTGGAACCGACAACATAAATACAATCCCTACCATAAGTAGGGAAATTCCAATTAACTTTTTCATCATACCATTTTTTAAATATAACTTATTCTTTTGCAGCTTAATACGGGGTGTGAGTTTAGTGGCTGCTGACAGTTAAATTTAACGTTTTATACACAAAATGAGTTGCTTAATGATGAACTTTTTTAGAA
Organism: Bacteroidota bacterium; assembly: GCA_038529705.1. Lineage (GTDB taxonomy): Bacteria > Bacteroidota > Bacteroidia > Flavobacteriales > Flavobacteriaceae > Aureisphaera. The sequence goes on from JBCBDM010000291.1 coordinate 2,317, forward strand.
AACCCAATTTGAAGAGCTGGACCGAAGTTGATGAAATACCGCCGCAACCTATTGTTTTACAATTCTTTTGTTAATTGAACCCCTTTCGGTAGTTACGGTTACAAAGTAGATCGAAGCATCGAGGGAAGTCATGTCCACGGTTGCCTGACC
>JBCBDM010000292.1:0-2427 GCA_038529705.1 Bacteroidota bacterium
GGTCCATCTATCAAACTCAGGAACAGGAATATTTCGATATTCTGGCTGAATACAGAATTGGAACTCCTAATTCGAATATTGGAGATGAAAACCTGGGGGAAGTAGAGTTTACCGAGGGAATTGGCGCCCAGTTTACCCACGCAAGGAATGATCTCGATGCTCTTATTGTAAATGCAGAACACAAAGGAATTTTGAAGCTAGGGGTAAATGCCGATAAAAAAGACGAAGGCAGTGGTGTTAGTACCGTAGAATATGGCATCAAGTATACACATGAAGATATTCGAGATAGGGTTCGGGAGTTTGAGATCATTGATTCTGCCGGATTTTCTGTCCGACCCCCGTTGGCCGATTTTGTGAATAGTCAGCCGTACGACCCTTTTACAGCGCCTATTGAACCTTTTTCACTCATTCGGGCAACTAATATGGCTCAAATAGACCGTATTTCCGGTTATGCCCAATGGAGTAAACTTACCACAGCAGGAAACAGTGAATTATGGCTTAATGCCGGTGTTCGAGCTCATAACTGGACCGTAAGTGGTGATGGGATCGAATCAACTACCCAAACGGTATTTAGTCCACGTGCTCAAGTGAGCCTTAAACCGGACTGGGACATGGATATGATCTTCAGATTATCCGGTGGATTATACCACCAACCCCCTTTCTATCGTGAATTACGAGATCGTACTGGAACGGTGATCCCTGATGTAAAGGCACAGCAGTCTGTTCACATAGTAGTAGGTAATGACTACAGCTTTAATCTTTGGGGAAGACCTTTCTCCCTTACTTCCGAAGCATTCTACAAAGACTTAACAGATGTAAATACTTACACCCTTGAAAATGTAAGAATACGCTACAGAGCGAATAATAATGCCGTAGCCTATGCTCTCGGGGTAGAAGCGAGATTGGCTGGTGAATTTGTCCCTGGCACCGAAAGTTGGGTGAGTATAGGTTTTCTCAAGACAGAAGAGAATCAGGATGACAGAGGTTTTATTTTCCGCCCAACAGACCAGAGACTAAAGGTAAATGTGTTATTTCAAGATTACGTGAAGGTAATACCAGACCTTAAATTATATTTAAATCTTACCTATAACACAGGACTTCCGGGGGGATCTCCCAGCTTTGCCGATGTATACGACTTTCAAACCCGCCTGAGGGATTATCGCAGAGTAGATATAGGAACCTCTTATGTGATCGTGCGAGCGGACAAGCGAAAGGACAAAGGGTTTCTTAAACCTTTCAAGGAATTAACTATTGGTGCAGAGATCTTCAACATCTTTGATGTTCGAAACTCCATTACCAATACCTTTGTAAGAGATGTTGATACTCAACAACAATTTGCCATCCCAAATTTTCTTACCCCAAGGGTTTTCAATGTAAGACTTACCGCCAAATTCTAATGAAAAAGGCCTTCCAATGGAAGGCCTTTTTTGTTGATGGTAAGAATATATTATTCCAACTCAGAAATACTGGTAATCTTTCCGTCTTCCCAACACACCTTCACGTTACTATCGATAATACCATGCTTGATATTAACGTCGTAACAAGTAGTAGCTCCTTCCGTGGTAGCCGCTGTAACTTCCGGATTTTTAAGCTCGTAGAAACCTAAAGCGATGTCGTCACTGGTAAATCCGTACTTTTCGGCAGCATCATCCATAGAATTGGTCGCATCAATCGCTTCCATGAATCCTTGCATTTCAGGACTTACTTCTACAGACTCTCCACATGAAACGGCTAAAAATGAAATAGCAGTTAGGGTTAAGATTAATTTTCTCATAATGATTAGGGTTTAAATGTATGCGGCAATAATAGTGAAAATTCCTACAAAACTGGTAGGAGAATGTAAAAGTTATTAACTATACACAAATTCTTTCAATACAGAGACCAGGTAATCTACTTCCTCTCTCGTATTAAAGCTTGAAAAGGAAAATCGCAGGGAGGGTTTCATAAGATCTTCTTCGCCCAATACCTCGTTGAGTACATGGGAACCCTTTGTACTTCCACTTTGACACGCACTTCCTTGTGAACAAGCAATCCCTTTTAAATCCAATTGAAAGAGCAACATCATTCCCTTCTCTTGAGATACCGGCAGACAAACGTTTAATAGCGTGTACGTGCTTTTTTCGTTATCATTACAGGCGCCATTAAAACTAATTCCTTTTATCTCTTCGGAAAGTCTTTGTTTCAGGTAGTTCTTGATTCCAAGAATATACTCCTTCTCCTTCTCAAGGTTCTGATAGGAGATCTTCAAGGCCTCAGCCATACCCGCAATGGCATAAACCGCTTCCGTACCAGCCCTTAATCCCCGTTCCTGGGCGCCTCCATAGATTAAAGGCTTTAATCCGGTATTTTTTCGAATAAAAGCACGTACACGCTATTAAACGTTTGTCTGCCGGTATCTCAAGAGAAGGGAATGATGTTGCTCTTTCA
>JBCBDM010000293.1:0-2266 GCA_038529705.1 Bacteroidota bacterium
ACCGCAGACATAAGGAACATAGCGGTCTATCTTGAGGGTAAAGGAATAGTCTGAAGCCACGGCTTCAAAATGTTCTTCTTTTTCAATTTTCGCAATGATTTCTGCTTCGGAGAGTCTTTCCATATACTTAGGGGTAAAAGACGAGGGCTTCTAGGCTTCGCTTACATGTTTACGTAACTTTTGCCGTCTTTCAAAGGCTGTAACTCGTTCTTGTACCTTGTCTTCCACAAAGTCGATAATCTTTTCCTGAACTTTTGTCTTATACACCTTGTTGATATAGGTAATTCCACCTGGTGACATCACGTTCACTTCCACCAGCATTCCTCCTATCACATCGATCCCAACAAAATAGAGGCCATCCTTTACTAGTTTGGGCCCGATACGTCGACACAGTTCTTTCTCTTGCTTGGATAGGCTATGTTTTTGTACAGTTCCTCCGGCACTGACGTTGGATCGATGGTCTTCATCTCCGGGAACTCTTCTCATGGCACCAATGGGCTGGCCATTTAGCATAAGTACGCGGACGTCTCCCTGGTCTGCCCCTTCAATATAGTCTTGAAGGATTACGTAATTTGACGTGCCATCCTTGTTATCGATATAGAAATCCAGGAGAGAGTTGATGCTCTTCATGGCGCGTTTTTCAATAAGGATAACGCCCGAACCTCCAAATCCGTTGAGTGGTTTGAGAATCATCTTGTCTGGACCTTCCTTAATGATCTTCTTAAGATAATTCTTATTCTTGGTTACGTGAGTGCGTGGAATAATTTCGTTCTTTTCATCCTCAAAGACCGCCGTATATAGTTTGTTGTTTGCTCTTCTAATCCCATCGAGATCGTTCATAATAAACACATCATCCTTAACACTATCCAGAAAATTGAGCATGATCATATCCAAAGGTGGATTACTTCGGAGGATGATCACATCAAATCCTGCCAGAGGCAACATTTCATCATAGAATTCCGCTTTATTGTGGAAGGATTTTAGATTAGTCGAAATTTTCTCGGCTCTTTTGAGGCATCTGCAAAAGGCAAAGGCCACGCTATCTCTAATGGTAAGATTTGCCGGTGTGGTGATAGCCATTCCATGTCCTCGCTTGGCAAACTCTTGTATCATGGCAAGGGTGGAATCATTCTCTGGGTCCATCTCTTCCCAGGGATACATAATAAAGCAAACATTCATAATTGTATGTTGTTGATTAGAAAAATAAAGATAGTAATTCCACTGAAAAAAAAATGCTTTTTTTACCCGTTCTAATTACATGGAACCACCATGTTATCCAAAGCGATATATTCATCATCTTCTGTCATAACAGCTATAGGATCTTGACGCATAAATGTTTTATTCACAATCTCAAAATTGATTTTCGATAATCAACCAATATCTCAGATAAAATCAGGTGAAACCGTAACGCCAGGCGCTCAAATTTGATTAAATTTAAATTTCAAAACACAGATAAAATGGACGCACAAAAGTGGTTAGATAAAGTAGTGGAATTTGGTTCAGAATATGGTTTAAAGGTAATTGGAGCCATTCTCATATGGATAGTGGGTTCTTGGCTTATCAAGAAGATAGTCAATCTGATGGGGAAGGCGATGTCGCGCTCAAATTATGATGAGAGTCTTCAGAAGTTTTTAAAGAACCTGATGAAATGGATGCTTAAGGCACTTTTGGTCGTTGCGATCTTAGGGAATTTAGGTGTTGAGACTACTTCCTTTGCTGCGATACTTGCCGCGGCAGGTTTAGCCATTGGAATGGCGTTACAAGGATCCTTAGCTAATTTTGCGGGAGGTGTACTGCTTATGATATTCAAGCCATTTAAGATCGGGGATCTTATTGAAGCTCAAGGGGAAATTGGTGTCGTAAAGGAAATCGAAATATTTACAACAAAAATCAATACCCCTCAAAACAAATTAGTGATCATTCCAAATGGGGCGTTGTCTAATGGCAACATTACCAATTACAGTGCAGAAGGTGTATTGAAAGTATTTCATACTATTGGCGTTAGTTATGATGCCAATATCAAAGAAGCCAAAGAGGTGCTTATGAAGGTATTGATCTCTCAGGAAAAGGTTTTGTCCGAACCGGCCCCTTTGGTTGAAGTATCTGCTTTGGGTGAGAGTTCGGTGGATTTTGCGGTACGCCCGGCTTGTAAGACGGAGCACTATTGGGATGTATATTTTGAGACCTTGGAAAAATCTAAAGAAGCCCTGGATGCGGCTGGTATAGAAATTCCCTATCCGCATTCGGTTGAAATTCAGAAGGAGGG
>JBCBDM010000294.1:0-2263 GCA_038529705.1 Bacteroidota bacterium
CCAAAGATCACAACACCGTCCTTCAGGAGAGGCCCTTGTTTTTTGTTGGGTTCTGTCAATTAGGCACCAAGGCGAAGTTGTCAAAACCTGCGTAATCACCTGCGCCGTCCTGTCGAATCCTAATACTCAGCCCTACCGAGTTCGAACCAGCGGGAATCGTTACAGAAACACTACCGGCAATGGATAAATTGGTCAGTCCATTGATAAGTTGTACTTCAGTTTGTGGGATACCATCGATGGTCACTCTGTAGTAGGCGTCATCTCCGGTATCGAACTCAAAGAATTCGTAATCGAATGAAAGTGTAGAACCGGCAGCTGCTCCAGAGACATCTATTGTATTGAATGTAATGGTAGCAAAGCCAGGAGTACCATTTATGCCTTCATCGTCCATGTCCAGTATTCCCAGAAAGTTATTGGTAAGACTAGTAATATTGCTGAAACCCCCATTGGTGTTGTCCGTGATCCCATAATATCCATCGGTTCCATTGTCGAAGAAGGCAATATCGCTAGTATACCCCCAATCAGTAGCCATATCAAAATTCTGAAAAACACCGGTTAGAGATACTTCGTTCAGGCAATGGACGCTTTCCCAACTGGTTCCATTCCATATTTGAAGACATTCTAAATCATCAACAAATACAATAAGACCTGTATCAGCAGCAGCGGCATTGATACTATTTCTTGCAGCTGCCGTAGGCACTCTTGGAGGCATAAAAGCTTTATAGGAACTTCCCCCATCGGAAGTGCTGCTTATTTCCAGCATGGCGGCAGGTGAAGGATTGGTGGTGCCTACCCCTACTTGGGCGTAGTTGGCAGAACCCACGGTAAGTATCATAGCGAAACATATATTTTTCATCATATGGACTTTTAATGAGCCCAGCATCCACTGTTTCGCTTTAGTATTTCAGGGAGTCCATATAGCTAGATAGCCGGGAGTTAAAAGTACAATATTCCAACACCTTTAAAAAAGAATTCGAATAGGTGTTTCATTGAATTCATGAATTGAAGGTAGGATTGATGAATTACTTGACCTCCTCATAGTGGTCATCCCAATCTTTTATTCTGGGTTTACCCAGCTTGCCCACAGCTTTGGCAACAAGCATGGATACAGTGGCATCTCCGGTAACATTTACAACGGTTCTACACATGTCCAGAGGGCGGTCTACTGCGAAGATTAAAGCCAGGGCGATGGGTAGTTTGTCTGCCGGGAACCCTACCGCTTCCAAAACGATAACCAGCATCACCATTCCTGCTCCGGGAACGGCCGCTGAACCAATAGACGCCAACAAAGCGGTTACAATAATGGTGAGTTGATTGCTCATGGTAAGCCCTTCGGGCCAAAGAACCTGCATTATGAATACGGCAGCCACGGCCTGGTATAAACTAGTTCCATCCATATTGATAGTAGCGCCTACGGGTAACACGAAACTGGAAACCTCTTTGTCAACTCCAATATGTTCTTCTACTCTTTCCATGGTTACTGGCAAAGTTGCAGCGCTAGAGCTCGTTGAGAAAGCCAGTAATTGTGCAGGACTGATCTCTTTCAAAAACCAAAATGGGTTCTTTTTAACGATAAATGAGACTATTAAAAGATAGAAGACAATCATCAAAATAAGTCCTAGCACCACCACTCCTGCATAGGCCAGGAGTTTGGTAAGAATTTCCGGGTCTCCAGCGGTGACGACTACCTGTGCCAATAAAGCAAATACTGCATAGGGTGCAAACAGCATGATGAGATCGACCATCTTTAAAACCACATCGTTAAGACCATCAAAGAACTTTTTCAACGGCTCCGCCGCCTTCTCACCGATGAGTAACATGGAGATACCAAACAAGATCGTAAAGAAGATTACCTGAAGCATTAACTTATTATTGCTGAAGGCGCTGAAAGCGTTATCTGGCACCATGTCTACCAGAAATTGGAGGGGTCCACGGTCCTTATTGGCTTCTACAATCTTAGTCTGTACGCCACTATCGTTGGCATAGGTCTCTGTTAACTTGGCGACGGTTTCCTCCGAAATCCCCGATCCCGGTTCGGCAATATTAACCAGGGCCAGCCCAATGGTGATAGCAAATACCGTGGTGATGATATAGGTAATAATGGTTCGCAATCCAATATTACTGAACTTGGAAATATCCTTTAGATCTGATATCCCCTTGATGAGAGAGGCCAGGATGAGTGGAATGGCAATAAGTTTTAACAATCGAACAAAAATAGTTCCAAAGGGATTGATCCAATCGGCAACAATATCTTTTCCGCTAT
>JBCBDM010000295.1:0-2263 GCA_038529705.1 Bacteroidota bacterium
CCAAAATGGCTACCTGTTTTCCATTGTCCACAGCCTTAAAAGCGGCCCGAACGGCTACTTCGGTCTTTCCAAACCCTACATCTCCGCACACCAGGCGGTCCATAGGCCGTTCGTTTTCCATATCGGCTTTCACATCGGCGGTAGCGGCAGATTGATCGGGGGTGTCCTCATAGATAAAGGAAGATTCCAATTCGTGCTGTAGGTAACTGTCCGGGTCATAGGCGAAGCCTTTCTGCAACCTACGCTTGGCGTAGAGTTCGATGAGATTGAAAGCAATTTCCTTAACCCGTTTTTTGGTCTTTTGTTTTAGTTTTTTCCAGGCGGCACTTCCCAATTTATAGATCTTGGGTGTAGTACCGTCCTTTCCGTTGTATTTGGAGATCTTGTGTAGGGAATGAATGCTCAAATAAAGGATATCACGCTCTCCGTATATGAGTTTGATGGCCTCCTGAGTTTTTCCTTCTACGTCTATCTTCTGAAGCCCGCCAAACTTCCCGATCCCGTGATCGATATGGGTTACATAGTCTCCCACTTCCAGGTGGGTAAGCTCTTTTAAGGTGATGGCCTGCTTTTTTGCATAACCGTTCTTTAGCTGAAACTTATGGTAGCGTTCAAAGATCTGGTGATCTGTATAACAAACATTTCGCCCCTCATAATCAATGAACCCTTGATAGAGCGGAAAAACGATGGTCTCGTATTGTCCTACGCTATGACCCTCTCCAATCGTGTCCTGACCATTGGAGATGTCGTCGAAAATATCATGAAAGCGCTGGGCCTGTTGCTCGCTACTACAGAAGATATAGTTGGTATACCCATCTGCCGTATTGGTATTGAGGTTCTCAATAAGCAGGTTGAATTGTTTGTTGAACGAGGGCTGTGGCTTTGTATTAAACGTAATATTGCAATGATTCGATGATAATGTATTATTATGTAGTGTGACGGTAGTAAATTCCGAAAGTTGACGCTTCAACAAATCGGCAGTACAAAAAAGCTCTTCAGGTTGACTCATTTTTACCTCACCGTCTTGCTCCTCAAAGGCTGCTGCGGCTTTTTGAAAGAGCTTTTCAATACTAGCGCTCAACAGTTCTTCGTTTTTTAAGACCACCACTGTTTTAGAAGCAATATACTTTAGGAAGATCTCCATTATTCCCAATGTGGAAAATAAGAGGATGGAAGAACAACGGGAGAGCTTCTTTAACTGATCCAACGAAAGTTGGGTCTCTACGTCGAAAGTGCGAATACTATCCACCTCATCCCCGAAGAATTCGATGCGATAGGGCTCGTCGTTACTAAAGGAGAAGACGTCCAGAATTCCACCACGTACCGAAAACTCTCCTGGTTCGGTAACAAAATCGGTGCGCTTAAATTTGTATTCGAATAATACCTCATTGACAAAGTCGATGGATAATTCGTCGTTCAGCCCGATCTTTAGCGTGTTCCGTTCCAACTCTTTGCGGGTCACGACTTTTTCGAAAAGGGCCTCCGGATAAGTGACGATCAAGGCTGGTTTACGACGGGAATTGATTCGATTGAGGACTTCGGACCGTAACAATACATTGGCGTTGTCCGTTTCTTCTATCTGATAGGGCCTACGATAACTTCCAGGATAGAAGAGCACGTTTTGATCCCCTAACAAATTTTCAAGATCGTTCAAATGGTAAGCCGCCTCTTCTTTATCGTTGAGAATAACGAGAAATGGGAGTTCGGAGGTCTTAAAAGTTTCGGCTAATACCAGGGAAACAGACGAACCCACCAGCCCGGAAACTTCTATGGATTTTTCACGATTGGATATAGCCTCCCCTAGTTTTCGCAGGGACGAAGACTGTTGAAAAAGCGAACGAACAAGGGTTTTGCTCATATTCATTGCCTATTAAGGCAGATCATCCTGGGGTCCAACAATAAGGGGGCAAAGATACTATAGGCAAAGTTTATATAAAACAAGAAACCAATTTTTCTACTTCATGGGGGCTGTTATAGACGTTAGGAGAAACGCGAATTGAATTTCCACGATACGAAACGTAGATCCCATGATCCAATAGCTTCTGCTTCATCCCTTCCGGGGATTGCCCCTTCCTGAGATAGATTCCGAAGAGATGATGCCCGCGATATTCCTCATCTTCAATGTAATATCCCGAATCCTTCAATTGAGTTATTGGATCGTGTGTAAGGTGCTGGCAATATTCCTGAATACCTTCGGGAGTCCATTCGATCAATTGAAGGATTCGGGATATTACATTGAAGATGAGGAATATCGCGGGCATCA
>JBCBDM010000296.1:0-2226 GCA_038529705.1 Bacteroidota bacterium
GGAAAGCCAACCCCAGTGTCGAGCAAATAAAGAGGGATATACAGCAAGGGAACGATGCGGCTCAATTAAATGAGTTTGCGTTCGATGCAGTGAGTTGGGCCTTGATCGAAAAAGTAGATAACGCTACCATTAAGTTTCTATTAGAACAGGAGGGTAATGAGGTAAATAAAATTACTCATGACGGGCGAACGTATATTTTTTGGGCTGCCTACCGGGATAACCTGGAGATCATGAATTATTTGCTGGAACGGGGAGCCAGAACCGATATTATTGATAGTCATGGATATTCCCTAATGAATTTTGCAGCGGTCACAGGCCAGCAAAATCAGACGCTTTATGATTGGTGTATTGCTAATGGCTCTAACCCTAAGATCGAAAAGAACCATGACGGTGCTAATGCTTTGCTTTTGGTAGCTCCGTTTATCCAGGACGATAATCTTATCGACTATTTTGTGGAAAAAGGAATCGATCTGCATAGTAAAGACGAAAAGGGAAACGGAATTTTTAATTACGCTGCGAAAAAGGGTAATATCGACGTATTGAACCTTTTAATAGACCTGGGAGTTGGCTATAAAGAATTGAATCTGGAGGGTGGAAATGCATTTATTTCTGCTAGTCAAGGAACTCGTGGAAGTTCCAATTCATTAGAAACCTATAAATATTTAGAAAAGTTGGGATTAGAACCAAATATTACAACGGATTCGGGCTTTACTCCGTTGCATGCCCTGGCTTATAAAAACAAAGATCTTGATATCTTCGAATATTTTGTAAGTAAAGGAGTGGATGTAAACCAACCCGATATGAATGGTAACACGGCGTTTATGAATGCCGCATACCGAAATGACCTGCCTATAGTTTCGTACTTGTTAAACTATGTGGAAAGCATAAATACGTATAACAAAAAAGGAATTAGCCCTTTAATGCGTGCCGTTCAGAGCAATGACCTGGAAGTGGTCCGGTTTTTATTGGAGAAGGGAGCTTCTATCGACCATGTCGATGAAGACGGCAATAGCCTGTCTTTCTATTTGATAGAATCCTATAGCGAAAAAAAGCATGATGACTTCATTAAAAAACTACAACTATTGCAAGAGGGGAGTCTCGATTTTTCGAAGATACAGTCCAATGGAGATGGTCTTTGGCATCTGGCAGTTAAGACGAATAGTTTGAAGCTCCTACAAAAAGTAGGGAAACTCGATCTGCCTATTAATCTTAGGAATGATGACGGAAACACTGCTTTACATCTGGCGGCAATGAAAGCACAGAACCTGGATATTCTTAAGTTTCTTTTGAGTCAGGGAGCCGATAAATCGATTAAAACAGAATTCGGTGAGTCCGTATTCGACCTGGCTAATGAAAATGAGCTGTTACAGGAAAAAGGTGCTGGATTGAGTTTCCTTCAATAATTAACAAAAAATCAAAGAATATGAGAATGATATTTAGAGTATTTCCGTTATTAATCTTGGTGGTTTTCGTATTTATGGCTTATGTCCAACCTACCACTTCCACTTCTGTAAAATGTATGATTCAGATGATTAATTACACGGGTGAAGGTGCATATGTTGTTATTTCTTTACTAGACTCCGAAGGGAATTATGAAAAAACGCTTTACGTGCAGGGCAAGGATAAGGAATGGTATAGCGACATTACCGAGTGGTGGAAATTTTATGGGAAACGACGCTCTAATATCGATGCCATTTCCGGTGCTACTATCGGCGGAGGGGAACGTTCTATCACTTTGATCAAAGTACCAAATGATAAGATTGATACTGGATACCGCATTCGATTCGAAACCGCAGTAGAAGATCAAGAATATTATGTGGACGATGTGGAATTTGAACTTACTTCCGAAGCCATTCAAAGTAAAGTGGAAGGTAAAGGTTTCATTCGATATGTAAGACTAATGTCCCAATAATTGAATTATGACCTTATCGATTTGGCGATATAGTCATATGCTACTGGCACTTTCGACCTCGCTATTCTTGATTTTAGCTTCTGTTACGGGTGTGATTCTTGCAGTTGAACCTATTTCAGATGCAACCCAGCCTCACGCTCTTCAGGAGTTGGGTGAAGTTTCCCTGGCAGAAACCGTGTCCTTTTTGGACCGTGAGTATGATGAGTTACTGGAGATTGAGGTAACCCCATCTCATTTTGTGATAGCGACTGCCATTGACGAAGGAGGGTCAATACGCAAGGTGTACATAGATCCAGAGGGTGGAATGGAGTTGG
>JBCBDM010000297.1:0-2206 GCA_038529705.1 Bacteroidota bacterium
CAGGTTTGTGGAAATAAAAAACATCGTCAGCACAAAGTGCTGCGGGTTTGTATGTAAGGCCTTCCCCAAAAGACTCGCGAGACTGCCATTTGGCAGTTGAGCAATTCTCGATCGGTGAGATTTGGCTTGCTTCCAGGTTCGGGGAAATACCAGGCTCATTCTTTCTCTATCAAACTACGGGTTGTTATTGCTGCCATTTTCAGACATCCCTAAAGCGTTGTACAAGCTGGCAATGGCAGTGAGCTGCTTGACGGAGACTTCATTTTGCTTAAGACGGGCGTCGATCAATTTCTGTTCTCTCGAATTGATAAGAAACAACGAGCTCTCTCCCAAAAAGAACTTTCGTTCTTCCGCTGTGAGTAGGGATTCATAATCGATTACAATATTTTGAACCAGGTCATTTTGGCTGCCCAATGAATTTATCTCGGCGTAGCTTGCTTCTATTTTATTGCGAATGGACAATGATGCCGAAATACGCTCATAGTTAGCCTCTTGAAGCTTCGCTTGGGCCACTCTTAGATCGCCTCGTTCCTTTCTCAGGAATAGGGGAAAACTGAAGTTTAAAAAGGCCTTATAGTTAGCGGTATTAAAGGAACTTACCTGGTCATATTCCGGGCTTAGAAAGTTATATTGCAAGTCTAGCTTCGGTAATAGTTTATTTCGCTTTAGGGAGCGGTCTACATCTAGTCCGTCTATCTTTGCGTCCAGACTCCTAAGTTTAGGGTGATTTTCAATCATGGTAGAAAGGACGGCTACATTAACCAAAGCTAATGACGACTGGACCAATTCTATTTCGGGTGATACGGGAATCACCTGCTCCTGAAGTTCGAGCGGTACTTCATCTAACCAGAGAAAATTACTTACTTCCAAAGCGGCTTTCCTTCTTTTTAAACGAGCTGCCTCCAGACCTAGCTCACGATTCTGTAAGGCTATCCGCGCCTCCGTAATATCGATGGCAGGAGTTTCTCCTACTTCTACGCTGCGTTGTACCGCATCTAGTCTAACGGTGGCATTCTCCAAAAACGTTTGATAAATCTGTTCTTCTGTGCTCGCCTCCAACCACATAAAATAGGCATTACTTGCTGCAAAGATTAGGTTGTTTACCAATAGTTCTCTGTCTGCTTGGGTCTGTTCTCTGAAGAATCGGGCTTTCTTAAGGGTAGCCATTCTTTCATTGATCAGAAACCCTTGAGCTAGAGAAAACGATACACCTGCACTGTAAAGTCCTCCTTCCGGGACGGAGAGGTTTGGATTGAGAAAGGCTCCTGTATTTTCTTCAAAATTGGCCTTGAATTCAATTCCATACCAGGTAGGAATGTTGAAGGTGGCGTTTAATTGATCATAGTACTCTGTGCTTTCAAATTTTTTCCGGTCATAGTCTACTTCAATTTTAGGGTCGAATCCGCCACGTGCTTTTAACAGGTTGGCTTCACCCAGACTCAAAGTTAGATCTGCCTGCTTTATCAGAGGATGGTACTTTTTTACATAACCCAAATATTCCTCAAACGATAAGGTTTGCTTCGGAACGGCAATAGTATCTTGGGCCGAAACCCGCATGGATCCGGCGAAGAGAATAATGGCAATAATGTATTTCATCCTTCTCATCTACTTAGTGGATTTTTCTTTTTTTCTTCCATCGGGTTGATAATAGTTGGGTGGGAATCCATTTAGTTTACGCCAAATTTCGAACCAGATTGGGACATCCTCCAATAGAGCAATGGTGTAGGCTCCGGACCCAACGCGTATATTCTCCGGCCATGGTTTTCCGTCAGGATCGGGTGCGATTAAGACTCGAAACTTTCCGTTGTCGCTAATGAATGTTTCAATAGCGACCACTTTACCACCATAAGTTCCGAAAGATGCATTGGGCCAGCCACTAAAGAAAATAGCAGGCCAGCCGTCAAACTGTATGCGGACACTTTCTTCCGGATGTAATAGGGGAAGGTCTATTGGGTCTACAAAGGTTTCAACCGCCAAGTCATAATTGTACGGCATGATTCCAACCAGTCGCTCTCCCTCTTTAAATGTTTCTCCCAGTCCACCTTTTATGGCCTTGTTGATATAACCAGCTTGTGGAGCTGTAATGTAATACAACGAGTTTCGCATTTTATAATTGGTAGACTGGTTCTCTAGCTTGGTCACTTCGGCCTCTGCTTCAAATTGATTGGATTCTGCTGTAAAACGATCACTTCTTGACTTGGCAATC
>JBCBDM010000298.1:0-2192 GCA_038529705.1 Bacteroidota bacterium
TTGCCGTTGTCATCGATAAAGGTTCCAACTTTCAATAGTGCAATGGCTGGGTTCTGACACAGGGTCGTTACCGTTGGATCATCTTCGGTAAGAACACTTTCATCCGAAAGATCGCTTACCATACTTCCATCCGGTGCCGTACCTTCGGCTGTCGCCTGGTTGGTCACCTGACCTGCATCGATATCCGCCTGAGTAATGATATAGGTAGCTGCAAAGCTCGTGTTATCACTCGCTCCAGGTGCCAATACAATAGGTCCTCCCGTTACTGTTACCAGTGGATCGGTTACCGTGATATCTGAAAGGGTTACGTTTCCAACGTTCACCACTGTGAATTCATACTCGATAGATTCACCCGGATCAGCACATTGGTTGCCGTTGTCATCGATAAAGGTTCCAACTTTCAATAGTGCAATGGCTGGGTTCTGACACAGGGTCGTTACCGTTGGATCATCTTCGGTAACCACTTCATCATCGGAAAGATCGGTAACGATGGTTCCATTCGAAAGTAGCGTACCTTCCGCAGTAGCCTGATTTGTTACCTGACCTGCATCAATGTCAATCTGTGTGATTGTATAAGTTGCCGTATAGACCCATGTTTCGTCTACATCCAATTGATCATCTCCATCCGTATCTCCTGATACAAAAACAATAGGCACTATTGGATTTGGCGCTTCCAACAATGGATCTGTTACTGAAATATTGGCAAGCGTAACATTTCCTTCGTTGGTTACTGTAAATGTGTAATCTATCGTCTCGCCAGGATCTGCACACTGATTACCGTTACCGTCATCAAATACTCCTGTCTTAACGATAGCGATAATCGGTTCCTGACATAGCTCAACTATGGTAATATCGTCATTCCATACAAACCATCCGGAGATATCTGTTACTACCGTTCCATCGGGGTCAATTGCCGTTACCACTGCTTGATTCTCTACAAATCCTTGGTCAATATCCTCTTGGGTAATGGCATAACTCGCCTTAAATATCCATGTTTCGTCCACATCCAACAGACCATTTCCATTATCATCTCCAGAATCGAATAGGATAGGAACCACGGGGTTCGGTGCTTCGAATAATGGATCGGTTATAACCACATCGCTAAGTGGCACATTACCTTCATTTGTAACGGTAAACGTATAATCGATATGCTCTCCCGGGTCTGCACAACCATCCTGGTTGTCATCCACAAACATTCCCATTTTTACTAGCGCAATGGCTGGTGCCGGAGTCTGAGCAATGAGTATGTACACGGTGGCCACGTCTGTTGCTACCGGAGATCCATCGTCAAAAATTCCATAAACGAATTGATCTGTTCCTTCAAAGCCAGCACCCGGAGTATATGTGAACGTTCCATCTGCATTTATTACTAGCGTACCATTACTTGGCCCACTCAATGGGCTAATCGTGGTATCAACCGTTTGATTATCTCCTTCAGGATCGGTATCATTATCCAATACATTTCCTGTTAGTGGGGTATCTATCTCGCCGTAATAGGCGTCGTCATTTGCTGTGGTAATATTTCCGTTATTCGGAAGTACATAGATAATAACGGTAGCGTCATCGCACAAGGCGGGTGTACCATTATCACAAATAGTATATACGAAGGTATCCTCACCAACAAATCCAGCTGGCGGAGTATAGGTATAGCTTCCATCAGGGTTGATTGTAACGGTCACTCCCTCCACAGTGGTAACAGTTGGAGTAGTTATCGTGATTGGATCTCCATCCGGATCGAAGTCGTTTGGCAATACATTTCCATCGATAGGAGTATCTACCAAAGTAACATTCGTATCGTTATTAGCTACCGGAGGATCATTTCCTTGAATTGGATCGTCCACTACTTCTATGGTTACGGTAGCCATGTCACAAGCAATCGGATTTCCGCCGTCACAAATTTGGTATATAAATGTATCCTCACCCACAAAATCAACCGGTGGCGTATAGGTATACGTTCCATCCGGGTTGAATACTAATGTTCCTCCTGCTGTAGGTCCACTTACCAAAGTAAATACTTCTGTTCCAGCGGGACCATCTCCGTTGATGTCGTTTGTACTTACATCACCGCTCACAGGTAAGTTAATGAATGTATCGTTGATATCGTCTATGGCCAATATATCATTACCTCCTCCATTAGGATCGATGCTGATATACACCGTTGCCACATCCGTAGCCGTTGGCGTACCATCATC
>JBCBDM010000299.1:0-2168 GCA_038529705.1 Bacteroidota bacterium
AGCCTAGGCTTCTTTCATGGCAGTAATCGCGTATTTTTCATTGACTGCGAAGAGTCCGTCAATTTCTTCATTATCCTGTAAGAACTTCCCAATTTTCTCCTTCAATTTACTGTGGTAAGCCTCATCATTGTATTCGTCTTCCAATCGGAGGACCAAAGAGTCCTTGAGCACGACATTTCTGGCTTTCAAGGCATCTAAATATCCTTGAGTTCTATGCCGTCCTACATTTACATGATCCTGAGTTGTGATAATCCCAACGTTCCTACATCCCTGATCTATAAGTTTGAGAACGGCCTTACGAGCTCCTGCCACATCATCCACTATTACTTTATCGCAATCTACCTGAGCGATGGCACGATCGAACATCACTATAGGCATTCCCTGATCTATGGTCTCGGTGAGGTGGTGATAATCCTGTTTGTATTGGGTCTCTTTGGATACCGAAAGGATGAAGCCGTCTATGCTACCATTGGCCAACTTGTTCATATTGGTCACTTCTTTCTCAAAAGACTCGTTAGAAAGGCCGATAATTACGGTATACCCCTTTTCATTCGCTACTTTCTCTATTCCACTCACAACGGTGGTAAAAAAGTGATGTACGATCTCCGGAATGATCACACCAATAGTCTTTGTTTTCCGATTTTTTAGACTTAGGGCTATATTGTTTGGGCGATAATTATACAGTTTTGCAAAGGCTTTGATACGCTCGCGTGTTTCTTCGCCTATTTCCGGGCTATCTCTAAGCGCCTTGGACACCGTTGAGATAGAAACATCTAATTCCTGTGCGATCTTTTTAAGGGTAAGTTTTTGCATCTGCCACCATATGTTCTCCACAAAGATAGTGAGCGGTAATTGCATTTACTAACTCAAAATGGGCTGAAGAAAGAAATCAACTATGTTAAAGTATCACAATTTATTAACACTACAACGATTTCGTAAGCCTAAGTCTTACTACTCCCAATTAATTAAGCGGGATTTGCACTACATTTGATATCAGGAAGAAAAACAAGTTGTAAAGCAGAATCATCGGCAGAAAATACGAACTGTCGGTGATTTTTCTATTTAAAAACCTTATATTTTTTTTAACAGAATTTACCGTAAACCCTACCAATAGTACAAAAATACGTGTTTGCACGTATAGTTTTATTCGAGTTAGTGGTTATCTTTGTTCTATTAGTGAATATGTATCGAGATAATTTTTTGTGGGGATAAAAAATTGATTATTGATACTAAAATTAAAATTTACTAAGTTAGGTTTGTTATAAGCGCCGCATTTATGTGGCGCTTTTGTTTTTACCAAACTTATTTCTTTAAAACGGTAAATTCTACGGAGGAATCATTGTACACCCTATGGGTTTGTTTTTGAAAATCTTCCTCTTTGGCTTCAAAGATATTCGGAACGAAGGTCTGAGGATTCAGGTCGATGAGAGGAAACCAACTGCTCTGTACCTGTATTTGCAATTTATGCCCTTTTTTAAAGGTATGATGTACATCCTGTAACTTAATGTCCACGTTGGTCTTTTCATTGGCTGTAAAGGGTTCCGGCTTACTGAAGTCGTTTCTAAAACGTCCTCGCATGACCTCACTCCTAACCATTAGGTGATAGTTGCCCATCTTCAAGTATTTCTGGGTTTCCTCATAGTCTTCTGCATCGGGTGGGTACACATCTATCACCTTCACCACCCAGTCCGCATCCGTACCTGTTGAGGATACCTTCAACCTTGCTAAAATATCACCAGCCATGGTAATATCCTCTGTGAGCACAGGCGTTTCAAACACCAAAACATCGGGTCGTCTTGCAGCAAATCGCTGATCATCTGTCATGTATTTTCTGGGAGTGAAAACCATTTTTATGTCTTCGGAATACGGAACCGGTTTCTTAGGGTCGCTCACAAATTCCTCATACGTGTAACTCTTCTCGGCCATTGGATTTAGACGTTGATCCTTTTGAAGCCAAAAGGTCTTCTTTTCGGTTTGCTTTGGGGGCCATTCCGAATAACTTTTCCATTCTCGGGTACCTGTATCAAACATATAGGCTTCCGGTAAACCAGTGTCTCCATCTCCCTCCCCTTTGAGGAAATGATCAAAGAATTTCGTTTCTATATCACTTTGATAGTTTTTGGATAGGTCGTTTCCAAAGTACACATTGCCAATGGCCTGTCTGGATT
>JBCBDM010000300.1:0-2163 GCA_038529705.1 Bacteroidota bacterium
GTGGAAATCTCGATACCGAAAGTGCGGAAAACCTGCATAATCTATTTTTTAGATTACGAGACGAATTTGGGCAGACCTTTGTGATTGTAACTCATAACGAAGAATTGGCGAGCATGGCCGACCGAAAATTGGTGATGCAAGATGGAGTAATCGTTTCCTAAGGTGCTTACTTCAATAAGATTCGCATCGTTGAAATTCACAGATTACCTTTGTCAATTAGAAAGCAAGGAATGACTCACCAGCAACTTAAGGACTTCTTGGATGAAAAGGCCGCTCTATACGACCAGCTAAAATTTATTGAAAGTGATCCTATTCAGATTCCACATCTTTTCAGTAGAAAAGAAGATATTGAGATAGCTGGGTTTCTCGTTGCGACCATTGCGTGGGGAAATAGAAAGAGCATCATCAATAATGGTAAAAAAATGATGGATCTCCTGGGCAATTCGCCCTATGATTTTGTAATGAATCATTCCAAAGAAGACCTAAAGCCCCTCTCCCACTTTGTCCATAGGACCTTCAATGGAGAGGACCTGACTTATTTTATAAAAGCGCTTCAACATATCTACTCACGTCGGGGAGGTATCGAAACCATTTTTCATACACATGCAAAGGAGAAATCCTTACAGCCGGCTATTCACGAATTTAAAAAGGTGTTCTTCAGCTTACCTCACCTTTCTCGTACAGAAAAACATATAGGTGACCCCGGCAGGAAGTCGGCCGCCAAACGAATCAATATGTACCTGCGCTGGATGGTACGCCCTGAGAAGACCGGAGTAGATTTTGGTCTATGGACTTCAGTAGCACCGTCCCAACTCTCCTGTCCTCTGGACGTGCACAGTGGCGGAGTGGCTCGTAAATTGGGGTTGTTAAAGCGAAAACAAAATGATGCCAAGGCGCTGGAGGAGTTAGATGCTTCCCTTCGGAAATTAGATCCTTTGGATCCCGTAAAATACGATTTTGCCCTATTTGGCCTGGGTGCTTTTGAGAAGTTTTAGTATCTTACTGTCTGTATTTCAGCTAAATACAGACTAAACAACGAACCACTTTTATCATGAATCGTTACATCATTACCGCACTCATGCTTTTATTCGGTATGTCGGCATTTGCCCAGCTTCCACCACATACCACCGATTTTCGAGGTCTTTGGGTTACCAGTTTTAAAGACAATGTCCTAGGCGATACGGCTGCCGAGGACGCACTGTTGCAGTATGCCGTAGACAACGACCTCAATTATCTTATTTGTACCAATATGTTTCAGATCCTTACGGCAAGTTGTGGATCTTTTACAACTGAAATGATCCAGCTTCAGGCCTTTATCGAAAAGGCGCATACGGTATATGGCATAGCGTATATTAGCGGGAATGTAGGATCTAGTGCCACGGCGACCCAAATTCAAAACTATAATAACTGTTCCCTGGTCACAGATGCACAGAAATTTGATATGATCACCTATGAATGTGAATTCTACAACCCATCGACTAACGGATCCTGTATGGATTATGCCTCCTATTTCAGTCAGTTGCAAACCATACGAACCATTTGCGATACAACTTTTGGCAGTGACCCAACCGAACATCTTATTTGTGAAGTCTATATTGGGGGTTCCGGATCTACGGGATTGGTGATTACCAACTCTTCTCAAAGTGAGATCGTTTCCATTGCGAATCTGGCAGATCATATGCTCATTACCTATTATCGAAGCGATCCGTATCAGTCTAGCGGTAACTTCTTCAATTGGACCATACAAAGGCTAGAATGGATTCACAACCTGGATATTCCTAATAACATTGTCTTACTATTGAAGTCTCGAAATACAGATTCCAATAATATGTATAATTATTTACTTACCTACCCAGGAACTCATTTTGATGCGATCCGAGCACCCTATCACAGCTGGGTGGAAGGTTCGGCTTTCGACCCATTATTAACCGATGGCTATATTGAAAGTTATAATGCTGGAACCTATCTCTGGCTGGCTGGAATAAAGGTCGAAGGCTTTACCTGGTTCGAAAATGAAGCGAACCAGGAAATATCAGGGCTTTTAGGGGTTTCCGATTTTGAAGCAGAATCGATATCGATTGCTCCAAATCCCAGTCCAGGTATTTTCCAACTCTCTCATGATGTTGATGGTGTTTACTCGGTGTATACCATTGATGGTAAATT
>JBCBDM010000301.1:0-2157 GCA_038529705.1 Bacteroidota bacterium
GATAACCGTATCGTGTTTGACACCATAGCAGGAGACAATGCAGATAAGATCCCATTGATAGATCAAGTTACTTCCAAAGTGGTTAAGGATCGTGTGTCGGAGGGTGTTACCTATAAGTTATACTATCTTGTAGTTGCTCAGGGAGGTGGTGAGAAAAGCCCGGAATTCCCGGATATAGCTACCCTCACCTATGAAGGTACTTGGATTAATGAAGAAATAAGTACCGTGGATTATACCCGTTTATTCGATGGTTCTGTAGTTCCTGTGAGTTTTGATCTTACAGCCGTGGTTAATGGATTTCAGGACGCTATGATCGAATTCAATGTGGCAGAGGACATAGTAAACAATGGTGACGGCACCTTGGAAGCAATTAACCCGGGTATTGGTGCTGTTTTCATGCCGGCCGGATTGGGATATTATGTGAATCCACCTGCCGGATCTGAAATTCCTATCTATTCCCAGCTTATTTTTTCTTTCAATCTTTGGGATATGGCTCAAGGAGATCAGGATAACGATGGTATTCCCAGTGTTGATGAGGATTTAAATAATAATCAGTTGGAAGAGGATGACGATACCGATGGAGACAATATTCCTAATTATGCAGATGCAGATGATGACAACGATGGAAGGCCCACTGCGGACGAAATAGAGATTGACGCCGATGGAAATATTACCTATCCGGATTCCGATGGTGATGGCGTTGTGGATTATCTGGATAGTGATAGTTAATCATCCAACGAAACAAAAAAAACAGAAAAAACCTCGCAGATCGCGAGGTTTTTTTATGGCACTAAAATAAATAGCTTTTACTTTCTTGCGATTACCTTGAGGGAAGCATTTACAATGGCTTCAGCATTTAATCCGTACTTGGCCATTAATTGATCCGGAGTTCCGGATTCCCCGAAGGTGTCGTTGGTAGCGACAAACTCCTGAGGTGCGGGTGCGTTTTGAGACAATACTCGAGCGACACTTTCTCCCAGGCCTCCATAGTAATTATGTTCTTCGGCGGTTACCACACATCCTGTTCTGCCAATACTTTCCAGGATGGCCGTTTTATCCAGAGGTTTGATCGTATGGATATTGATAACATCGGCACTAATTCCTTGTTCATGAAGGGTTTCAGCAGCTTGAAGCGCTTCCCATACAAGATGCCCGGTGGCGATAATGGTAACGTCATTTCCTTCTTGTAGGTGCACAGCTTTTCCAATCTCGAAGTTTTGATTTTCAGGAGTGAAATTGGCGACCTTTGGACGCCCAAATCTCAAATAAACCGGGCCTTCATGTTCGGCAATGGCAAGGGTCGCAGCTTTCGTCTGATTGAAATCACAGGTATTGATCACCGTCATTCCGGGAAGCATTTTCATCAATCCCAGATCTTCAAGAATCTGATGTGTGGCACCATCTTCTCCCAAGGTAACTCCTGCGTGCGATGCACAGATCTTCACATTTTTGTGACTGTAGGCAATACTTTGTCGGATTTGATCGTACACCCTTCCTGTGGAAAAATTAGCAAAGGTTCCCGTGAACGGGATTTTTCCACCTATGGTCATTCCGGCCGCAAGGCCCATCATATTGGCTTCGGCTATTCCAACCTGGAAGAATCGTTCCGGGTGATTTGCCTTGAACTCATCCATTTTAAGAGATCCGGTAAGATCCGCACAAAGTGCCACCACATCCGGATTTTTCTTTCCTAGTTCCGTAAGTCCCGCTCCAAATCCGGAACGTGTATCTTTCTTACCTGTGTCTATATATTTTTTCATTTTGTTATTTTGAAGCTGTGTGTTAAGTCAATGGTCGTTGGAGTGTCTTTAATTTCTATGGCTTCGAGGATGAGTTCCCCTCCTGGTTCTGTTATGGAAAGAATAAGTCCCTCAGGTAGATTGATCTCCATATTACCCGAGCTGTTGGATTTATTCATCATTAACTGGATGAATTTATTGAGCAAGGCCGAATTGTCGATCTCCTTGGTTCCGTCAATGACCATGGTCAATTTGGAATCAGGCTCGGAGGTAGGGAACACCCAATATGTATCCAGTTGCTGTCCCATAAATTCTGTGGTCGTTCCCGTGTTCTCGGAGATAATCTCCATGGATCGATTTAAGGGATCCAAATTTTCTCCATCCATGAAAATGAATATGAACGTTTTTATGGATGGAG
>JBCBDM010000302.1:0-2153 GCA_038529705.1 Bacteroidota bacterium
CTTTTTGCCCTTTATCTACATTAGGTGCCCCGCAGACTATTTGCACGGGTTCTCCATTTCCAAGATCTACCTGGGTGACTTTAAGTCGATCTGCATTAGGGTGTTGACCGCATTCTAATACGTGACCCACCACAACACCTTCCAATCCGCCAGGTATGGAAGTGAAGGGTTCGATGCCTTCAATCTCTAGACCTAGGTCTGTTAAAAGCTCGCCAGTTTTTTCTGCATCCCAATCGATTTTTATAAAACGTTTTAGCCAGTTGTACGATATCTTCATTACGGTCGTAAATTAAGCGTACAAAGATAAAATATTGGTGGTAGGATTCAAATAACGGGTCATATTTCGTACATTTAGTTTTCTAACAACATAAACCATCATATTATGAAAATTTTAATGAAATTTTTCCTCGTGTTTCTGCTTGTAGGAGTTTTCTCCTGTAGAGATACCAAGAAGGAAGAAGAGGACACAGAGGCAGCTCTTGAAAAGATTGAGGCCGTTGAGGCCGAAGCTCAAGAGATAGAAAGTAAGATCAACGAAGAAGCGAGTGAATTGGAAGATTCATTGAAAGAATTAGATAGTATTTAAACATTGAAATCATGAGAAGTATTAAAAAAATAGTATGGATCGTTGCCTTGATTCTTTTTGCAGGTAACATGAATGTATCTGCCCAGGACCAGGATTTGAAAGGGGGCAATGCGAAAGATAAAATGAAGGAACAACGGGATAAGGCCAATCAGGAAAAGGAGAAAATGGAAAAGATGGAAAAGGAGGCCGAAAAGAAAGCAAAGAAAGAGGCGGGTAAGCTCAAGGACAAAGCGGACAAAAAGAAGAACGATTGGCAGGATGCAGCCAATGATGCAAAGAAAGATGTTTCGCCCAATGGCGGTAAGGATTTGGAGTATATGGCCCAGCTTCGAGAAAAGTATAAAAAAGCAAAGACAGATGAAGAGAGAGCCGAAATCATGAAAATGATAGAACAGGAAAAACTCAGGCTTGAGAAAGAGGGTAAAGATAAAGGCGGAGCCGTAGCCGGTGACGTAAAGGATAAAATGGATAATGTCGTCAAAGATGCGGAGGACAAGGTAGGTTCGGTTAAAGGTGAGGTAGAGGCCGCCAAAGGGGATGGAGGAGCTGTGGTTGCTAAAAATGACGGAAATGCTTATGGCAAGGACAAAGGCGATCTGAAAGGCAGAGATTTCGGTATTGCGCGTGCTAATGAGGCGAAAGCAAAATTAGAAGCTCGGGAAGCAGATCTTGCCAATAAGGAAGAACTGGTTAAACGAGGGCGTGCTCGTATTGCGGCAGCTCAGGAACGCCTTAAGCAAGCTAAGGAAGACGGTTCCATGACCGAAGAGCAAATGGCTCAATATCAAACAAGAATAGACAAGGCGATTGCCGGTATCGATAAGCTGGAGGCCTCTATAAGTGCCGGAAAAGCCTCGTATGCCAAGCAGAAGGCAAGTCTTCAAAGTGTATATCAAGATAACTAGATGATAAATTCGTAAAAGAAAAGGCGTTACTCAATAGCGCCTTTTTTTTGTAATGAGCAAAGGTCAGAATCGACTACTCTTTCTCAATTCCCAACCTATGAAATTTTCAATTCTCATATGCCTTTCGATCCTTCTTTTTTCCTGTTCTGAAGAGATAAAAAAACCGAAAGCGGGCCTATGGCGAGCCACACTTGAAGTGCAGGAAAATAAGCAACTGCCCTTTATATTTGAATGGAAGGATGATAACAGTCTGGTCATTATGAATGCCGAAGAGCGTATTCCTGTGACTCAAGTTTATATGGAAAGCGATTCCATTACTATAGAGCATCCCGTTTTTGAAGGGGTTTTCAAAGGAGTGTATTCGGAAGAAAAAATTAGCGGAAATTTTGTAAAACCCAGTTTGGACAGAGTGGTTCCTTTTGAAATGGTATATGGAGATTCCATCCGATTCAAAAAAACCAGAGAAGCCGTTGGGTCGGTGGACGGTAGTTGGGAAATGGTGTTTAGTGCACATTCCAAAGAAGATCGTTACATCGCAAAGGGAATCTTTGAACAGGGGGAAGGGGATAAAGTAACCGGGACCATTCGCAACTACCGTCCACCGACCCAACGGCTTCTCTGGTTTTTTTGAATCGGATGGAATCTCCATATACCATTTCAAA
>JBCBDM010000303.1:0-2151 GCA_038529705.1 Bacteroidota bacterium
ATCGGACTGTCCGATGGGATCATTAAAAGTCTGTATAATGAAAAGTTAGCCAGACTTTTAATGATCCCATCGGACAGTCCGATCTTTGGTACGTAAACGTTTTTCGCCTTACTCCACTTCATGGCCGATAAATAAATACGGGTGGCCGGGATAATAACATCGGCTCGATCCGGATTCATTTGAAGTTCAAAGATTCTTTCGTGGTAATCGTAGGATCTTAATTTTTCATAGTAATTGGTCAAGTAGAAGTAACTCAATGGTTTTCCAATCTTCATTCCACTACTCTTGTAAATGCTATTGATGTTTCCGCCGGAACCTATCATACTTATCTTATCGTACTTCTTTGTCTTCTTTTTGATCCACTTTTTTACTTCTTCCCAAACACTTTCCCTCACCATATCATTCAAAATACGCACCGTTCCTAATTTAAAGGATTTGGATGCCACGGTCTTTCCGTTGGCGAACACCGTAAATTCGGTACTTCCTCCCCCTACATCCACATATAAAAAGGTCTTGTCTGTATCTATGAGGTCCCTAAGGTCTGTAGAAGCAATAATAGCGGCCTCATCGTTTCCATCGATAATCTGAATTTCAATCCCTGTTTGCTCTTTGATCCTCTCTGCGATCTCTACTCCATTATCGGCTTCCCGCATGGCCGAAGTGGCACAGGCCCTATATCTGGTTACCCCATGGGTTTGCATCAATAACTGATACGCATTCATGGCGTCTACCATACGTTCATAATTACGTTCGGAAATCTTACCTTCAAGAAATACATCCGCCCCAAGACGAATAGGAACACGAACCAATGAGGTCTTCTTAAACTGAGGTTTTTTTTCGTCCTTTTCAATGATGGTAGCGATTAATAGACGAATCGCATTGGAGCCAATATCTATGGCTGCATATTTCTCAATTTGTAGCAAATTAATTTAGCTTTTTTTGGTAGTACTCGTATAATTGAAACTGAGAGCGTACACTGGGTTTGTCATTCCTTTTATAGGCATTGTCTTGTCTTTCTGAGATCACTCTGGCTTTGACATTGTCGTTCCAGCAAATGTCGAAAGTGTCCATGAGTTCTTGTTTGATCCCGTCGTCATAAATTGGGCAACTCACTTCTACCCTACTATCCAGGTTTCTTCCCATGAAGTCCGCAGAAGAAATATAATATTTGGTATCTCCGGCATTCTCGAATATGTACAGCCTGGGGTGTTCCAGGAATTTATCTACAATGCTTAACACTTCGATATTTTCGCTCATACCTTCCACCCCTGGAATTAGACAACAAATACCTCGAACGATAAGCTGGACCTTCACCCCGGCGCGACTTGCATCATAGAGCTTGTCTATCATCTTAAAATCTGAAAGACTGTTCAATTTGAGCTTAATACCACTTTTCCTGCCTAATTTGTGATTCTCAATCTCGGTTTCGATCAAATGATAAAACGCATTTCGGGTGTAGTGTGGGGATACAATTAAATGTCGATACTTTTTGATTCGGTAATTCACTTCAAAGAAATCGAATACTTTATTGATCTCTTTTCCAATTTTATTATTGGCAGTGAATAGGGTGTAATCCGTATAGATTCTCGCTGTAGATTCGTTAAAATTTCCGGTGCTGATAAACGAATACCTCCTCACCTTTTCGTTTTCCAGTCGCTCCACCATACACACTTTGCAATGGACCTTAAGTCCTGTTACCCCAAAGATGAGTTTCACCCCTTCTTTCTGCATGGCTTCTGCATAGCGTATGTTGGCTGCTTCGTCGAAACGAGCTTGTAGCTCTATTTGAACGGTCACTTCCTTGCCGTTCTTCGCCGCATTGATCAAGGAACTTGCAATGTGTGATATTTCGGCCAATCTGTAAATAGTAATTCTAATGGACTGTACTTTAGGGTCCAAGGCGGCTTCTCTCAAAAATTTTACCACATACGAAAAGGATTGATAGGGAGCATACAACAGGTAATCTTTCTTTGCTATTTCATCTAGCAAACTGCCCTGCAAGCTCAGTCCGGGTATGGGTAAAGGTTGAATGGGCTCGTACATAAGGTCTTTTCTGCCAAGGCTGGGAAATTTCATATAATCCCGTCGGTTGTGATATCGACCCCCGGGAATCAGGCTATCGGTGCTGTCAATTCCCATCTTGTCCAACAA
>JBCBDM010000304.1:0-2145 GCA_038529705.1 Bacteroidota bacterium
CCAGGATCACGAAAAGCCCTCCCGGAGCTAATACTCTTTCTATTTCCTTTAAGCCTTTTTCAAGATTTTCGAAGTTCCTGATTCCGAAGGAAACTGTGATTGCCTCAAATGAATTATCCTCGAATGGAAGGGCCTCACTATCCCCTTTAATAAATTCCACAGGGCTTTTGAATGTCTTGTTTATTACTTTTTTTCTCGCTACCGAAAGCATTCCTTCACTAAGGTCCAGGCCAACGATGTTATCGGCCTCTATTTTCTTGGCAAATTGAATAGCAAGATCTCCGGTACCCGTAGCAATGTCCAAGATAGTTCTGGGTCCATTTTCTGCAATAAGTTTCAGGACTTTTTTACGCCATTTAATATCGGTGCCAAAAGAGATCACTCGATTGAGCCCATCATAGTTGCCGGAAATGGTATCGAACATTTCCTCTACTTGTTCCTTTTTACCTGCCTCTGAATTTTTGTACGGAGTTATTTTTTCTTTCATAGCGCTTGAGCCAGCCCGACTCTTAAACCCACTTCAATTGCTGGCGGGTGCAAATTTAAGGACTTTTTAAGGAACAGCCTAAGCCGTTAATGGCAAATACATAGTTTCCGTTTCCAAATCAAAATGCCTATTGCGAGATTCAGAGCTTGACGATCTTTGGAATTTGAGATTTGTAATTTGGTACTTCTAAATTTGTACCTTTGCACCACTTATCGCTTACATAGAAATATGAAAATTATTATTGCCGGTGCCGGTGAAGTAGGATTTCATTTAGCAAAACTCCTTTCTTTCGAGTCCCAAGACATTACACTTATTGATACGGATAGAGAATCTTTGGCCTATGCCGATACCCACCTCGATATCCGGGTGATCCGAGGGGATGCTACGTCTATTTCAGTTTTGAAAGATGCCCGCGTGAATGGAACCGACCTGGTGATAGCGGTGACCTCTTCAGAAACCACCAATATTACAGTTTGTGTACTGGCAAAGCAATTAGGGGCTATACGAACCATTGCCCGTATTAGTAATACAGAATTCCTTGAAAACAAGGATGAAGTTGGGTTTACCAAATTTGGAATAGACGAACTGATCTCTCCCGAGTCCTTGGCGTCGGCAGAGATTGAATTGCTGTTGAACCAAAGCGGGTTTAACGATACCTACCAATTTGAAGACGGTGCCCTAACCATGATTGGTTTGCACCTAGCTCGTACTGCAGCCTTTGTTGGGAAGACAGTGAAAGAAGTTGGGCAGCAATATCCCGAATTGGACTATGTACCTATTGCGATACAGCGATATGGAACCCAGTACACCTTAATACCAAGAGGTGATACCCTTTTTAAGGAAGGAGATCAGGTGTATTTTACGACCACTGAGACTGGAGTGGAGCATATCTACAGACTCACGGGAAAGGTGAAGGAGGATATTAAGAACGTGATGATCTTAGGTGGAAGTAAAATAGGCTATAAGACCGCCAATGATCTGTGCAAGAGCAAATTCAATGTAAAGCTCATTGAAAATGACAAGGATAAGGCCTTTGAGATTGCAGATGATATTCCCAGTTGTCTGGTCATCAATGGAGATGGACGAAATGTGGAATTGTTGCAGGAGGAATCTATTCAGGATATGGATGCTTTTATTTCCGTCACCGGAAATAGTGAAACCAATATTATGTCCTGTCTGGTTGCCAAGTCTAAGGGAGTTAAGAAGACGATAGCCCTGGTGGAGAACATGGATTATTTTCAGTTATCCCATTCCATAGGCATCGATACCTTGATCAATAAGAAACTTTTGGCAGCAAACAATATATTTCGTCATGTTCGAAAGGGAGAAGTGGTAGCCATGACCATGCTTAACAATATGAATGCAGAGCTTCTGGAATTCATTGTGGCTTCCACTTCGGAAGTGTGCGATATGGTAATCCGGGATATCGATTTTCCCAGATCGGCCATTATTGGAGGAGTTATAAGGGATGGTGTTGGCATGATCGCTCTTGGGGATTTTCAAATTAAATGTGGCGATCGGATTGTGGTGTGCTGCCTTCCTCAGGCTATTAAAAAGGTGGAGAAACTCTTTGTGTAATGGGTTCGGTTTCCAGATTAAATTATAAGATCATATTTCACCTTATGGGGCTTTTACTGCTGGTTAACGGCGGGTTTATG
>JBCBDM010000305.1:0-2095 GCA_038529705.1 Bacteroidota bacterium
GCTAAATGCCGGAACAGTCAACCCAATCTTGAAATTGCCCTCTACGAGTATGGAAATGACAATCTCAACTCCAGAAATGGCTATTTGAGAAAGATTCTCCCTTTTACCGGCGATTTGGACGATGTATCCAAAGAACTGTTCTCCTTAACCACTAATGGAGGGAGTGAATACTGCGGAACGGTAATCCAGGCGTCCTTAGATGAACTGGATTGGGGCAATGATGCCGATGATCTCAAAATGATATTTATTGCCGGAAACGAACCCTTTACCCAAGGAAAGGTAGACTACAGAGATGCTGGTAATAATGCCAAAGAAAAAGATGTGGTAGTGAATACTATATTCTGCGGAGATTATCAACATGGGGTCTCCTCCTCCTGGCAGGATGGCGCCAAACGTACTTATGGTGATTATATGGCGATAAACCACGATAGAAAGACCGTTCATATTGCATCACCCTATGACGATATGATATTACAGCTGAATATTCAACTCAACGGAACCTATGTACCTTATGGACATCGCGGAAGAAAGAAAATGGCAGTTCAGGCCGAACAAGACAGTAATGCAGCAGGTTATAGTAAAGAAAATGCGGTTAGCCGAACTGTTTCCAAAAGCTCTCATTTATACAAGAACAGTTCTTGGGATTTAGTAGATGCAGAAGAGGAGGAAGATTTTAGCTATGACAAGTTGAAAACTGAGGACCTCCCTGAAAACTTAAAGGGAAAATCCAAGACTGAGATCAAAGCCTATGTTGAAAAGCAAAAAGCAGAAAGAAGCAGGATTCAAGGTGAAATCTCAAAGTTGAATGAAAAGAGGCGGGCGTTTATTGCCAATGAAAAGAAGGACAATACTAATGGTTTGGAAAGTGCCATGATTGAGGCGCTGAAACGACAAGCAAAGAAAAAAGATTATACCTGGAATTAAAAAAAGCCCCGAATGGGGCTTTTTTTTAATTCTCATTCATGGTACTATCGCCCTCTCGGTCTTAGCATTCCATTATATCTCATATCCTGGTTCCAGTTCACAATCTTACCATCAAGGAAGTTATATCCTAAGGTAATCTGATGAAACCCTCCACTCTCAAAACGTACACTTCCTGTTTGATAGGTATAAGTATAGGCAAACATGAATTTGTTCAGGTTAACCCCCAATACCGGAGTGATGTACTGTAATTTTTGATTCGAAATCTCTACCCCATCCAGGAACTCGGCTCCGTCGAAACTTCTTCTGTAAGAAATTCCTCCCCACAACCTTCCGAACTCCATCTCACGAAAAGCCTTAAAATTAACATCTATGGATTGCTCCCCTGTTCTCTCTTTCCACGAAAACAAGAATCCCGGCTCATACGCCCACTTTCCATACGTTGTGTTAACAAAGTAGGTTGAGGAGATGAGATACGTTCTCTGGTTATTAGGCTCCAGGTCCTCGGTGAACAGATTTCTATTCTGAAAGATCAGGTTCTTAGCGGTAATATGCCCTGAAAAATTCAAAAAGTTATAGGATACTCCTGCATCCACATTAAAATAGGAACTACTTTGAATGATTCCGGCGACAACAGGGTCGAAATCGTTAGGGTCGAACTGTGTTTCATCCAATCTTGACTGAATCAAACCAGCACTTAATCCAAAGGAAACCTGATTAAGATCCGCTCTACTTCTTGAGAACATAATATGATGCGCATAGGTTAAATAACCTCCTACCTGAGAGTGAAAACCATTCTGATCGTTAAAGATGATGGCCCCGATACCCGAACGATCTCCAATTCGTGCATTATAACTCAAGGTTTGCAAGTTAGGTGCTTCATCTTGATCGAACCACTGCTGGCGAGCACTTAATCTCAATTTATTATAGTTTGCCGCACCTGCCATTGAGGGGTGCAGTAAATACATATTATCCGCGAAATAATCCGTATATGTAGGGATTCCATCTTGCGCTTGCACAAAAAAGAAGGAGCAAATAAATAGTAAACTAAAGTAGGTTCTTTTAATATTCATAGTCTTTGCTTAACGTTTTAGGGTAAAATGCCCTCTAAACTCTTTTTGGGTATCATTCTCTTTGTATTACCCTCGAGTGATTACTGGTTTAGAGTGGAATA
>JBCBDM010000306.1:0-2051 GCA_038529705.1 Bacteroidota bacterium
ATGCTTATTTTGATCATCCATGGGCACTTTACTCAAACTGCCGGATGTGAACTCATAGACATCTACTTGGGCGATCAGAGGTTTAAAGACACCTCCGGGACCTCCGGACAAACGTCCACCGGCCGCATAGAGTTTATCACCTATCAAGGCAGCATGAAAATGATCTCTTTCCCTTGGAGCATCTGGCAACGGTGTCCAAATACCCGTACTGGGGTCATACTCATCGAACCAACTCACGAAACCGCCTTTATGACCATTGGTATTACCACCTACTACATAGAACTTGTCGTTGTACAATACCAATCCCGACGATCCCCTTCTTCTGCCAACGGGAATTTCAGGGCCCTGTATCCATTCTTCATTGGCTGGATCAAAGGCCCATATATGTTCTGCAGGAGCTTCGCCAGCACTGAAGTTATTATCCTTGAAAGAACCAATTACCCATATCAATCCTTTATACTCGGTGGCTTGGAAATGGTTGAATTCCAAGGGAGCGGAATCTTCAAGTGACGTCCAAGTGTTGCTGGTATAATCATAAACATCCAGGGTCTTGGAGTTCTCTCGTCCGCCCATCAAATAGAACTTATCCCCTGCCTGGGTAAACGAACACTCATGACGAGCCGTATAATTCTCATTCTCATCTTTATCGATCCACGACATGGTGTCTACTGGCTGCACGGACCACATAAAGTCCACGGTAACGGCATCTGTAGTTATCGTATCACTATCATCTACCGTAATACTAACCGTGTAGGGGCTGTTGGTAGAAGCGCCTATTTCTATGGTGCCAAATAATTGCCCATTGGAGGGTTCAATGGCTATTCCGGGAGGCAATCCTGTTGCGGAAAAACTTAAGGCGCCTTCACCCCCACTTGCATTCACCGTCAACGTCCCATCCAATTGTTCACCTTCGTCATTGACCTGATCGGCAATGGGATTAACAATAATCCCCAAATTCGCGGCACCAAGGATTTCGATAGCATTGATCAGTGGGTTCTCTACTTGGTGTAGAAAACCTATATTCAGCTCACCGTCAGAAACCAATACTGGAAATGAAAGCATTCCACCGGATTTATGACCGAACTCGGGAATGAGATCAAGGTTATCCCTGACCAAGTTACCTTCGATCAAAATATCGAAAATGCGATCACCCGCTTGATTGGTTCCTGAATAACTGTTTCCCAAATAAAGGTTCGCTATATAATATCCGTTGGTCAATGGAATTTTAAATTCCATTTCTTCCCCATCGATCCGATCATAACGTTCCTTGGCAAAAATAGCATTATAAGTTGCCTCGTCTATATATGAAGGTATGGATGCATCTCTATTGGCATAGTTTAATTTTGAGCTGTAAATTGCTCCTGTATTTACGGAATACAGACTTGAGGAAAATGCATCGGAAGTGGCATTGGCTTGCCAATCCGCTCCCAAATCGGTAGACGAAACAAAAGCTCCCCCGGCATTTATTCGTAAAACAGGGAAGGAAATGTCCGATTCCAAAACAGTCCACATAAAATTTGTAGCGACTTGATCCTCCGTAGAACCATCACCATCATCCACTACCACTGTGACAGTATAGGGGCTATTGGCTGCGGCCCCTGGGCTTATTGTACCTCCTATTTGTCCATTGGTAGGTTCTATAAAGAGTCCCGGTGGAAGGCCCGAAGCACTATAGTTAAGGTTTCCGTCTCCACCAGCGGCATTCACCAAAAGACTCCCGTCCAATGGTTCCTCTTCCAGATTAAGTTGATCCGCTAAATCCCCTACATAAATAGGAAGTTCCCCGTCCGTTACTTTTAAAATTTCTATTCCGTTTACCAGAGGATTCTCCAATAAGGAATGTAGCAGTTTTACAGTAATATTCCCATCAGTGACCTCCAATATATGACTTATCATAGTCCCGGTGGCGTGTCCATAAGTTCCGGATAAATCAATTTCATAAAGTGCTGGAAAAATACGATCCTCAATTTCTACATGGAACAAGCGTTCGCCAAAACTACCGGTCCCGGCAAAGCCATTTGCAAAATACAACCGAACCTCATAGTTACCAC
>JBCBDM010000307.1:0-2002 GCA_038529705.1 Bacteroidota bacterium
GTGCCGGCTGCCCTCTACTTAATTGGGCAGCCGGCACAATCATACCGACTTTAAAAGGCTTTTGCCATAGGCTTATTTATTTCATAGCGTATAGCAGAATTTGGTTGTTCCAAAGATAGGAGTCGGACGTATCTTTTTCTTGCGGTTAATCCGTGTATTTTCTGCTTTTGACTCGTAATTATCCGTACTGTTTTCCAGTAACCTATCGAGGGAGGGAAAGGGAGTCAACGCTGCTTTGAGTAGTTGTAGGATGGGTAGCAAACCCTTTGGCAATAATATTTTCCGCCGGTTTAAACCGTGGAGAAAAACCAAGGCTATTTTTTGCAGCTTGTGGAGAACTTCTTGTTTGCCATTGCCAGATGTACATACCGGCAAACCAATCCTGCGACCAGACTTTTTGGAACAAGGCATCATAGGCTAGCGCTTGAGTACGGTGCGATTTTTTTTGATATAATTTTCCGAAGAGCGAATTCCACTCCCAAGGTCTAATGGTGCTTTTGGCCGAGCTTCGGTAGCCTACCTCTGTAAAAAGAATAGGTTTGTTGCAGGCTGCTGAGAGTTGTTCCAGCATTCTTAGGTGTACATCCCAGCCCTTTTCGATTTCTTCTAAGCTCGGATTTTCTGTTTCTGTGAGCGGAAAATAGGCCTGCAATCCTATAAAATCCAGTTCATCCCAGAAGGTTACTTCTTCGTATTCCCCATCCCAGTTCGCGGCATAGGTGAGTTTTCCAGTGTAGATATTTTTAATTTCTTTGATCAATTGTTGCCATTTTTCAGGTTGTTGGGTGACGGAAGTTTTGAGCTCGGTTCCTATGCAGAATAGTTCCACCTGGGTTTCTTCAGCCATTCGGGCATAATGGAGTATGTTGGTCCGATAGGATTCGAACCAATTATTCCAGTCGGTTTGAGAGTCTAAATTGATATTAGACCTCCAGCCACTATTCATCCATAGATGAGGTTTTAAATGAACTCGTAAGCCCTTGTCGTGGAGTTGCGCGATACTCTTAATGAACGTTGAATCCTGTCGGGACCATCGGTCGTAGGAATCTCTCATATTGATCGCATTGGTTTGCTCATCCTTTTGATAGAAAAACGGAATGACCGCTACCCACTCAATATTACTATTTAACAAGTCTGAAATAGCTTGTTTATTCTCATTTTGCCAACCAAATACACTCATTCCTCGCTGTTTATTGTCCAGCGCAAAAAGATTTTTAGATCGTCCGGTGCGATTTTCCACGGAAGTATCCCACTCATATGCGTAATCTTCCACTGTATTCGTATGCGCGATGGCTTTGAAGCCAAGTATCAAAAGCCCCACCGGAAGTATAATGAACAAACTAAGGCGTTTCAACACCACACGTATTCCCTGTTTTTTGAAGGTTCTAACAAAATATCGAATCAATAAAAAGAGTAGGAATACGATCCCATATAGAAAATGAAACCCTTTTTGAAAGGAAGGACTGGGAAAAAGCTCTGCAAATAGGGTTAAGCCTTCCCATAAGGTTCTATCCCGAGTCATGGCTAAAACCACAATTAAGAGGAATATACCTAGCCAGGTGAGCAAGTAGCAAATGAGTGCAGCACGTAGTAACTTTTTCATATACAGCTTTCAATAAGATAGGAAATACATGAAAAAGTTACAACCAACTTAGGATTTTACTTCATTGCGGGAATAATATATTGTTCTACAAGTTCGTCGGTATATCCGTGAGCCTTTCTATTTCCGTAGTTGGTAGTAGTGATTACCAAGACTGCGTTCAATTCCGGGATTCCCATAACTTTTTGACCACCATTACCAGCCATAGCATAGCATTGAACTCCTGCATAAGATCGAAGCCACATAAGATATCCGTAGTCCATTCCCTCCCAGGCATTTGCTTTAGGGGAAGTGGCTTTAGCGATCCATTCTTTAGAGATAATTTGTTTTCCATTCCAAACACCTTCATTGAGATACAATTGGATGAGTTTTAAGAAATCTCGGCTCCGGTATTCAGATCGG
>JBCBDM010000308.1:0-2030 GCA_038529705.1 Bacteroidota bacterium
GCTTATAAACTGTTTACCCTGGCAATCAATCCCGCGGGCATTATTTCTTGGTAAGAACACTACCTCGATTCAAACCCACACGCAGCGAGGCTTGACAGGGTAAACAGTTTTTAAGCTGTTCAAAAATATGTATAAAAAGAATCCATCATGACATGGGCTTTTGTCATAGTTTTCAGCTGGTTATCCCGGTCAAATTGTTACTATAACAAAGGCAATAAAAAATTACCCGTGAAAAGAAACAAAAAGCGAAGACAGAAGTGAGCCGTTGGAAGGGTTTTACCCCCTGGAACTTCTTCTTCTTCCAAATTCCTGCGTGTTGTATATTAATACATTTATATTAATAATCCATAATTCATGCCATTCTTTATATTGCATAGAACGCACCTACTAATAGTGCTTCGTAAGATTGTATGTATTGAACGTTTCCAAAATAAACACTTCGGGCCGGTTTCTTCTCGATATCGACTTTACTTTTAGCCTCGTCTAATAATTCTTTTATTATGGAATTATCCTAGTTTAATATACAAAACTGGCGACGAGAGTAAATGAGTGAAGCATCTGTGAATTACCAGAATGGCTGTATATGGGAATGTTGGCCCATTTCAAGAGGAAATAGAGTGTTTCTCTGATTACGCCGAAAGATTTGATGCATTTCTTCTCGCAAACGAGATTGAAGATACCCGTAAGTCAAGTTTATTTTTAGCAACTATAGGGCCAGAACCATTTAAATTACTCAAGAATTTGTGTGAGCCAGATAAACCTAGCAGTAAGACTTACGATGCTCTAAGGAAATTGCTTAAGGAACACTACCAACCTGATCCCATAATTATTGCAGAAAGGCACAAGTTTTGGACTGCCCACCAAGGTGAAAATGAATCTATAGCCGAGTATATAGTTAAATTGAAAAAGCTAGCCTCTACTTGTTCGTTTGGGACCTTTTTAAATGATGCTTTAAGAGATAGGTTGGTTTCTGGACTGCACTCAAAAATGGTTAGGACCCAGAGACAGTTGCTGACGATAAGGGATTTGACGTTTAATACTGCCAAAGATCGTTGTGTTGCTGACGAGATGGCTGTTAAAGCTAGCCAAGATCATATGGGAGCTGCTGTGTCATCATTATCAGAGGATCTAAATAGGATAACTGTATACGGAAAGAACTATGGAAGAGGTAGCAGTAGGCCTAAGATGTCCAGAAATAATCGAAATATTGGATATATGAAATCCTGTGAATGCTGCGGTGATAGACATCCTTCGGAAAATTGTAAGTTCAGACTACATACTTGTTTTGGGTGTCGCCAACAGGGACATCTGCGCTCAGTTTGTCCATTTGGAAAAGGAAAATCAGGCAATCATTCTAAATTAAACAATGTTCATTCGGAGAATCAAAATGTAGAGTTGGGTTTGCCTTGTAATGAAGAGTCATTAGAAGCAGAAGCAAGTGGGTTTAGTGAGACAGCATTTGGGATGTATTATACAGTAAGTATACCTAAACCAGAAGTAAATTTGCCTTTGAGTGATTGTGAAATGTTGCCGGAAGCAATTGGGGAGGAAGGTATTTTTAATATTGAAGGTATGCCTAAAAGAAATTCAAATGACCCTCCCATTGTTGTACAGGTGAAAATCAAGGATAAAACCATTAATATGGAAATGGATTGTGGGGCAGCTCGATCTACTGTAAGTGAAAAATTATATAAATTGCTTTTTAGTGAATACCCTTTGCATGCTTGTGATGTTATATTATACAACTATGGCTCAGTGGTGGTACAGTGGTGCCTAATTTGGGTCGTATTAAGGTACCTGTTATATTTGGAAATAACCCTGAAACATGGTTGGAGCTTGTTGTTGTAAAAGGTGACCCTCCTTGCTTGTTTGGTCGAAACTGGCTAAGATCGCTTAAAGTTGATTGGAATTCTATATTTTGTGTCAATATCAATGAAAATCAGGTAAAGGAGAAGGCTAATGAATATCCAAGGGAATTTATTGAGCTTTTAAAAGGTCACAAAGAATTGTTCTCTTCTGAAAATTCTGGT
>JBCBDM010000309.1:0-1999 GCA_038529705.1 Bacteroidota bacterium
TCAGCTTTCTCGCCAATACGGTCTTTCCTTCGGAAGCGATCTGTTTCTGCTCTTCCTTGAGTGAGTTCTTGATCTTAGATCGGGCTCTTCCCGTTACTACATAGTTGATCCAGTTCGCGGAAGGCTTGGATTTTTCTGAAGTGATGATCTCTACCTGATCTCCACTCTTTAGCTCATGGCTTAAAGGAACTAACTTCCCATTTACTTTAGCACCTCGGGTATGCAACCCAACTTCGGTATGAACATGAAATCCGAAGTCCAAGGCGGTCGAGCCCTTGGGTAAGGAATATAAATCTCCTTTCGGGGAGAAGACAAAAATCTCCTTAGCGTAAAGGTTCAGTTTGAATTCTTCTACAAAGTCTACTGCATTGACCTCGGCATTTTCCAGAGTCTCCTGTAACTTATTGAGCCAGTCATCCAGTCCCTGATCATCTTTTTCTTTGTTCTTGTATTTGTAATGCGCTGCATAGCCCTTTTCGGCTATTTCATTCATGCGCTCACTGCGTATTTGTACTTCTACCCAACGTCCTTTGGGCCCCATTACCGTTATGTGTAGGGCTTCATATCCTGTAGATTTGGGGGAGGATATCCAGTCTCGCAGCCGCATAGGGTTGGGACGGAAATGATCCGTGACTATAGAATAAATCTTCCAGGCGAGGAATTTTTCACTTTCCGGGTCGTCACTTTTATAAATGATCCGTACCGCAAATTTATCGTAGACTTCGTCAAAGGTTACCGATTGGGCGATCATCTTACGACGTATGGAAAATATCGATTTGGGCCGACCCTTGATCTCATAATTTAATTTTTCCGCATCCAGGGAGTCCTTGATCACTTTGGAGAAGTCCTGGATGTATTGATCCTGCTCTTCCTTGCTCTCCTTGATCTTATCTAAGATATCGTTATAGACTTCGGGTTCGGTGTATTTTAGACCCAGGTCTTCCAATTCGGTTTTAATATTATACATCCCGATACGATGTGCCATAGGCGCATAGATGTAAAGTGTTTCCGAGGCAATCTTTACCTGCTTATGAGCCGGCATGGAATCCATAGTCTGCATATTGTGCAAACGGTCTGCGATCTTAATGATGATCACACGAATGTCCTCGTTGAGGGTAAGCAACATTTTTCGGAAGTTCTCCGCCTGAAGTGAGACATCACTATCGTATTCCAGGGCAGAGATCTTGGTAAGGCCATCTACAATGCGTGCTACGGTTTCCCCGAACATTTGCTCAATATCGACCAGGGTATATTCTGTGTCCTCCACGACATCATGAAGCAAGGCCGCGGCAATTGAGGTAGCGTCCAGGCCAATCTCGGAGGCCACTATCTTAGCTACCGCAATAGGATGGAAGATATAGGCCTCTCCACTTTTACGTCGCTGGTCCTTATGGGCATCCACGGCTACGTCAAAAGCAGAGCGAATAAGCTTCTTATCGGCCACACTGAGTGTACGGTAGCTAATCTTCAATAACTCCTTGTACTCCTTGGCGATTTCCTTATTTTCGGCTTCGATGGCGGCTTCGGTCATAAATTAAAAATAATGAATTGTATATTAATGAACAACAAAAAACGTGCTAGTTTGAAATTGTCAGTACCAAAGGCAACGAACTGCCAAATTGTGCATGTTTAAAATAAAATCTATGAAAAGAATCCTGGTTTTATGGTTGTTTTTGGGTTTTATAAGCTGTAAGAACGATGACGAAGATTGTTCTACTCGGCTTAGTTGTGTTGGGCCTGAAATAAATTTTCAGTTTGAATTTATTTAAACCGGAGAAGATCCATTTTCGGATGGCACTTATCTTCCAGGGGATTTGACCATTATAGATACAGCAACGGGAGAAGAATTTCCTAT
Source organism: Bacteroidota bacterium (assembly GCA_038529705.1). GTDB lineage: Bacteria > Bacteroidota > Bacteroidia > Flavobacteriales > Flavobacteriaceae > Aureisphaera. The sequence continues at coordinate 1,856 of JBCBDM010000309.1, forward strand.
TTCATTCGGTGTTTCGACCCAAGGGGGGACAGTTTTTGTTATTTATGATGGCATTGGAAATTTTGATCGTTCCTTACGAGTAGCGCTTTCCAATGAAATTGACTTTACTATAGATTACACCTTAATTGACGAGGGACGGTCGGG
>JBCBDM010000310.1:0-1979 GCA_038529705.1 Bacteroidota bacterium
CTTTTAAATGGGTTCAATTTTGATGAAGATGCGAAATTCGTGTAAACCCTTGTTATTACTGATTTCCTTAAAAATCTATAAAAAAACATCCCCTTTATTAACAAAGGCTTCAAGTTATCAACAAAAACGGGGATTTCGCCCGTCATTACTTGCGTGAACCGATAATCCGATTAAATTTGTAGAGCAATTATTTAAAAGTTTAACCAACAATTTAATTTTAAAAAGTAATAAACTATGAACAAATCAGATTTAATCGACGCAATGGCAGAAGACAGTGGAATCACTAAAGCAGCTGCGAAAAAAGCATTAGAGTCTTTCTTAGGAAACGTGGAAGGATCACTTAAGAAAGGAAACAGAGTTTCTTTAGTTGGTTTTGGATCTTGGTCAGTTTCTAAAAGAGCTGCAAGAGAAGGAAGAAACCCACAGACTGGTAAGACTATCAAAATCGCTGCTAAGAACGTTGTTAAGTTCAAAGCAGGTTCAGATTTATCAAATAGCGTGAACTAAACTGAGTTAAATCTCCCTCATGAGATTGCCCCGCCTTTTCTGGCGGGGCTTTTTTATATCGATAAACCGTTAAAGAATTGTTTATTTTAAAATTATTGCTTAAGTTTAGGTAACTAATCTATGGCCCATGATTTCGCTCAAACCAACCAAAGGTGTGTTGCTCGTTGCTGAACCATCTATTATTGGAGATGTATCCTTCAATAGGTCGGTGGTGTTGCTAGCCGAACACAATGAAAATGGTTCTGTAGGTTTTATTCTCAACAAGCCCTTAGAATATTGCTTAAAGGACTTCCTCCCGGAAGTTAACTCTTCTTTACGTGTATACAACGGGGGTCCGGTTGAGCAGGACAATCTGTATTTTATCCATAAAGTTCCGGAACTTATCCCAAATAGTATTGAAATATCCAGTGGTATTTACTGGGGCGGTGACTTCAACACCATCCTGGATATGTTACAGAACAATACCCTAAAAGAAGACCAAATTCAATTTTTCCTGGGGTATTCGGGCTGGTCTAGTGAACAACTGGACGACGAATTGGAAGAGAGCAGTTGGGTTGTTACTGAAAATGATGCTGAAAATAGTATCATCGGAAGATGCTGCGAAGGGTTTTGGAAAAAGAAAATGATAGAGTTTGGAGGGGATTATCTCATTTGGTCCAATGCACCTGAAAACCCTAATTTTAACTAACCCAGGCGGGCTTTTACATTCAGTTTAGCTAACAATTCCTTTGTAACCTCTTTCCCGTATTCCTTTTTGCGATATTTTGTAACCCTTCGAATACCAACAATGGTATTAGTAATGAACATTTCATCGGCTTTTTGTAATTCGAAAGGAGATATAGATGCTTCTTCCAAAACATAGTCCGGAAGTTGTCCAATGATGGAGATCAATTGTTTCCGTAAGATGCCATTTAGACACCCGTCGGTTAAAGGAGAGGTTTTTATTTTATAGCCCTGAACGAGAAATAAATTTCCGTTAAGGGCCTCTACCACCTGTTTATTTTCATTGAGCAAGAGACAATTTTGATAACCATTCTCTTCAGCAAAAATACTCCCTAGCACGTGGATGGCCTTGTTATTGGTCTTTAGTGTAGAGAGTAGCCCGGAATTGATATAATGGTCTTTAAAAAGTTCTACTTCATACGGAGTATCATGAAGTATGTAAAACGGTTCTTTCAATACTTCCGAAAAGATCGAATAGGAAACTTCTTTGCTACTGGGAGTATAGGTACCTCCCCAACCTCTCCAAACCAACAATTTAACTCTATAGGCACTCTCCTGGACAGGATTGGCTCCAATGGTTCGGTGGATCTCCTCTTCCAAAAACTCTAAGGTAAAGTTCATGGGAATTTCCATTCGCATGATCCGCATGGAAGCCATCAGCCTAAAGTAATGGTCTTCCCAGAATAAGATCTTACCAGCCGAAACTTTTATCGTTTCAAATAATGCATCGCCATATTGTAATCCTCTAT
>JBCBDM010000311.1:0-1963 GCA_038529705.1 Bacteroidota bacterium
CCTTATAAGTTTCATAAGGTCCGTCTGCTTTGGCTTCCTCCATGGAGGCCGTTACTGCAGCAAAGTACAGGGTCTCAAAAATATCCTGATTCAATTTCTTCGCCTCATCACTGGTAAATGGCAAACGCAACATGATGAACGTATCGGCCAAACCTTGTACTCCCAATCCTACCGGACGGTGACGGAAATTAGAGTTCTCCGCTTCCTTCACCGGGTAGTAATTTCTATCGATCACACGGTTCAGGTTCTTGGTCACTCGTTTGGTAACACGGAACAATTCTTTATGGTCAAACTCCCCATTCTTCACGAACATAGGCAAGGCAATAGAGGCCAAGTTACAAACCGCTACCTCATCCGGAGAGGTGTACTCCATGATCTCTGTACAAAGATTCGATGAGCGAATGGTTCCCAGATTTTGTTGGTTGCTCTTCCGGTTGGCCGCATCTTTATACAACATATACGGAGTCCCGGTTTCAATCTGAGATTCCAGGATCTTCTCCCAAAGCTCACGCGCTTTGATCGTCTTTCTTCCCTTGTCTTCCGCTTCGTACTCCAGATACAGTTTTTCAAACTCATCGCTATGACAGTCATATAACCCTGGACATTCGTTTGGACACATCAAGGTCCAATCTGCATCGTCCTGAACGCGTTTCATGAACAGATCCGGAATCCACATGGCATAGAACAGGTCTCTTGCACGCATTTCTTCCTTTCCGTGGTTCTTTTTCAAATCCAGGAAGTCGAAAATATCGGCATGCCAGGGCTCTACATAAATAGCGAAACTACCCTTACGTTTTCCACCTCCCTGATCCACATATCGGGCAGTATCATTGAATACACGCAGCATAGGAACAATCCCATTGGACGTTCCATTGGTGCCTGCAATATAGGATCCCGTGGCGCGGATGTTGTGAATAGACAATCCTATTCCTCCGGCAGATTGTGAGATCTTAGCAGTTTGTTTTAGAGTGTCGTAAATACCATCGATACTATCGTCTTTCATTGCCAAGAGGAAACAAGAAGACATTTGCGGTTTAGGCGTTCCACTATTGAACAAGGTTGGCGTCGCATGTGTAAAGAACTTCTTCGACATTAATTCGTAGGTCTCTTTAGCTGCCGCCAGGTCGTTCAGGTGAATTCCAATAGAAACACGCATAAGCATATGTTGAGGCCGCTCAACAATTTGCCCATTCAGTTTTAAGAGGTAAGAACGTTCTAAGGTTTTAAATCCGAAATAGTCATACCCAAAATCCCGATTATAGATAATGGTAGAATCCAGTTCGTCTGCATTTTCCTGAATGATCTTGTACACCTCATCACTTAAAAGGGGTGCTTTTTTACCGGTACGAGGATTTACATACTCGTACAGGTCTGTCATTACTTCGGAAAAAGATTTTTTGGTGTTCTTGTGAAGGTTGGATACCGAAATTCTCGCTGCCAGTCTTGCATAATCCGGATGCGAGACCGTCATGGTTGCAGCGATCTCTGCTGCTAACGTATCCAATTCACTTGTAGTCACCCCATCGTATAATCCTTCAATTACACGCATCGCTACTTTTACGGGATCCACTAATTCGTTTAGCCCGTAGCACAATTTGCGAACCCTTGCGGTGATCTTATCGAACATCATGGGTTCTTTGCGGCCGTCTCTTTTAATTACATTCATAGTACTTACCTAGTTGTTAGTTGTATTTTTTGAAAAAATGTACGCTGTGCACGATTTCTATATCGCACATTATCAAGCATTTTAAAAAAAGAACCGCCGTTTGGGGTGCCAGCGGAAACTGATCTAAAAGTCTGCGTCGAAACTAATTTTGTTCGACTCTTTGTCTTTATTGGTTACTCCAGCTTTTTGATATTCTGAAACTCGTTTTTCAAAGAAGTTGGTCTTTCCTTGCAGCGAGATCATATCCATAAAGTCGAATGGATTGCTGTGACAAAGAATACAACACCAGCAATCCAT
>JBCBDM010000312.1:0-1962 GCA_038529705.1 Bacteroidota bacterium
TTTGATTTTAAGGGTTTTGTTTTTTATTCTGAATCCTGAATGGGCTGAATTTGGTAGTAAAATACCGCTTGATCCACTTGAACAAAATCTGATCGGCGAAACTCACCGTTTGAACCGTTAATCTTTTGTAGTGGTCATAATATTTCAAGCTTAAAAAAAGATATAACAGCATGGAGATAAGTCCCGCGATCTGATACCATAGAGAAAGATCTTTATCCCTCTGATCTTCATAAAAGTAATACTCCCCCAAAACTACCTTGTCTGTAACAAAAACTACCAGCGAATAGCATAGATATAAAAAGGCTGGTACAAAATGAACCCAATCATACCTAGTCATTCTAAAGGATCGATTCAATAAACTTTTGGTATAAAAAAACAACACAGGTCCCATCAAAAAAAGCTGCTGTAACGGCAGGTAAAATAAGATATCCCGATACGGTTGCCTGCTATACCATCCCGCATATCCAAGCATAAAGGGCGAAATATAAAGGGCACACAACAGCAGAAACAAACTCAGCCATTTGTTAGCTCTATCCCCATGATCCAAGCCTTTCTTCAGCAGTAGAAATGAAAAAACAATTCCTTGAGAGAAAAAAATTAATAAAATAGAACTTTTAGGACCAAAGCCGAATAACATAGACCGAATGAATTATGGGAGCCACTTCTTATCGAAATTGGGTTTTCGTTTTTCTAAAAAGGCATCTCTTCCTTCCTTGGCCTCGTCGGTCATATAGGCCAAGCGGGTAGCTTCCCCGGCAAAAACCTGCTGTCCAACCATTCCGTCGTCTGTTAAGTTCATGGCAAACTTGAGCATCTTAATAGAGGTGGGAGATTTGGCCAATACTTCCTGAGCCCATTCATAGGCTGTGGCTTCCAACTCATCATGAGGAACAACCGCATTCACCATTCCCATTTCGAAAGCTTCCTGAGCGCTGTAATTTCTACCTAAGAAAAAGATCTCCCTTGCCTTCTTCTGACCAACCATTTTCGCTAGATAAGCGCTTCCGTAACCTCCGTCAAAGCTCGTTACATCCGCATCTGTCTGTTTAAAAATGGCATGTTCTTTACTGGCCAGGGTCATATCGCAAACTACATGTAAACTATGCCCCCCTCCTACGGCCCATCCTGGAACCACGCAGATCACGGCTTTAGGCATAAAACGTATCAAGCGTTGCACCTCCAGTATGTTCAACCGGTGATATCCATCTTCTCCTACGTATCCCTGATGTCCCCGTGCCTTCTGGTCTCCTCCACTGCAAAAACTATAAACACCGTCCTTGGATGAAGGCCCTTCTGCAGAAAGCAAGACCACTCCAATACGGGTATCCTCCTGAGCATCATGGAAAGCATCCAACAACTCGCTGGTTGTTTTAGGCCTAAATGCATTTCGCACATCGGGTCTGTTGAAGGCGATGCGCGCCACTCCATCGCATTTTTTGTAAGTGATATCCGTATATTCTTTGGCTGTTTTCCAGTTGGGTGTGCTCATATTTTTTATTTTAGCCAAAGATAAAAATAGTTTATGGTTTGTGGTCGATTGTCCCAGGAAGAAAACCATTAGCTTATATTATAAATTTCAATATTCTCGATATGTACCGTTTTCTCTTTTTCTTTGGAATCATTTTCTTTTCAGCTTCCGTATATGGCCAAGCTCCGTATAAATTCACTACCGAAATAGACCTCGAGGCCACACCGGTCATTAGCCAAGGACGAACGGGAACGTGTTGGAGTTTTTCCAGCACTTCGTTTCTGGAATCCGAGATTATAAGACTAACCGGGAAGCAGGTAGACCTTTCAGAAATGTATACCGTGCGAAATACCTACCCTCGAAAAGCCGAAAACTTTGTGATGCGGCAGGGAAAAGCTCAATTTAGTGAAGGAGGATTAGCTCATGATGTGATCAACTCTGTGAGAGACTACGGTTTGGTTCCTCAGGAAGCCTATAGCGGGTTATTTGCCGAC
>JBCBDM010000313.1:0-1922 GCA_038529705.1 Bacteroidota bacterium
CCAGAGTGTAAGATAGAAATACGGCTTCGCAGTTCTTTTTTGTGAACGCAAGCTACAAAAAAGAACTTGCTCACCACCCCTTGAGTTATGGGCAAATAAAAAAGGTAAACGAGAGTTTACCTTTTTTGCCCCAAATCTTACCATGAACTTAACCTACTTATGCTATGGTATGGGTCAAATATAGGACATATTAAATTAGCATATGCCGATTTTTCCTACTTTTGGACGAAGAGATTCATATCATCGATAAAGTGCACAATTTGCAACTTTTTTAGGAAATTTTAACAAATCGGTTTAATAGGCTCTTGCGGGATTCCCCTCATAAAAGTGCACATAAGCCCTATTCACCACTCGATTTCCGCCAGCGGTGGGGTAGTCTCCCGTGAAGTACCAGTCTCCTAAGTTCTTCGGACATGCCTTGTGAAGATCGTCTACCGACTGGAAGATTACCTTCACTTTGCTTTTAATATTGTTATCACTAATGATCTCAGCAATCTTATCCGATATTTCCTGGTCTGTGAATGGAGCATATAATTCCTTTACATAGTTTACCACTTCGGAATCCTTCAAAGCAAGTTGCTCTTTACATTTGTGATAAATTTCTTCAATAATGCCTCCTGTACCTCTTTCCTCGTGCAGCTGTCGGGCCGCATTAAAGGCTACCAGGTCTTCCAATCGAGCCATGTCAATTCCGTAACAATCTGGATAACGGATTTGAGGAGCCGAAGAAACGACTACAATTTGTTTCGGATTTAAACGGTCGAGCATTTTTAAAATACTCTTTTTTAAGGTAGTCCCTCTTACAATGCTATCATCAATAATCACCAGATTATCTTCAGGCTTCACCACTCCATATGTTACATCATATACATGCGCTACCAGATCGTCACGGCTACTATCTTCCGTAATAAATGTTCGAAGTTTTACATCCTTAATGGCCAGCTTTTCGGTACGAACCTTATGGGCTTGTATTTGCTGAAGTCTTTCCGGAGTAAGGGTATCTTTTTCCTTAAGAATAGCCTCGTTTTTTTGTTTATTCAATTCGTCCTGCGCTGCTTCCAACATTCCGTAAAAAGAAGTTTCGGCTGTGTTGGGAATAAAGGAGAATACCGTGTTTTCGGTGTCGTGATTAATACTTTCCAATACCTTTGGCATGACCAGTTTACCCAGATCCTTACGTTCCTGGTAGATCTCTGCGTCACTTCCTCGCGAAAAATAAATGCGTTCGAAAGAACAGGATTTTCGTTCGAGAGGCTCCAGGATCTGGGAGATATCGGTCCTCCCGTCTTTCTTAACGATAAGAGCATGTCCCGGATCTAATTCTTTCACGGCGTCGAAGGCAACGTTAAAAACGGTTTGAATCACAGGCCGTTCCGAAGCTACCACTACTACTTCATCGTCCTTATAGTAATAGGCAGGTCGTATACCCGCCGGATCTCTTAGCACAAAGGAATCTCCATGCCCTAAAAGACCTGCCATAGCATATCCTCCATCCCAATCCTTGGCCGATTTTTTTAAGATCTTGTCGATCTTCAAATTTTTGGCAATGAATGGAGATGCAGCCTCCTTATTCAAGCCTTCAGCCTTCGCTTTTTTATATTGTTTTCGAACCGCATCATCCAGGAAATGACCTATCTTTTCCATCACGGTAATAGTATCCGCCTTTTCCTTAGGGTGCATTCCTAATTTTATCAAATTGTTGAACAACTCATTCGTGTTCGTCATGTTGAAGTTTCCGGCAATGATAAGATTTCGGTGCATCCAATTATTCTGTCGTAAGAAGGGATGTACCGTTTCTATACTATTTCCGCCAAAAGTTCCGTAGCGCACATGACCTAAGAATAACTCGCCCACATAAGGAATATGTTTTTTCTGGGCAGCAACGTTGCCAGCAATCTCAGGACGATTTTCAAACTCGGTAT
>JBCBDM010000314.1:0-1902 GCA_038529705.1 Bacteroidota bacterium
ATCTCGGTGACAATGGATTGAATTTCCTGACGAGCCAGGGAAACGCACTGGAAATTGAAAACAAACTGGCCACCGGAAATTTCAGTTATTCACCAAATACCGGACTAGACCTTAGTGGATTTCTCATTTATAATAGCAGCCGCATCCTTTCTAAAGAGCGCAGTTTTGTTCAATATACCAATGCTGAATTGGGTATTCCTGATGAATTGACCGAACAACAAAGCAGGGAGCGTTCGGATCAGGGATTGTTAAAACTCAGTATCTCCTATCAGCCTAATATTAACAATCAATTGGACTACGATGTATTGTCGAGGGTATCTGAAGATTCGCAAAACCAAGATCTGTTCTCTTCTGTTATAGGCAATACCACCCAGGTGGATGAAATTACTCCATACAGCATCAACCAAAACCTAAATTACTACTACACTCTGAACGAGAATAATATTTTTGCCTTCGAAGCACAACATCTCCTGAAAAATGAAGACCCTTTCTATAATGCGGTTCTGGTTAATGATCCCGAGAACGAAGATGCTTTTGACAGCACGGCTATTGCACTGGGCCTCGATACAAATTTGAATAACTATAACATTGGGCAAAACAGACGTATCAAGTCGAATCAGCTAGACGCCAAACTAGACTACTATCGCATCCTAAACCAAAGAAGTAATATCAATTTTACCCTGGGAACCATATTAAGCCGACAAGAATTCAACTCAAATATCTTTCAATTCCTGGGCAATGGAGAATTCTTCAACCCTACGCCTGTCATTAACGGCGGAAGAGCAACCAATGACATCGAATACAACTTTAGCGATATATACTTAGGTGCCCACTACCGCGTAAAATCCGGAAAGTTTACGATAACTCCAGGGTTTTCAGTACATGCTTACGGAAACAGAAATAGCCAGTTTGGTGAAACTTTTAAAGATAATTTCTTGCGTTTTCTACCAGATTTTGAAACCCGTATCCAATTCAAGAAAAGTGAAGCGCTCACGGTTCGTTATGAAATGCGTAATCAGTTTACCGATATAACCCGGTTGGCACAGGGATTAGTATTAAATGATTATAATAGCATCCAATTTGGTGCGCCGGACCTACAGAATGCCTTATCGCACAACGTGAGTTTAGTCTACAGCAGCTTCAATCTTTTTAATTATACCAATGTATTTGCAAGAGCCTCGTATTCCAGTAATGTAGATCAGATTCGAAGCCTCACAAATTTCGAGAATGTAATCCGTACAAGTACGTTCTTCAACTCGAATTTTGCGGATGAAAATGCAAATCTTTTCGGACGGGTACAACGTACGTTTGGTAAAATTAGAGCAAGCCTTAATGCAAGTTACAATTACAATAAAATCAATCAGTTCATTCAAGGAGAACGATCAAAAAATGAAGGTTTCACCCAGACCTATACTCCAAGTATACGTACCAATTTTAAAGTGGCGCCAAACATAAATCTGCGGTATCGTTATAGTACCACCAATAACAATCAGGGGGATCGAAAGACGACATTTATTACCAACGCACCCTCTGTGGAAGTAGATGCCTATCTATGGAAAAAACTAACTATTCGTTCTAATTACACCTACACCAATCAAGACCTGGGTGATGGAAACTCTCAATCCTTCCAAAATTGGGATGCCAGGCTTTCTTACAGAAAAGACAGGGATGCAAGCTGGGAATACGAGATAAGGGCCACCAACCTATTGAACATTGATGCTCAGGTTCGGAACAGTGCCAATAATGTCTCGGTATTTAGTTCAGAAACATTCATCCAACCAAGATTTTTAACCTTCCGGGTTACCTATAACTTATAGTCGTACATTTTTGGGCAACTCCCGTATAGTGAGCTTTGCTCTGCTGTACGGGACCGCGCTATCGCCTGTATCTCTCCTTTGGAGA
>JBCBDM010000315.1:0-1802 GCA_038529705.1 Bacteroidota bacterium
GCTTGATGAGCCTTCAGCTAATTAAGAATAATATGACTGAGGCCGTAATCTTTGGTCCCGACGGGAATAATATTCTTCCGGCCAGGATCCTCTACAAAAAGAATGTAATGGCCCTTCGAGGAAGTTTCCGCCCGGTAACTAAGGTAAACATCGATATGTTCGAAAAGTCGTTCGAAATGTTTATGAAGGAAAATCGAGTGGATCCGGATCGAACCCTTACCATTTTCGAAATAACCCTTTCCAATTTAAGAGCTGAAGGAGAAATTGACGAACAGGATTTCATGGACAGAGCCCGTTTGCTGTGCTCCTTAGGTTATACAGTGATGATCTCCAATTTCCAGGAGTATTATAAGCTGGTGGAATACTTTTCCAACTACACCCGAAGTCGAATGGGCTTGACTATGGGGGTAAATAATTTGGTAGATATCTTCGATGAGAAATACTACCGCCATTTGAGTGGTGGAATATTAGAGGCCTTCGGAAAACTATTCTTTAAAGACCTGAAGGTATACCTATATCCTATGCACAATCCGGAAACCGGTGAGTACACAACCAGTGAGAACCTCAAGGTGCATCCGCGTATGAAAGAACTATACAAGTTCTTTAAATACAACGGAAAAGTAGTCGACATTCAGAATTTCAACCCCGATATCCTGAATATCTTCTCACGAGAAGTACTTCGCATGATCGAGGCAGGAGAAGAAGGATGGGAAACTATGTTGCCGGAAGGTGTGGCAGATATCATCAAAGAGAAAAACCTCTTTGGTTGCACAAAACTCCCGGCTAAGGCTTAGTTTAAGATCTGAGCGGCGTGCTCTTTACTCTTCACTTTGTCGATCACCCGGTCCACGACACCTTCTTCATTGATGATAAAGGTCATGCGGTGAATGCCATCGAATTCACGACCCATAAATTTTTTAGGCCCCCAAACACCAAAGGTATTGATTACCTCTTTATCCGTATCCGCTAATAACGGATAAGGAAATCCGAATTTCGTTTGAAAGTTCTTCTGTTTGCGTTCCGTATCGGCACTTACTCCAAGGATCTCGTAACCTGCCTTCTGCAGGTCTCCGTAATGATCGCTTAAATTACAGGCTTCCACCGTACAGGTAGGCGTATTGGCTGCCGGATAGAAAAATACGACCAACTTTTTTCCTTGATAGTCTGAAAGAGATATCGCATTCCCATCTTGATCGGTAGCGGTAAAATTTGGGACTTTATCCCCTGCCTTTAATGTATTCATTGTGTTATTTTTGTAGTTATGTCAGTTCGAGCACAGTCGAGAACTCATATATCTCAAACTTGAACTCGGAATCGACGTTTAGTTTTGTTTAAATTTGAAAGCTTAAAATTACACAAAATGACCAAACAAGAGAAGGTAGACTTTGTTATTGATACGTTAAAAAAATTATATCCCCAAATACCCATTCCCTTAGACCATAAAGATCCCTACACCCTATTAATCGCCGTACTCATGTCTGCTCAGAGTACAGATGTAAGGGTAAATCAGATCACTCCCCTTTTATTTGAAGTAGCGGACAATCCCTATGATATGATCAAACTTTCTGTGGATGAGATCCGGGAGATCATCAAACCTGTAGGGCTATCTCCTATGAAGGCCAAGGGCATTCACGGACTCTCGCACATCCTAATTGACAAACACGACGGAAAAGTACCTGCCAATATGGAGGCCCTGGAAGAACTACCAGCCGTAGGGCATAAAACCGCCAGTGTCGTGATCTCTCAAGCCTTTGGGATTCCTGCGTTTCCAGTGGATACCCATATTCACCGATTAATGTATC
>JBCBDM010000316.1:0-1787 GCA_038529705.1 Bacteroidota bacterium
GAGATAGCTTATTTCCTTCCCCTCATATTCCTGAAGAGAGATCACCCCCTTTTCATAAAGCACTTTGTTTCTTTCCAGTTCATTTTTTGAGAACTCCAGGCTTTTAGCATCTAATTTCTTTTGATTGTCCAGGTTGTCGATACGCATTCGAATCTCAGAAACCGAGAGTCTGTTTGCCGTCATACTTCCGGAGAATGGATCTAGTGTGTTATTCAGTTTGTAGTTGATGTACTCTGTTTCGAATAAAGCAAAACTGGAATTAATGTCTCCCAGGTTTAACAAGGGAAGTTCTTCTATCGGAAAATTGAATTTATTCCTCTCTACAGAAAGCGTGTCTAAGATATGCTTCAGTAGCAGGACGTCCTTCAAATTTGCACTGTTATCGATCACTGCCAGCATATCACCCGGGGATACCTTCTGTTCATCCTGTACCAAAATGGTGTCTATCATACCGGAGTATCGAGCCAATTCTTTTTGTGGGGGACGTTGTGAGGTGACGGAACTTTCGGAAAAGATAATGTCAGGATACTTAATAAACCATGCCAATATAAAGAAGAGTACCAGCAAAGCGAGTATCATACCATTCCCCCATTGCACCATCCAATGAGGTACTCTGGTTAGAATGTCTTGCACTTCTTCACTACGTAAATTTTGTTGTTGCGGCATGATTAACTTCCTAATTCTAATTGATTCTTAACGAGATGGTAGTAACTTCCTTTAATAGCTACCAATTCCTTATGTGTTCCTTTTTCAATGATCTTGCCCTGATCCAGTACCACAATTTGATCTGCGTTCTTTACAGTGCTCAATCTATGTGCAATAACAATAGCCGTTTTTCCTTTAAAAAATGTATTTAAATTTTCCATGATGACTTTTTCGTTGTTGGCGTCTAAGGCCGACGTAGCTTCGTCGAAAAAAAGAAGTTCCGGATTCTTGTATATTGCACGGGCTATAAACATACGTTGTTTTTGCCCGGTACTCAGACCACTGCCCTCAGATCCAATTTTTGTGTTATATCGCAGTGGCAGCGAATCGATATGCTCTTTAATATTTGCCATGCTAGCCGCATGTTCCAATCGGCTAAAATCTATATGGTCCTCACCAACGGCTATATTTCGGGCAATGGTGTCATTAAAGATATAGCCCTCCTGCATCACTACTCCGCATTGCCTTCTCCAGGCTTTATTGGACAAAGTGGTGAGATCGTTAGACCCAAAGAAAATACTACCTTCGGTAGGTTCGTAGAATTTCAGAAGCAATTTCATGAGAGTGGTTTTACCGCTTCCACTGGTTCCTACTATGGCTGTCGTTTTGTTGGCTGGGATGGTAAGAGACAAATCCTTTAAAACCAGATCGTGACTCCCAATATACCTAAAGCTTACATCTCTTAGCTGAAAGTCTTCTTCTTCCGGAATATCGCTTACAAGATTATTATTCACTCCATCTTCGTCTTCTTTATTATGAATTTCACCCAATCGCTCCAACGAGATCTTCGCATCTTGTAATTGCCTTACAAAATTGATAAACTGCTGAATAGGACCGTTCAATTGACCCACGATGTATGAAATAGCCAACATCATTCCCAGGGTGATACTTCCGTCTATTACCAATTTGGCCGAAAGAATTGTAATGAGAATATTCTTCAATTCATTGATCAAAGAAGATCCAACACTTTGGTACTGTTCGAGAGCAAGGTTTTTTATGGAAATATTAAACAATCGAGCTTGTATATGTTCCCATTGCCAACGTTTTTGTTTTTCGGCATTGTGCAACTTGATCTCCTGCAT
>JBCBDM010000317.1:0-1690 GCA_038529705.1 Bacteroidota bacterium
AGAGGGTTATTGGGAACGAAATATCGCTCGTACAACTTTTCGAAGGCCAGGTTGAAATAGAAACTGAGGTATATGAGTATGAAGGAGATAAACTTGTGGACTTTCACTCTACAAGAGAGTTTCAGGGATATATACAGTATAATAGTGAGTTAATCATTCGAATTGGTGGTTGTTATCCGGCAGATCCTTGTTATACCTTTGAGAGTACGTATGATCAAATGGATCGCATGATCTTGAGAATACAGCCAGAATTTGAATGCGGAATTTCTTATGAATACGATGACAGCAGTAATATACTGATCTCAACCTACGACAGTTGTGAAGATATCACTTCAACCTATACGTATGACGACAAGATAAACCCCTATTCTCAAAGATTCACCCTGGCCTTCGAAAAGTTGTACGAGCGATATTTCGTTCCCAATAACCCTCTTGAGATAATAGCTACAGGAGATCAAGAGTATACCCGCACCTATCAATATACCTACAATGCTCAAAACTATCCGACATATCATGAACTTTACGAGAATGGGCAGTTGATAGAAACACAAACCTACACCTACGAATAGTTTGTTGTGAAAATTTCTTACTGACAATTATCATATTTTAATCTTACGAATCTCTCTACTTTTTTAATGCCATTAATCATTAAATCAGTAGATCATGAAATTAAAGAAGAATCCTAAGGTAAGTCTTGAAGGTTGGAGCAACATTTTCTTTCTAACGGGTCTGGCCACCATGCTATTCCTTTCCTGGCAATTGATCGAATGGAAGACCATTGATAAAAATAATCTGGCAGACGAAGTACTCGTGGCCGGAGACGACCTGGAAATGGATATTCCCATTACGGAACAGCTGAACACACCTCCTCCACCTCCTCCACCCCCACCGGTAACACAGCAAATCATAGAAGTGATAGCCGATGACTCGGAAATTGAAGAATCTATTATCGAATCTACTGAAGCCGATCAAAACATGGAGATTGAGGATGTGGTGTCCATTGATGAAATTGAAGAAGTTGAAGAAGAGGAAATAGCCGATGTACCCTTTGCTGTCATTGAAGATGTGCCTATATACCCTGGTTGTGAGCGTCTTGGAAATAATCAGGCCAAACGACAGTGTATGGCGGATCATGTGATGCAATTTGTACAAAAACACTTCAACACCGAGTTGGCCAACGAACTTGGCTTGGAAGGAAGACAACGCATTAGTGTTCAATTCAAAATTGATAAAAAGGGAGATGTGGTAAATGTAAGAGCCCGAGCCCCCCATCCCCGTCTGGAACAAGAGGCCATCAAGGTAGTGAGTTCTTTACCCAAAATGACACCCGGAAAACAGCGGGGGAAACCCGTGGGAGTACTCTATGCGTTACCCATTTTGTTTCAAGTAGAAATCGATTAACCACCTTATCATACCACATCATGATCAAAATTCTCAACGCCGAAGAAGGGATTAAAATGCTTCGGAATAACTATATCGGAAGACTGGCCTTTGTCTCCAAAGGGTATCCCTATGTACTACCTATAACCTATTTCTATGCTGAAGCGGACAATTGTATTATCAGTTATTCTGAAGAAGGACATAAAATTGATGCGATGCGAAAGCAAAACGCAGTTTCCATAGAAATTGATGAAATCAACTCTGTGAATAATTGGCGATCTGTACTGGTACATGGAGATTATGAAGAGCT
>JBCBDM010000318.1:0-1655 GCA_038529705.1 Bacteroidota bacterium
ATTGCAGATGCCAAGGTGGTGCTGCTAGACGGAGATAATAATGTATTGGCATAACCCGTGGAGCATTCGATCACATCGAAAGCAAACTTCCCTTCGCGATCCGACTTGGTCTCTTCCAATACATTATTATCTCCGTCTAGCAGCACCACCTTGGCATCTGCAATTAGGTCTTGCGTATCATTATCTCTTATTTCTCCCTGTAGCGACTGCCTACACTCTTTGATAAGGCCCGCTGTTTGTTCAAAGGCATAAATATCATCATCTCCCACTCCTCCATCACGGTTCGAAGAAAAATATCCTAATCCTGTGGCGCTATTAATGACAAAAGAAAAATCGTCTGCCTTACTGTTAATAGGTTCTCCAATATTAAATCCCTTTTCGTAATTCCCTTCCTTACTCAACTCTGCCACAAACACGTCTAAACCTCCCAATCCTACGTGGCCGTCACTGGCAAAGTACAGGTCTCCATTGGTGTCTATAAAGGGAAAGGTCTCTCTTCCTTCCGTATTTATGGCATCTCCCAAACTAACAGGCTCTCCAAAACCATCTCCTGCTATGGCTACTTTATATAAATCTGAAGCCCCTTCACCACCTGGCATGTCGCTAGCAAAGATCAAGAACTTTTCGTCCGGACTTAATGCAGGGTGCGCCACAGAATAATTGTCATTGTTGAATGGTAGTTCCTGAGCATCTCCCCATCCCTTATCTGTTCGGTTGGCTCTATATAATTTTAGATGGGTATGCCCTGCACCATCTTTCCCTCGTTTACGATCGGTAAAATTGTTTCTTGTAAAATACATGGTTTGGCCATCTTTCGTAAAAATAGCAGTAGACTCATGAAATCTTGTGTTAATCTTTTTCCTGTATCGACTGGGACTACCTTCTTCACTTACGAGAATACTATATAATTCGGAAAAAGGTTGATCATTCCAATCGTGAAAACGCTGAGATGCAGTACGGGTCTTTCTGTTAGAAGTGAAGATCACCTCTCCTCCATTTAGCGTAGGCCCATAATCTGAGTAGCTGGAATTGAAGGGCACCGGAAATACATTAAATCGTCCGGATTGCAATTCTATCAATTTTAAATAATTCCGTTCCTCATTAAACAGCACTCCTCGGTCATCTTCGGAAGCTACCTCGTTCAAACGATCCATGACCCGATCTGCCGTGGCATATTTTCCAATACTTTTTAGTGACTGCGCATAGCGATAGACATATTCCGAATCGATCTCTTCGGAAAAAGAGAACAAGGCTCCATACCATTTAACGGCCTCATCATATTCTCCGTTAAAATAATAGGAATCTCCTAGCTTCGAAAGTAAGTTTACCGAACGATACCCTTTATCAATCGCTTTGATATATGCCGCACGGGCATCCATAAAGGCATACTGATTGTAGTATTTATCTCCCCTCGCTTCCTTGCCGTTTCCTTTATCTCCGTCGGAAGAAAACTGCTGGGTTGCGGGCATATCTGTTTTTTCCTGAGTCTTCTCTCTTGCTAACTTACGTTCCTGACGTAACCTCTTCTTTTGAGCACGTTTTTCTTTTCGAACCATGGCTTTATTACTCAAAGGTTTATCCTGAGCAAAGGAAATACCTGATACTAAAAATAGCGTAGCTACTAATAAAATGTATTTTGTTATTCTCATAGTCAT
>JBCBDM010000319.1:0-1637 GCA_038529705.1 Bacteroidota bacterium
GGACGAAAAGGCCAGTATAGGTACCCAGGAAATCGACCAGATGAAACAGCATCTGTTGGATTTGAAGGACAAGGGATTATCCCTTAAAAAATTAAATACAGCATGGAACAGTGCCGACTTGAAGTCGGTTGGGAATAGTATAACCCTAAATCAATTAAAAAAGCTTTTAAAATAAGTCGTGAAAGGAAAACACTTCATAGGGAAGCAATTGTTTGAGGTATCTTTTGGTAGTTCAAGAAATGCCTATGCAGTGCAACAAAAGTTAAGTGAGCTGTTTTGGCATAAAATAGTCCCGGAGCTAGACCTTTTATTTGGACGATTGATATCCAATGATGAAGTGATCACTATGGATAAGATAGTACTCGACCTGGGAGAAGTTAGTCTTAAGGGTGATGGGATCAATGCTTTTGTTAACAGAATACTGGCATTATTGAAAGAGGAACTGAATACGATCGAATTCAGCGCTAACTTCTCAAATACTTCGATCGGAGGGGTAGGTATCAAGAGAAAGCAGCCACTCCGAGAACACTATTTTGATCTATGGCTGTACTGGCTGGAAAAAGGGGTATTTCCATCTTATGTAATTCACCCCGAGCCAGATTGGATAGAGCAGGTGCTTGAAACCCTGGCGCTTGATTACAAAGCAATTCGCCGATTAGAGGAAATTTCAAAGCGAAGCCCGGTAGCGGTAAAGCGACTGGTGCTTCAACACCAACCGGAAGATTTAAAATCACTCGCTGAGGTGTTTACCGGTTTCTCTCAAAATGAGCTTCTTTCTTTCCTGAAAGAACTGTCGACCATCTTTAAAAATGAAAATAGTCTAAAGGGTTCAATAGTTATTAGGGATCTGGAAGTTACATTTTGGGTACATGTTTTTGACCATATCATAGTTAAGGGACATAAGAAAAGTGCATTTCAGTTGTGTACAGAACTATTGAAGCTTCCCATAATATGCACCTATTACCCTTTGTTTAAGGCGATATCTAACAAGAAGTCCATTGAATATCCGGTATTGGTTAAGGTCATATCGAAAGCTCCCGATATCCGGAAGAATAGAGGGATGGTGGAGGCTTCGATTGGTCTTGCCAAAGAAAAACCAAAGCCCATAATTGATGAAATCAGGGCTTTAGAAAGTCAAAATCCAACAGATTCCACTCAGTTTTTTAGGAATGCGGGAGTCATTCTGATCCATACGTTTTTAAGCCAATTTTTCAAAAAAATCAACTTATTGGAAGGCAAGGAATTCAAAAATCCGGAAAGTCGGTCCCGGGCCGCAGTACTTATACATTATTTGGCGACCGGACAGGAGAAAGTACCGGAGTACGAGTTGATTCTGCCCAAATTTCTATGCGGGATTCCTCCAAATGTGCCTTTAGATCATATGCTCAAACTCACTACTGAAGAAAAGCAGGAAGCCAATACGTTGCTTCAGGCCGCAATTGACCATTGGGGAGCATTAGGGAACACTTCCCCAAACGGATTAAGGGAAGCCTTTCTGCAACGGGAGGGAAAATTGATCAAGGAAGAAACCGGCTGGAAATTATATATGGAACAAAAGGCACAGGACTTATTGATTGACCGCCTTCCGTGGAATATTAGTTTGGTGAAGTTCCCCTGGATGAAAGATTTGTTACGAG
>JBCBDM010000320.1:0-1634 GCA_038529705.1 Bacteroidota bacterium
CCATTCCTCTTTCTGTTACCTTTTATCACCTTTGGCCAGTTGAGGGTGCTGGATAATATCGAAGCGCTGGAAAATGACCTTTTAACAGAAGCCGATGAGGTGGTCTTTATTAAGGGATATAAGAATCCGGGAGATGGAGGAGAGGGCTTCTTTATGTTCAAAGCGGATGAGACCCGAACCTTCGATGGAATGTTCATTGCCTTGAAAGAAGGGTTAGATTCCGGAAGATGGGTTCGTATTCGTTATGATTATGTGCGGGTGGATTACTTTGGTGCGCAGCCCAATGACAATGAGGAAGATACGGAAGCTATTCAAAAGGCGATAGACTTTTCGCATGCCTTTGGTTTTCCACAGATACTTATTCCTCCGGGGACTTTTTTGGTGGATTCGCTTATTATTAGAAATGGTACGAATATCAAAGGCCACTATAAGGGAACCACGCTTAGATCATATCGCTCGTCCAAGGATAGTTCAGGAAGCTTGTTTAAGATAGATAGAAACGCGGTAACCAATGTTGCTATTGAAAACCTTAATCTCAATGGAAATGGCCATGAAAAGATGTGCTTCCTCATTGAGGCAGTAAGGGACAATGAGGTCCATTCGGGCTTATGGAAGTCCAGTTTTCGCAATATTGAAATCCGAAATTTTAGCTCTCATGGAATATTTTTAAAGGGAGGAGACTCCTATTCGGATTATTCTCCGAATCAGTTTATTTCTTTTGAAAATGTTAGAGTGAAACGAAACTCCGTCCCGGGCACCAATGCACTTCGTATTGAAGGCCAGAATGCCCAATTGAGTTTCCTGAATTGTACCTTCGACGCTCAACGCATCGAAGCAGATCGCCCAGCTACCAGTTGGAATGTTTATATCGAAAAAAGGCCAGAAGGTAGCGCCGTGCCTGCTATTATTAAGTTCGATACCTGCACGATTCAGAATGCCGTTGGTGCTATTGATATCTACGGAGCTCAAAACATATCTGTAGAGAATTGCTGGTTCGAAAACATACAAATGGCCATACGCGTAAGAGAGGGCGCCCTAGGAATAAACATAGAAAACAATCGTTTTGCTAATGCGAGTGGGTTTGGTGGGCAGACCTATGGATATATTGTAAGTGTGGAAGGAGAGTCCGTCGTAAGCTTTCAAAGAAATTTGGTTGCCGGAAATTATTCGGATCTGGCCCTCAAGGAAAAGGGCAGTAAAATATTGGCTTCCGGGAATCTTCCGAAAAAAGCCAACTAAATACAAACCCAATAGTTGTTTTGATAGAACTTATAAAAAGTAAACTACTGCAGAAGACGGGAATAGTGTTCCTTTTTAGGATCATGGGAATGGCCGTAACCTATGTCGGAATACTTTTTATTTCCAACAGCTATGGAGCCGATGTGTATGGGCGCTTTTCTTTGAGTCAGACATTGTTGCAATTCCTGGTACTTCTTTTCTCATTGGGGTTAGGCATTTCCGCCGTAAAGCTCACATCAGATCAACGGTTTTTTCAGTTTGGGAAACCTTTAAATCAATACTTAAAGAACTCTTTGTTCTTGTTGTTGATATCATCCGTGATAGGTGCCGGCTTGCTCTTTTTTTTGAAAGAATGGTTGGCGATATCTGTATTTAAGGATGTGGAACTTTTAGGC
>JBCBDM010000321.1:0-1547 GCA_038529705.1 Bacteroidota bacterium
AAAGGCAGTCCAATTTGGCCAATGCCTCAGGAAATTCAGACAAACGATTGTAGCTTAAATCTATATCCCTTAAGTAGTTCATATGAGAAATGTCCACAGGAATTTCCGTTAACCACAAGCCACTTAGGTCTAAAAAAGTGTGTCTTTTTTCTTGAACGGCTCTAATACGCTCCAGTGCCCGACTTATATTCCTATCTTTCATTTAACCTCTTATTACCTCAACCAGCTTTTAATCTTTTGAACTACTTTCTTCTTCTCAACTTCTTTGAATTCACCTTTCTTTGAAATTGCCGGGAATACTGAGTCATCAATACATGGGTTTGGCCTAAGGGTTTTCCGTATAACTCCGCATAAACCGGTGCCATAACATTGATCATGGCCTTGGAAAGCCAAAGCCTCCTGAAATTCTTCATACGCTTGTTGAAATCCATGGCTTCAAAGCGCATTCGGTTCAGGTCGATCAAATAAAAATCGTAGTTACCATCTACCCGCTTAACGATCAACGTATTGCCTGGTGAATGATCCAGGAAATTGATTCCATTCTCGTGCAGCTGAAAAGTAAATTGGGCAAACTGCTGCAAAATCTTTTCCCGATGCGGCCATTTCGGATTGTGATTGAGTACCCGAAAATCGAAATCATAGTCCAAATGTTTGCTGATGTAGTAACTCTCTTTCAGTCCGAAAGACACTTTTTCATAGTATGCCACGGGAAAAGGAGTATTTATATCTGCGCCTAAGAGTTTTTCGGCATATTCAAAGGATCTTCTCGCCTTACCCTTCCGAAGGAATTGATATACTAACCCCTGGAATATATTAGGTGTCTTAAACTTCTTAATATTGAATACCTCATTATCAATGACCACCTTCTTAATGGCATTGCGATCCCCTTTTACGACATATTCACCCATCGCATCAAAACGATGTAGCACCTCCCGAAAGCGCAATGTTTTTTCCGAATAGTCCGAATGAACCACCAATGATTCCCTCATGATATATTTCAAATAATGGTAAAAAGAGATACCTTGCGAAGGTAAACTTTTATGAAGAAAATTCTCGTCATACAAAACAAAAGAATTGGAGATGTCCTCATTGCTTCCGTTCTGGCCAATAACCTAAAAAAGATACTTCCGGATAGCCAAATCACCTATTTTGTATACGATTATACAGCGGGAGTGCTGGAACAAAACCCCAATATCGACAGGGTTATTCTCGCGCAGGATAAAGAGCTCAAGAAATTCTCTGTGCTCCTAAAGACCCTTAGAGATATCCGAAAAGAGCGCTACGACATCATTCTGGATCCCTACGCCAAATTGCAAAGTAGGTTGATGTGTTTGTTCTCTAAGGCCCCTGTCCGACTTGGATTTAAACGAGCCAACAAAAAATTGAAACTTCCTTTTTATACCCATCCGGTAGATTTCTTGTCCAAGGCTTCCCTTCCTTGCGGTAAGGCTCTCGAAGATCGGATTAACATGCTTAAGAAGGGCTTTACCCTACCAAACCCAGATTACCACTATAGGATTTTCTTAAATGAAAAAGAGCGTTCTTAT
>JBCBDM010000322.1:0-1517 GCA_038529705.1 Bacteroidota bacterium
GGCTCCCATACGATGGCTCATAAATGCCTCCGTAGATGTATCTAGCTTTTGTCCGCCTCCTTTACTCTGCTGTAGTGAGGATTCCAGTCCGGCAGCCGAAAATCCGGTATTCTCAAAACCTTTCATTTGAAGCGTCTCTTCTTCTTTTTTCTGAACCACCGGTGTTATGGTGTGGTTTAACGGCTTCATCTGTAACTCCTCTTCCTCCTCACAATGGTCACACTTTCGCTGTATGGGAGGTATTTGAGATTTCGACATTTTCATCACCTGATCCGCCACGGCATCGGCTTCCTGCTCAAACCGATCATTGGGTTGACCCATGGTCAATTTGGGTTGGATATTGTTGGTATGAACGAAGCCCAGGCTATTCATATCTCTCTGTGATTTAACGTTTTTATTTATTTATGGGTGTGTTAGTTATTCTGGACAAACTATTAATACCGCCCACCGAAACATGAATGACACCCTTTTCATCCACTAAAAAGGTAAACTCCAAAATGTGCAAATAATCATCATCCACATAACTCGAGGCGTCGTTCTTATCAGGACCACTATATCCGGAAGGATTCCCGCCAATAGGGGTTCTAATATTTCTAATAGAACTACCAAGATTCATACCCGATGGCGTATTGTGTTCGAAGGTATGATAAATGACCGCAGCTCCTTTGAGCTTAAGGGCCTTCCTTGCTATTGGCTTAGCCATTTTTTCCACTTTGGTCATAGTCTTGGAAAAACTCTTCAGATTCTTAGAAGTTACTTTGTTCGTGTGCTTCCCTCCCAAGGCTACTCCGATCATAGCTTCACTCTTCTTGTTAAAGTTTAATTTCTTTTGGTTCAGCTTTTCCCTCTTTTTCTTATACTTATCGTAGTCTTTGTATTTTCTATGTTTGCCTATATAGGGAACCACCAAATGGCCATGGTAAAAGTCTCTTTTATTAATTCCGGTAGTTCTCTTGGGCTTTTTAGATTTTAGTACAAATTTTATGGTCTTTACAATATTTTTCTTGAGTTTCTTCGGCACCCAGGCACTGTCCTTTTTAAAACGTAGCTTTCTCTTTTTAGCCTTTAGTTTTTTATAGTCGGCGGGCGTAAAGTCCCAATCCTCCTTGCGTTGTATTCGTTTTCCCAAAGACCTTTGCTGCACCACATGGGTTAATTCATGGGCAAGCAGATGTTTTCCTTCTTGACTGCCGGGGTTATACTCTCCTTGATTAAAATAAATATGAGCCCCATGGGTAAAAGCTTTCGCTCCCAGTTGTCGGTTCATCTCAACGGCGTTAGAATCGGTGTGTACTTTCACCTCTGAAAAATCCGCCCCCATACGATCTTCCATCATATTCTGAGCAGAAATGTCTAGCTTTTGCCCCGTCCCACTGCTCGTTTGCAATGAAGATTCCTTTTTGGGAATTAACGAACTCATCGTGTCAAACCCCTTCATTTGAATAGCATCCTCCCTATCCACAGCACATTTTCGTTGTATCATTGCATCCGAAGACAATGAGGTCTTCATAACCTGG
>JBCBDM010000323.1:0-1510 GCA_038529705.1 Bacteroidota bacterium
GGCCTGTTCACCAATCCTTTGTGATCTGAAACCTGGACAAAAGACTTCCCTTGATCCACAGATTTATACAAACCTCCCTCACTTCCCGGAGCTTCAATAACCGCATAGAGAATGCTCGAATCTACAGGCGAAACTGCGAGGTCGATCTTACCGATGAGTCCTTGTGGTAAGCCGGTTTCCAGTTTGGTCCAGTCTTTCCCGCCATTGATAGATTTGTAGATACCGCCTTCGGTATTGTTTCCCCCTGAGATGATCGTCCAGGGTTTCCGCTCGGCTTTCCAGGCAGCCGCATATACCACATTGGGATTTCCTGGAAGTAGCTCTAGATCTGAAAATCCAACCTTATCCGAAATAGACAATACCTTTTCCCACTGCTCTCCCCCATTCATGGTCTTATAGATTCCCCGCTCATTATTCGCCCTAAAAGCATTCCCAATGGCCGCAACCCAAACTACATTGTTATTGGTGGGGTCTATTTCTACCGCTCCAATTTGCCCCACTTCTCTCAAACCTATATGCTCCCAGGTCTTCCCGGCATCTATAGACTTATAAACTCCTTTGCCACTAATCACATTGCTTCGCAATCCATCGGATCCCGTTCCTACATAGACAATATTGGGATCGTTAACAGCTACCTCAATAGCTCCAATAGAGGGAGTATCAAAATAGCCATCGGAAACATTCTTCCAGGTAGTGCCATAGTCTTCAGACTTCCACACACCACCACCCGTAGCCCCGAGGTAGAAGGTGCCAGGTAGCATGGGAGTTCCGGTTACTGTCGTAACACGCCCTCCTCTTTCCGGTCCCACAGAACGATACTGATAGGCTTCGAAATCCTGGGAGATAATTGTATAAGTGATAAAAAAAGATAGAAACGATATAAAAAAATGGAGGCGGGTTTTCATTCAGAAACAAATAGATGGGTTGATCGTCTAAAGTTACTTAAATTAAGGCAAATGAACGGAAAAGAAAATCATATACTTCTGCAGTTGCAGTATCCGCAAATGGATTGATTGAAGTTGTAAGTTTTCTAAGAAAATTGACTGCTTTTTGGAAGTAGATAATGAAATTTTATTCCGCCTTGAGTGTATGTATATCCGCTATCAACTGTTGTATGGATCCTTTATTCAAGCCATTATAAATACCTCGAATATGCTTATTTTTATCAATAAGTACGAAATTCTCAGTATGTAAAAAATCGTCCTTAGATCGTACAAGCCCTAAGTCTTCCTCCACAAAGTAGGAGGACCTGCCCAGAGTGTAAATTTCATCGCGATCCCCGGTAACCAAATGCCATGTATGACTCATTACCCCATGTTCCAAAGCGTATTCTTTCAAAACAGAGATGGAATCCCTTTCGGGAGTCACCGAATGTGATAAGAGGAGTACATGGGAGTCATTCTTAAATTCTTCCTGCAGTATACTCATATTAGCCGTCATTTTTGGACAGATCCCTGGACATAACGTAAAGAAAAAATCAGTTACATAGATCTTGTTTTCAAACGTTTTC
>JBCBDM010000324.1:0-1426 GCA_038529705.1 Bacteroidota bacterium
ATATCCTCGTATAAGAATAGCCTGATCACCGTGAAAGCATATTTCAGTAATCCTGAATTGCAGGAAGCAGATGCCATGGCCAAGATGCCTAGACTTGGGGATATCTACAAGGCTTATGTGGACAAGTGCTTTAAGGCTGGAGCCATGGACTTTGATGACCTATTACTGAAGACCAATGAACTTCTAACTCGTTTCCCAGCAGTACTGGCCAAGTATCAGGATCGATTTCGCTATATATTGGTAGATGAGTACCAGGATACTAACCATAGTCAGTATCTAATTGTTCGCGCTTTAAGCGATCGCTTTCAGAACATTTGCGTGGTGGGAGATGATGCCCAAAGTATTTATGCCTTCCGAGGAGCCAACATTAATAACATTCTGAACTTTCAGAAGGATTATGAGGATGTAAAAGTATATCGTCTGGAACAAAATTACAGATCCACCAAGAATATAGTCAATGCGGCTAACAGCATTATTGAAAAGAACAAAACCCGGTTGGATAAAGTGGTTTGGACGGCAAATGCCGAAGGGAATAAGATCAAGGTCAATAGGACCATGACAGACGGAGATGAGGGGCGATTTGTAGCGAGCAATATTTTTGAAACGGCCATGAATAATCAGCGAAGCTATGATAGCTTCGCCATCCTATATCGTACCAATGCGCAGTCCAGGGCCATGGAGGATGCCCTTCGGAAGAAAGACATTCCCTATAGGATCTACGGAGGCCTTAGTTTCTATCAACGCAAGGAGATCAAAGACGTATTGGCTTATTTACGACTGATTTTAAATCCCAAGGATGAGGAAGCACTGAAGCGGGTAATCAACTACCCGGCCAGAGGAATTGGGCAGACTACCATTGAAAAACTGACCGTGGCCGGTAATCATTATGATCGCCCCATGTTCGATGTTATGAAGGCCATCGATAAGATCGATCTCAAGATCAATACCGGTACTAAGAGCAAGCTTCAAAATTTCACCACCATGATCGAAAGTTTTCAGGTGATGAACCAGGGAATGGATGCCTTTCAAATTGCGGAGCACGTCACAAAAAAAACCGGACTGGTTCAGGAGTTGAAAAAAGACGGTACACCTGAAGGAATTGCACGGATCGAAAATATCGAGGAACTCCTGAACGGGATGCGGGATTTTGTAGAAGAACAAAAGGAACTGGCCGATACGACAGGTTCCCTGGCAGAATTCCTGGAAGATGTGGCTTTGGCTACAGATATGGACAATGATAAAGGCGATGACAACCGAGTTGCATTGATGACCGTGCATTTGGCCAAGGGGCTTGAATTTCCTTATGTATATATCGTGGGAATGGAAGAAGACCTGTTTCCCAGTGGTATGAGTATGAATACCCGTGCAGAGTTGGAGGAGGAACGTAGATTGTTTCTCTGCTCTCGTCAATGCCACATAAAACAAT
>JBCBDM010000325.1:0-1188 GCA_038529705.1 Bacteroidota bacterium
GATGGAGCCTATTGTTCATTTACGAAACTTCTGTATTCAAATTGGAACGTACTGTCTTCATATATTCTGAGGTAATTCCGTCCCATGGGGGCTTTCATTTCGGCTGCAAGAATCGTTTTCTCCGCCTTGAGACCTTTTTTGCAGGAAACGACAGTTAACACGGCAACGAACAAGAGGCTCCATCTCATATTTTTTTCCATTTTATTTTAAATACCGGTGTTTTCTTTAACTCCAGGGAGCTTCCCTCTACGATCTTAAATCCGTTCTTAAGATAGAATTGTAAGGGTGATTTATAAAATTCTCCATTCCTCTTTTTCTGGATGTTATTTTCAACTACCCAACCATGTAACTCCTCTTCTCGGCTTTTGGCCCGCTCCAATAGCCTCGATCCAAATCCCTGACCCTGTAGGGTGGAATCTAGGATCATAGCGAACCATTTTTCATTTTCCCTTGTAAAATGACAATACCAGGCTCTTATCTTTTGCGTATCATCTATAATCAACACATGTGTTGGGTTGGATAAGTTTTGCAGATACGTTTCAAAATCGGCTAAAGATGCATGACCGAAGTGTACAGGATACTCCAAATTCCAAAGGATACGGATCTCTTCTTTTTGAAGTTCACTTAATGCTGTAGTTTCAACCCAGATCATTTTCGCGATATTGATTAATGATCTCCTCGTCCCAGATAGGCCCGTATTGAATGGATCTTCCCTTTGGGATTAATTTCAATAACATCAACTACATATAACTCTTCCGAAGCATCTACCGTAATCTTTAATTCGGCCGCTACCGTATTTTCACTTTCAAAAGTAGAGAGTACTTCGATCCCAATGGACTTGGCAGCTTCGAAGTTCTTCCTTGTTTCCTCTAAGGCTCGTTCTTTTCCGGTGACTCTAATTTTCCAATCCCTGAGCGCAATATCGTCCGCAAACATAAGTTCAATGCTGTCGATATCCTTGGCGGCATATCTTTTCAGATAGGACAAGCATAGCTCTTTATTCGATTTTTTCTGCATGCTTTTCTTATTGAATGAATAATTCAATGCGTTTTATTTCCAGGAGACTGGGATAGGTATCTTTAAATTCACCCCATTCAGTCACACCGGAAAGGGAAAAGGTGATCGAATTTATTTCGACCTTTCGCCAGTCGTCCACTTGCGAAAAATGAAGGTCACTTTCACCGTTCA
>JBCBDM010000326.1:0-943 GCA_038529705.1 Bacteroidota bacterium
ATATGTTATAGGGGGTGTCTTAACTTAAATTGTTATATAGGTAAAAAAATGCAGAAAAATTTTCTTATGGGTTTAAAAATTTGGTGAAGTTGGGGGTCGAGAATTTTTTTTTATAAAATCCCCATAGGTAGAACTTTTTTAAAGTTTTCATCCAAAACTTCAGTTTTTGGATTTTCGACAAAGAAAGAATCACTTTTATTTTCGATTAATAGATTATTTAAACTTTAATATGTTTTAAGGGAGTCTTTAACTTAAATTGCTATATGAGTAAAAAAGTGCAAAAAAATTTTGTTATGGGTTTAAACATTTGGTGAAGTTGGGGGTCATGATTTTTTTTCAATTTTTTTATTCAAAATCCCAATAGGTAGGACGGTTTTCAATTTTTCATGCAAAACTTCAAATTTTAAGAGGCGGTTTTTCTTTTTTTGGGTCATCTTTTTGTCGATTTTTTGGCATTTTTTCAAGCAAAACTTGAGTTTTTAGCGGGGCTGGGTGGTCTTTTTGAGTAAAAATGACACTTTTTTTGTTGCAAAACTTTAGTTTTTGCGGGGCTGGGTGTTCTTTTTGGTACGTTTTTTGTCTATTTTTTATCATTTTTCTTAAATGTGCTCCCCCACCCCGGTGGACCGGCTTCAGCCGCCGTAGCAGTGCCAACAGCCGTGAATGCTGACAGCTGGTGCACCCTAGCCGGTGGTTGGCGAAGGCACGAGAGCTCCAGCCTCTTTTATTGTGAAAAAAAGTGAGTGAGTGAAGTGAAGTGAAGTGAGTGAGTGAAGTGAAGTAATTTTTGGGTCTTTAAAAATTCTGGATCTTTTATATGTTATAGGGGGTGTCTTAACTTAAATTGCTATATAGGTAAAAAAATGCAGAAAAATTTTCTTATGGGTTTAAAAGTTTGGTGAAGTTGGGGGTCGGGATTTTTTTTTTCAAAATCCCCATAGGT
>JBCBDM010000327.1:0-778 GCA_038529705.1 Bacteroidota bacterium
ATTAATTGGCAGAGCTAGCCAGAGTTTCTACCTTCCCGTTGACACCAGTCTTCTTGGTCCAACGAAGCTTCAGCGGAGTTGGATGACTTGTAATTTAATTATCCGTGGTTGTCCTATACATCTTATAAATCAACTCTTAGTTTCGTTGAACATAACGATCCTAAATAACAATAAGATTGTTATGTTCTTTTTCCATTAATGAAATCGAAGATTCCTGCGCTGGCGCCAGTTTCCAGACTTGCGACATGCATCATCGGTAACTTCGACCCTTCGACAGGCTCAGGACAAGTACATCCTGCTTCACAGGATACTCAGTCACCCATCATGCTTTCAATGATATAATGAGTGCATGATTTAATGATTAAATGTTGTCCATATCCAATACTCAACTCCTGAGTCTTATTTCCTGTTTCCTGACTTCCGACTTCCAACTTCCCGCCGCGTGCTTCCCGTCTATGGTCACTGAGTGATTTTACGACTTTGGAGTAAAATTGTATCGAAGTGCCGACTCCTGACTCCTGACTTCTAACTTCCGACTTCCAACTTCCCACCGCGTACTTCCCATCTATGGTCACTGAGTGATTTTACGACTTTGGAGTAAAATTGTATCGAAGTGCCGACTCCTGACTCCTGTTTCTTGTTTCTTGACTCTTGACTCCTGACTCCTAACTCCTGACTTCGTGCTTCACGCTTCATGCCTCACTCAAAAACCCACTTCCCTCATCAAAAACACCCCCTTCCCTCAATCGTACTTCATTATCAGGAAATTATGGAGCAC
>JBCBDM010000328.1:0-632 GCA_038529705.1 Bacteroidota bacterium
TCACAGATTGAGCAGATCGAATTGGGCTTGTTTGAGGAAGTTCGTCCACTGATGGCCCGCTTTTCTCCAGACGAACATGATGCGCAATACCTCAGCCCGATTAAAGATTACTATTTAAAAAGGCGTTATCTGTTGCGCATTCGTGAAAATTTAGATAAATTTGTGCCGCTGTCGTAATGAGGGGTAATCCTCGAAAGTAAAGAGTTGGGTGCTAGATAGTTGGGCGCTCCTTCGCTAAAGCTACGGCAAGTGAGGCCGAAGTGGCGGAACTGGTAGACGCGCTGGATTCAAAATCCAATGCACTTGACATAAAAAACAGTACCAAATGCCGATGTGGCGGAATTGGTAGACGCGCCGGATTCAAAATCCGGTTCCAGCAATGGAGTGGGGGTTCGATTCCCCCCGTCGGTACTGATAATCAATAAGTTAAGCTGAGTTTTAAGACTCGGCTTTTCTTGTTTTAAGACGGTATTTTTTTGAACTTTTGCCCTGAAAATCACCTATTATTACAGACTATTTTTATTAGTCGATTTTTGACGAGGTAAAACATAGGTAAAACAAATGCGATTTTACAAACTTTAACATTTCAAGTGTTTTACCTCGATAAATCTTTAGTTGCCAGCCCTACAAAG
>JBCBDM010000329.1:0-627 GCA_038529705.1 Bacteroidota bacterium
GTCAAAGTTGTGTTACCGTGGTCAACGTGTCCAATAGTACCAATATTTAAGTGTGGTTTGGAACGATCAAAAGTTTCCTTTGCCATTTTAAATGATTTTAATCTTAGTTTATATTAGTGTACAAATCGTTTTCGAGCCAATGACGGGATTTGAACCGGTGACCTCTTCCTTACCAAGGAAGTGCTCTACCCCTGAGCTACATCGGCATAAATACGTAGCGGCTCAAAGGTATTATTCTTGAGCGGGAGACGAGACTCGAACCCGCGACCCTCAGCTTGGAAGGCTGATGCTCTACCAACTGAGCTACTCCCGCTAATTTTATTAAACAATTAAATAAAGATCGCTTGGTGGGGAGAGCAGGATTCGAACCTACGAAGGCTGAGCCAACAGATTTACAGTCTGCCCCGTTTGACCGCTTCGGTATCTCCCCGGTTTTTTATTTTGAGCCGGTGGACGGATTCGAACCGCCGACCCGCTGATTACAAATCAGCTGCTCTGGCCAACTGAGCTACACTGGCATTTTATCTTCAAAGAACGGCTTTTTTCAAAAGCGAGTGCAAAGATACATTTTTTTCTTTTTTAAAAAAGCCAAAAACAATTATTTCTTCATTTTTTGAAAAAAAATTG
>JBCBDM010000330.1:0-588 GCA_038529705.1 Bacteroidota bacterium
GAATTCAAAGCGGTTTTCGAGCGTTCGCTACGCGGTGAAATGGTCTAAAATTAACGCACCAAATTTCCAGAACTAATTATTTTTTTGTTTATTGGCTCACCTAAAATTTAACTAGAGAGGTGGCCGAGTGGTCGAAGGCGCACGCCTGGAAAGTGTGTATACCCCAAAAGGGTATCGAGGGTTCGAATCCCTCTCTCTCCGCATCAACGATAGATGACTAAACAAGCATATTATTTATTCAAATCCATAAAATAATTCTTCAAAAACATTCGTAAAACCTTGTTGACTATGCGAAAAATAATAGCTCTCTTGCTAGTACTAGTGGTAAGTATGTACGCAGGTGCTCTTGATCTTCTAGCTCAAACAGAACCCACTGGTTTCCAAGTCCTGAAAGAAAAATTCATCGAGGGGGACTGGCAGTTTATGAGCCTCGTACTTGTATGTCTGATCCTTGGATTGGCTTTCTGTATCGAGCGTATCATCACGCTAAATATTGATACGACAAATACGGACAAACTCTTGTCAAAAATTGATGAGAATTAGAAGTCCGGTGATATAGGTGTTGCTATTGAAGTTTGCCGATCAAAT
>JBCBDM010000331.1:0-587 GCA_038529705.1 Bacteroidota bacterium
GAAGAGAGAGAGAGAGAGAGGAGGGAGAAAAGAAAGGAGAGGAAGGAGAGGCTAAAGGAAGAGGAGAAAAGAAGAGGAGGAAAAAGAAGGAGAAGAGAGGAGAAGAGAGTAAAAGTAATCATGAAGAAAGAAGAGAGACAATGGTTAGGAAGATCTTACGGTGGTCAAAGTCAGAGGAGGTTGGTAGAGGGTCAGAGGTAGTGGGTCGGATATGTGAGTAATGTTTTTGGAAGGGAATGGTAACAGTGAAAGAATTATATTCGGTTAGGAAGCGATGGTAGTAGTGAAAGAGATATAGTCTATGTAATGTATTCTTGGGTATTAATGTTCCTGATGTCAATATGGTGGTGCTAATACTCCTGGTCCTAATGTTCCGGATGGTTAGTTACAGTTCGAGTATAGTCAATTCATGAAGGATTAAAGGCAAGGTCAGGTGTAAGATCCATCTCTGGACCAATTTGAAGTGATAGGATTCGAACCTATGGGAATGGTAAAGGGTTGCAAATTCTAAAGAGCATGTGATAATGCACCGAATATATCCAATTGATAGCCGCAGGCACAGAAGCAAGTATATCGACAAATGGAAA
>JBCBDM010000332.1:0-560 GCA_038529705.1 Bacteroidota bacterium
TCTATCTTGTCCGGGGTATCCGTTACTTTATGATAGTCCACATGAACCCCATTGAAATAGAAGATAACGGGAATGTTGTTTTTAGCGAAGTTGTAATGGTCACTCCGATAGTAAAAACGATTCGGATCATTTTCAGCGTTGTACTTATAATCCAATTCCAGGTCACTGTATTCTGTGGCTACACTTTCTGAAACATCATGCAGCTCCTGGCTCAATTTGTCACTTCCAATTAAATAGATGTAATTGGGATTGTCTACCTTGTTAGGATCGATCCTTCCGATCATATCGGTGTTTAAGTTACAAACGGTATTTTCTAGCGGGAATATTGGGTTTTCGGTGTAGTATCTGGAACCGTAAAGCCCAATTTCTTCTCCGGTAACATGTAGAAAGAGTATAGATCTTTTTGGGCCATTGCCATTCTTTACCGCCTTTTGAAAGG
This sequence comes from Bacteroidota bacterium, assembly GCA_038529705.1. GTDB lineage: Bacteria > Bacteroidota > Bacteroidia > Flavobacteriales > Flavobacteriaceae > Aureisphaera. Next base: position 440 of record JBCBDM010000332.1, read on the forward strand.
CCTCTGCGATCTCAAGCATACCTACAGTTCCACTGCCGTCATCATCTATCTTGTCCGGGGTATCCGTTACTTTATGATAGTCCTCATGAACCCCATTGAAATAGAAGATAACGGGAATGTT
>JBCBDM010000333.1:0-534 GCA_038529705.1 Bacteroidota bacterium
GGTCTGGAGTTGCTGCGTCATGATGCCGCTCACGTGATGGCGGAAGCTGTTAAAGAACTGTATCCAGAGACTCAGGTAACGATCGGACCGGCCATCGAAAACGGTTTCTACTACGATTTTGCGCGCGAAACGCCGTTTACACCGGAAGACCTCGAGGTAATCGAAGCGCGCATGCGCGACATCGTCAAACGAGACGAACCGCTGCAACGCGAGGTATGGACCCGAGATGACGCCGTTAAGTTTTTCCGTGCCGAGGGCGAGGAGTACAAAGCCAAACTGATCGAGCGCATTCCGGCCGATGAGTCCATCACCCTGTATCGCCAGGGCGACTTCATCGATCTGTGCCGCGGCCCGCATTTGCCGTCGACAGGTCGACTGGGCTCCGGCTTCAAGCTGTTGCGTGTATCGGGCGCTTACTGGGAAGGTGATTCGCGCAACGATATGCTGCAACGAATTTACGGCACCGCCTGGGCGACCGATAAGCAGTTGCGTGTTTATTTGCGACAACTCGAAGAAGCCGAAAAGCGTGACCAC